>NZ_JBITDA010000098.1:0-1046 GCF_044453765.1 Streptomyces sp. NPDC051636 | reverse complement strand
GTGTTCTCGCACAGCTCGTAGCCGCTGTAGATGCCCCAGGCGGGGGAGAGGGTCGCGGCCAGCACCGCGCGGACCTCGAAGGCGGGCCGGCCGCCGTGCTGGAGGTAGGCGTGCAGGATGTCGGGGGTGTTGGCGAAGAAGTTCGGCCGCATGTAGGCCGCCGCCTCACCGGTCAGCTCCGTGAGGTACTCCGTCAGCTCCTGCTTGGTGTTGCGCCAGGTGAAGTACGTGTACGACTGCTGGAAGCCGATCTGGGCCAGGGTGTGCATCATCGCCGGGCGGGTGAACGCCTCGGCCAGGAAGATCACGTCCGGGTCGGTGCGGCCTACCTCCGCGATCACCCGTTCCCAGAACACCACCGGTTTGGTGTGGGGGTTGTCCACGCGGAAGATCCGCACCCCGTGGGCCATCCAGTGCCGCAGGATCCGCACGGTCTCGGCGATCAGGCCGTCCATGTCGGTGTCGAAGGCGATGGGGTAGATGTCCTGGTACTTCTTCGGCGGGTTCTCCGCGTAGGCGATGGTGCCGTCGGGGCGGTGGTGGAACCAGTCGGGGTGCTTGTGCACCCAGGGGTGGTCGGGGGAGCACTGCAGGGCGAAGTCCAGGGCGACCTCCAGGCCCAGCTCCCGGGCCCGGGCGACGAAGAAGTCGAAGTCCTCCAGGGTGCCCAGGTCGGGGTGGACCGCGTCGTGGCCGCCCTCGGGGGAGCCGATCGCCCAGGGCACGCCGACGTCGTCGGGGCCGGGGGTGAGGGTGTTGTTGCGGCCCTTGCGGAAGGTGTGCCCGATGGGGTGGACCGGGGGCAGGTAGACCACGTCGAAGCCCATCGCGGCGATCGCGTCGAGGCGGCGGGCGGCGGTGCGGAAGGTGCCGTGCGGGCGCTCGGGGGTGCCCTCGGAGCGGGGGAAGAACTCGTACCACGAGCCGTACAGGGCCCGTTCGCGTTCCACCAGCAGGGGCAGCGGCTCGGAGGCGGTGACCAGTTCCCGCAGCGGATACCGGGCCAGGACCTCGTCCACCTCCGGCGCCAACGCCGCCGCCAGCCG
>NZ_JBITDA010000097.1:0-1129 GCF_044453765.1 Streptomyces sp. NPDC051636 | reverse complement strand
ATCAACCTCCGCACGGGAAAGCGATGGCGTAACGGCCGGAACCCCTCCGGCCGGCAGAAGGCGGCACCACCGGCCAGACCGGTGGTGCCGCCTTCTGGAGCGTCCCGGTACCTGCGCGAAGCCGACCGGATCTACATCGCTGACCGGCTCCTGGAGAAGGCGACAGTCCGCGCGATCGCCGCCGAACTGGGCCGCAGCCCCTCCACCGTCAGCCGGGAGATCCGCCGCAACCGGCATCCCGTCAACGGCCAGTACCGCCCCTTCGCCGCCCAGGCCCGCGCGGACGACCGCCGTCCCCGTCCCAAGCCCCGGAAGATCAGCCAGAACCCCGAACTGCGGGCCGCCGTCCAGGCAGGACTGGACGAGCGGTGGAGCCCGGAACAGATCTGTCACGCTCTGCGCAGACAGTTCCCCGACCGGCCGGAGATGCACGTGGTCCACGAAACCGTCTACCAGGCGCTCTACGTGCAAGGACGCGGAGCACTGCGCCGGGAGCTGGCCGGCGCTCTGCGCACCGGACGCGCCCGTCGCAAGCCCCACCGCCAGGCCGGCTGCCGACAGCCGCGCTTCACCGACCCCATGGTCATGATCAGCGACCGCCCGGCCGAAGCGAACGACCGAGCCGTGCCCGGCCACTGGGAAGGCGACCTCATCATCGGCAAGAACAGCGGCTCGGCGATCGGCACCCTCGTCGAACGCAGCACCCGCTACGTGATGCTCCTCCACCTGCCCGCCGACCACACCGCGGCCAGCGTCCGGGACGCCCTGACGGAGGCCGCACACAGGCTGCCCCCGCACCTCAAACGGTCCCTGACCTGGGACCAGGGCTCCGAAATGGCCGCCCACCACAGCTTCACCATCGCCACGGACGTCCCGGTCTACTTCTGCGACCCGGCAAGCCCCTGGCAGCGCGGCTCCAACGAAAACACCAACGGCCTGCTGCGGCAGTACTTCCCGAAGGGCACCGACCTGTCCGTCCACAGCCGCGAACACCTGGACGCCGTCGCCGCCCAGCTCAACGGCCGCCCACGCAAAACGCTCGGCTGGGAAACCCCAGCCGAGCGACTGCATAAACTGCTCGCCGTCTGACACAACCGATCATGTGTTGCGACGATCCCTAGAATCCGCC
>NZ_JBITDA010000096.1:0-1150 GCF_044453765.1 Streptomyces sp. NPDC051636 | reverse complement strand
GTGACAAGTGGCCAAAGGGAAAGAAACAGCCAAATTCACGTTCTGCGCAGCCTGACGCATAACGTTAAGGGAACTCAGGAGGTGATGAGGTGAAAATGCGAGGGGATGCGCAAAAGTCGGCTAACGCGTGCCCGGTGATAGGCTCACCGGGCGAAATGAGTCAGGTCAGACGCCGATTTTTCTGCCGAGCAGGTTGCCGGCGTGCGACTGGCCGTCCGGGCCATACAGCGATTTGTTGTTCTTACTGAGGATAGCCAGCGCCTGAGCGTTGTGGTCGATCTGCTGATTGAGCAGCAGGCCGTTGTGCTGGTTCTTCTCACGCAGCGTTTGGCTCAGCAACTGAACGCGTTGCCAGCGATCGGCCAGAGGCGCATGGCTGGCATAGGGCGCGCGTTGCCCGCAGGTTTTTTCCTGCCCCAGGCGCTGTTGCTCGAGGTAAGCGACCGTCGCCAGCAGTTGGCTTTTGGCATCGGTGACGCGCTGCAAGGCCACGCCGGGCAACTGGCCGGAACACAGCAAGTCGTGCTCTTCCTCCAGCACGCCATTGAGCGCCTGCAGTGTTTCCAACAGTTTGTCCAGCAGTTGTACCAGCTTTTCCATAGTGATGACTTATCCTTTATCGCTACCCGCCGCCGCGTTGTCAGTCGCGTCCGGCGATCCATTGAACATCGCTCTGCGCGTCTTGCAGCAGTGCGTCGGCGATTTTGCCGGCGTCCATCTTCAGTTCACCGTTGCGGATCGCCTGTTTGATGGCCTCGACCCGGCCCATATCGATATCCTGGGTGCCCGGTTGCATCAGGCGCGCCTGCGCCTCGCTCAGTTTGACCTGTGTGCCGCTGACGGCGGTTTCGGCCACGGCGGCCTTGCGCGGTTGGAGCGGGTTGTCGGCCGGGGTTTCACGCGGTTGCACAGTGGAAACCGGCTGTAACCGCTGGGTGCGATCGATACTCATGGTCCATCTCCGTTTACGCCGTGGCCGCTCGGGGGCGACGACGCTGCAATGAAAGTTTTGCGGCCCTGGTGGCCAATAAAATGCTGCTTGATTTGTCTTATCGGCAAGGTTTGCGGAACCTTTACTTTTTTATAACGTAATGCGGATCGCGCCGTCGTCCCCGACCACGCCGCTGACGATCTGCCCGGACGCCATGCG
>NZ_JBITDA010000095.1:0-1234 GCF_044453765.1 Streptomyces sp. NPDC051636 | reverse complement strand
CTAGTAGATTGTCGCGGCTAATTTTTGGGATAGAGGTGGCGCAGTTTGATGCGTGCGTCGTGGGTGGTGAACTGCCAGTTCACCTGACGTCGGTCGGTGTTGGTGGCGTTCTGCCAGGCCGAGAGTTCGGTGTTGAGGATGTCGAGGTCGCTGATCCGGCGGTCGAGGCATTGCCGGGTCAGCGCGGAGAGTTCGATCTCGGCGATGTTGAGCCATGACCCGTGCTTGGGCGTGTGGTGGATCTCGAGGCGTTGGGCCAGGGCGAATGCCTCTTTTGGTTCGAATGCCTCGTACAACGAGGCGATGTTGTGGGTGTTGAGGTTGTCCATCACCAGCACCACGGCCTCGGCGTCGGGGTAGTCCACGCTCAGCAACTGCTTGACCTGGCCGGCCCAGTCGATCCGGGTGCGCTGGGACAGTGCCTGAACACGACGCCAGCCCCGCAGGGGCTCGACCCACACGAAGACCGAGCACGTGCCGCAGCGGATGTACTCGCTGTCCTGGCAGGCGTCGTGACCGGGGCGGGCCGGGAGCGGGTCGCGGGCATGGTCGAGGAGCTGGTAGGGCTTCTCGTCCATGCACACCACCGGACGTGCCGGGTCGTAGGGCCGCGCATACACGGCCAGCACGTCTTCCATCCGGGCAGCGAACTCCGCGTTCGCCCGTGGCGGGATGGTCCAGCACTTTCTCAGGTGAGGGCGCAGTTCCGTTTTTTTAAGACCCGCCCGATGGTGGAGTGGTCCAGATCGGGGATGTCCTCGGCCAGCGCGACGTGTTTCTCCAGCAGTCGCAACGACCACCGGGTATAGCCCTGGGGCGGCTGCGAGCACGCCATCGCGATCAGTCGGGCTTCGACCTCGCCCGTCACCGGCGAGGGCACCGGCGGCAGGTCACGCTTCTTCCGCGCGATCGTGGCGTGCACATCGCCACCGGTCTCGGCGAAACGCTTGGCGACCAGCCGTAACGTCTCACCGGAGACGCCGAGCCGGGCCGCGATCACCTCCTTGGAATCCACGTGGCCCACCGAGGTGTCCAGTGCAAGCAGCACCCGCGCACGCATGATCATCGAGGCCCCACGAACACCCGTCGTGGTCACCCGGACCAACTCCTCACGATCCTGCGGTGTCAACCTGACCGGCCGCTTCTTCTGTGAACCCATGACGGAGTCCTGTCCGGCAAAAGGGAAGGAGGAACCCACCAGACACGCCGCAATTAAGCAGCGACGCGCTACTAG
>NZ_JBITDA010000094.1:0-1259 GCF_044453765.1 Streptomyces sp. NPDC051636 | reverse complement strand
GCCGCCGAGCCCATCGCGATGTCCGCGACCTTCAGGTCGAGGATCTGGTCCGCCGACTTCAGGCGCCACTCGGCCGTGTCCGCCGTCTGGAGCGGGCCAGGCTCGTACACCAGCGGCTCCAGGGCGTGGAGCACGACCTCCTCCGCGAGGAACCGGGGCGTGTAGTGCGTGCCCGTGTTCTTCCTCAGGGAGGACTCCGTGACGTACAGCGCGCCGTTCGGGATCACCGTCGGCAGGCCCCGCAGGTCGTCGCGGAGGATCCCGACGAACGGCAGCAGCCGCTCCGTCAGCGCCGGGTCCTTCGTGACCGCGTTCAGGCGGCGACGGGCCTCCGCCGCGCCCTCGGCCGACAGAGGGGCGAGCTTCTTCTCCAACTGGCCCGCCGTCGCCGGAGGCTTGGGATCCTTCCACTTGTCGTGGATCGCCTGTGCCAGCGCCTTGACCGACGTGCCGGTCTTGGCCGCCAGCGCCTCCAACTCCCGCAACGGCACCTCGTGTTCCAGGCCCTCGGGACCGATCAAGCCCACCATGTGCTCAGTTGCCCGGCGCCCGTCGAACGACAGCAGGCCCTCGTACACGTAACCGATCTGCTCAACATCCAGCGCGCGGAAGCTGAGCGTGCGGACCTCACGGTCCTTGCCCTTACCGACGCGGACCTCCTGCACCGCCTGCAGCATGTGCAGGACCGTGCGGTCGTCGATCGGGAGCAGCGGGGTGGTGCGCTCCAGCCACGGGTACTTGTCCGGGTCGAAGATCGAACCGTCGTACGCCGGCAGGTGGAAGCCCGAACCCGGGTGGTCCACTCCCCCATGCACCGCGTGGAACAGGGCGATCAGCCGGTGCCACGCCGACGTCGTGTGCTCCAGCGACGTCTCACCCTCCTCGTCCGCCCGCGCCTTCAGCTCCTCACGCAGGAAACGGGCGGAGTAGGAACGGGCGTACACCTCGTTGTCCGCCGGGAGCAGACCCCGCTCCTCCGCGAACAGCAGGAAGACCACGCGCATCATCACCGCCACCGCACCGCGGTAAACCTCACCCGCGCTCACCCCGCACGCGTGCAGCCCCGGCGCCCCACGTTCGACCGCACGGACATCCGCCCGCCCTATGGCATCCACCAGGAGCTCGACCGCTTGGCGGACCTGAACACCCAGCGCCTCGGTGACATCCTCGCCCGCCGCCAGACTCGCCTTCAGCAGGCCCACCAGCGTCTCGGCCTCGTCGTACTCGAAGAAGCGGCGGCGGCGCAGCAGCGACACGAA
>NZ_JBITDA010000093.1:0-1272 GCF_044453765.1 Streptomyces sp. NPDC051636 | reverse complement strand
ACATTTTACTCACGCACAGAGGAAAATGTGATGAACCAGTATATTAAACGCACACAACGCGATTACTCTCTATCCTTTAAACTGGCTGTCGTCGAACAGGTCGAAAAAGGCGAGATGACATACCGCCAGGCGCAAGATCGCTACGGTATCCAAGGCAGCCAGACTGTCATGAACTGGCTGCGCAAATACGGTCAACTTGACTGGCGAACTTCTCCTTCCACCAGAACGTGCGGAGACAACATGCCCAAACTCCCCCTGACGCCCGAACAGCGTATTAAAGAACTTGAGCAGCAACTGGCTGAATCTGAAGTCAAAGCCCAGTTCTTCGAAGCTGTCGTCAAAGTGATGAACACCGACTTTGGCGCCACGCTGACAAAAAAGCAGCTAACCGCCTTATCGCGCAAACACAAGTACCGGGACTCACAGTAACGCGGGCCTGCCGATGGATGGGCATCAGCCGACAAGCGTGGTATCAGTCCCTGCAGCGTGAAGCAGGCAAAGAGGAGCAGGCCCGGCATCTCGTCGAACAGGTGACGGCCATCCGCTTGCACCAACCCCGACTGGGGACACGTAAGCTGCATCACCTGTTGCGGCAACACCCCGAACCGGCGTTGCATGTGGGCCGTGACCGGTTGTTCAGTATCCTGCGCTGCGCGCGGTTACTGGTGATGCCTAAACGGGCGTATCACAAGACGACGCACAGCCATCATCGTTTTTATCGCCATCCCAACCTGCTAAAAGCGGGAGACAATCAAGTAATAGCCAGCCGTCCGGAACAGGTATGGGTGGCGGATATCACCTACCTGCCGCTGAGAACGGGGACGGCGTATGTCAGCCTGGTAACGGATGCCTGGTCGAGAAAAATCGTGGGATATCACGTGCATGACAGTCTGCATACCCGGCATGTCGCCTGCGCGTTCAAAATGGCACTGGCCGGCAGACGCACGGCGTTGCCGTTGGTGCATCACTCGGACAGGGGTATCCAGTACTGCTCGCAGGAATATCAGGCGTTACATCAGCAGTATGGCGTCATCTGCTCGATGACGGACGGGTATGACTGTTATCAGAACGCGCTGGCGGAACGGATAAACGGGATACTCAAAACGGAATACCTGCTCGGCAGGCCAGAAGATATCGCGCAGGCAAGAAAGATGGTCAGGGAGTCGGTGAACCTCTACAACACGCGGCGGCCGCACTTGTCGCTGAAATACAAAACGCCCGATGAGGTTCATCGGGCGTTATCCGGTTGAAAAGTGTCAACCTATATCAGGA
>NZ_JBITDA010000092.1:0-1336 GCF_044453765.1 Streptomyces sp. NPDC051636 | reverse complement strand
GGCGGCCGGCCCGCCTTCGAGGTCCGCGCGGTGCTGGCCGCGACCCTCTCCCCCGCCTGGGGCATCTACAGCGGCTACGAGCTGTGCGAGAACACCCCCCTCAGGGAGGGCAGCGAGGAGTACCTCGACTCGGAGAAGTACCAGCTCAAACCCCGCGACTGGGCCGCCGCCGAACGCGAGGGACGCAGCATCGCCCCCCTGATCGGCACGCTCAACTCCATCCGGCGCCGCCATCCCGCGCTGCGACGCCTGCGGAATCTGCGCTTCCACGCGACCGACAACGACGCCGTGATCGCGTACAGCAAACGCGACGGCTCGGACACGGTCGTGGTCGTCGTCAACCTCGACCCTCACCACACCCAGGAGGCGACGGTCTCGTTGGACATGCCGCACCTCGGCCTGGACCGGCACGCGACCGTGTCCCTGTACGACGAACTGACGGGTGAGACCTACCACTGGGGCAGGAGCAACTACGTGCGCCTAGTACCGGGCCGGGCGCCGGCACATGTGCTCCATGTCCGGCGATCGTCCGTCTCGCCCCAGATCGGAGGGCCCAGCGCGTCATGACTGTCAACAGCCCCGTCCCGGACACCTTCGAGGACACGCCCGCCAAGGACCGGGACCCGGAGTGGTTCAAGCGCGCCGTCTTCTACGAGGTCCTCGTCCGTTCCTTCCAGGACAGCGACGGCGACGGCATCGGCGACCTCAAGGGCCTGACCGCCAAACTGGACTACCTCCAGTGGCTCGGCGTCGACTGCCTGTGGCTGCCGCCGTTCTTCAAGTCACCGCTCCGGGACGGCGGTTACGACGTCTCCGACTACACCGCCGTACTCCCGGAGTTCGGTGACCTCGCCGACTTCGTGGAGTTCGTCGACTCCGCCCACCAGCGCGGCATGCGCGTGATCATCGACTTCGTCATGAACCACACCAGCGACCAGCACCCGTGGTTCCAGGAGTCGAGGAAGAACCCCGACGGGCCGTACGGGGACTACTACATGTGGGCCGACGACGACAAGCAGTACCCCGACGCCCGCATCATCTTCGTCGACACCGAGACCTCCAACTGGACCCATGACCCGGTCCGCGGCCAGTACTACTTCCACCGCTTCTTCTCCCACCAGCCGGACCTCAACTACGAGAACCCGGCCGTGCAGGAGGAGATCCTGGCCGCCCTCCGCTTCTGGCTGGACCTGGGCATCGACGGATTCCGTCTCGACGCGGTGCCGTACCTCTACGCGGCCGAGGGCACGAACTGCGAGAACCTGCCCGCCACCCACGAGTTCCTGAAACGGGTCCGCCGCGAGATCGACGCCCAGTACCCGGACACCGTGCTGCT
>NZ_JBITDA010000091.1:0-1445 GCF_044453765.1 Streptomyces sp. NPDC051636 | reverse complement strand
TAGTAGGGCTTGGTCAGTTTCACTCGTGAGTGGCATGTCTGTTGGGCTGTGGGTGTCGTTGTGGTGGTGTGACACCTGGGGAGATGGCCGAGGTCCGGGAGGACCTGGAGGCGTTCACGGCGGAGTTGTTCGATGGGTTCTTCCGTGCTGACCAGCGGCGGTGGGGTCAGGTGTATGTGCGGGGGCTGCTGCTGGACGGTAAACGTAAGTCGGTTGAGCCGATGGCGGCGAGGCTGGGCGAGGACGGCAACCGGCAGGCGCTGGCGCACTTCGTGACGACCAGCCCGTGGAATCCGGCGCACGTCCAGGCCCGCCTGGCCTGGATGATGCAGGACGCGATCCGGCCGGAGGCGTTGATCGTCGACGACACCGGGTTCCTCAAGGACGGGAATGCCTCGGCGTGTGTGTCCAGGCAGTACACCGGCACCGCGGGCAAGGTCACCAACTGCCAGGTGGGAGTGTCGCTGCACCTGGCCACCGACCGAGCCTCGGCCGCGATCGACTGGCGGCTGTTCATGCCGGCTTCCTGGGATCCGACCTCGCCTGAAGCCGACCCCGACAAGGTCGCCCGCCGCGGCCGTTGCGGCATCCCCGCGCAAGCGGGACACCTGGAGAAGTGGCAGCTGGCCCTCGACATGATCGACGAAGCACGGTCCTGGGGCGTCGATGTCCCCCTGGTCGTCGCGGATGCCGGATACGGCGACGCCGCCGCCTTCCGCAGCGGCTTGGAGGAACGCAACCTGCCCTACACGGTCGGCATCTCGGGCCGCCACAGCGCCCATCCCGCCGACGCCCGGCCCGTCCAGCCCGACTACGCGGGCACCGGCCGGCCGCCGAAGATGCAGTATCCCGACCCGCCGCAGACCATGAAAGACCTCGTCATCGCGGCCGGCCGGAGAGCCGCTCGGCCAGTGTCCTGGCGGGAGGGATCACGGCCAGGCACGAGCCGAAGCGGCTTCAAGCGCATGTACTCGCGTTTCGTCGCCCTGCGGATCCGGCCCGCCGGACGAGGAATCCGTAAGACAGCCGGAGATCCGGAACTGCCCGAGCGCTGGCTGCTGGCCGAGTGGCCGGCCACCGAGCCGGAGCCGGTGCAGTTCTGGCTGTCCAGCCTGCCCTCCGGGATGCCGCTGGCCACCTTGGTGCGGCTGACCAAACTGCGCTGGCGCATCGAGCACGACTACCGCGAGATGAAGCAGGCCCTGGGACTGGCCCACTTCGAGGGCCGCACCTGGAACGGCTGGCACCACCACGTCACCCTCGTCTCCGCCGCCCACGCCTTCTGCACCCTCCAACGGCTGGCACGAGACCCAAAAGACCCGGTGCGGGACCGAGCCTTTACCAAGTAGTCCGCGAACTGCAGACACTCCTCGCCCTCTGGGCCGGCGCCTGCCCCACCTGCCACCGCGACATAACCACGGCAATACAAACCTGACCAAGCCCTA
>NZ_JBITDA010000090.1:0-1446 GCF_044453765.1 Streptomyces sp. NPDC051636 | reverse complement strand
TCACCAGTCCCTACCTTGTTGATCGGGCTGAGCGAGCCATTCGTAGGGTTGGCTCACCCAGGGGTGCCGGGTGTGGCTTTCACCAGTCTGTCGTTGTCGTGGCTTCTGACGATTCGCCGCCCGGTGCCCCACGACGACTCGGCTGCTCATTAGGAATTGCGGCACTGATCGCTCAGTAGGGACTCGACAGCGAGGTCGTCAGTGGTACTTGTACGAACACGACCTGCGGAGTGGCAAGTGACAGCGATCTGGGCCGGTATCGACGCCGGGAAGACTCACCACCACTGTGTGGTGATCGACGACACCGGCAAGCGGCTGCTGTCCCGGCGCGTCGCCAATGACGAGAACGACCTGTTCAAGCTGCTCGGAGACGTTCTCGACCTGGGCGACGAAGCGACGTGGGGCATCGACCTGGCGGACGGTGGAGCCGCTCTGGTCATCGCGGTCTTGCTCAACCACGGCCAGCAGCTTCTCTACATCCCAGGACGGGCAGTCAACCGGGCCTCCGAGGGCTACCGGGGCGACGGCAAGACCGACGCCAAGGATGCGGCGGTCATCGCCGATCAGGCCCGGATCCGGCGCGACCTCACGCCCTTGCGGTCCGGCGACGAGCTGCTGTCCGAGCTGAAGGTCCTCACCCGCCACCGCCGCGATCTCAGCGACGACCGCACCCGGACCGTTAACCGGCTCCGCGGCCACCTCACCGAGATCTTCCCCGGCCTGGAACGCGAACTGGACCTGGGCAACATCGGCCCCCTGGTGCTGCTGACCGGCTACCAGACCCCGGCCGCCATCCGCCGCACCGGCCGACGACGCCTGGCCACCTGGCTGCGCAACCGCAAGGTCCGCAGCGCCGACGAACTCGCCGCCAAGGCAGTCCAGGCGGCCGAAGGACAGCACACTGCTGTCCCCGGCGAGGACATGACCGCCCATGTCGTGCACTCCCTGGCCAGGGAGGTGATGGCCCTCAACGAGAAGATCGCGGAGACCGACAAGCTCATCGAGGGCCGCTTTCGCCGCCACCGCAACGCGGAAGTGATCACGAGCATGCCCGGCATCGGCGTCCTGCTGGGCGCCGAGTTCCTGGCCGCCACCGGTGGAGACATGGATGCCTTCGCCAGTCCGGACCGGCTGGCCGCCTTCGCCGGCGTCTCTCCTGTGCCTCGTGACTCCGGGAAGGTGAGCGGCAACCTGCACCGTCCCACCCGCTACAACCGACGCCTTCAACGTGTCTTCTACACGTCCGCGTTGATCAGCATCCGCTGCTGTGACGAATCCCGCCGCTTCTACGACCGCAAGCGTGCCGAAGGGAAACGACACGCCCAGGCCGTCATGGCCCTTGCCCGCCGCCGCGTCAATGTTCTGTGGGCTCTCTTGCGTGACGGACGGTGCTACAGCCCAATACCGCCCGTCACACTGGCCGCTTGACATCTCCATTAGGAATCG
>NZ_JBITDA010000089.1:0-1463 GCF_044453765.1 Streptomyces sp. NPDC051636 | reverse complement strand
CGTTGATGCTCCTATTGCTGTCAAGCGGCTTGAAGCCAGTCGCGGTAGGCGTGAGTGAGGTCGTCGTCCCTGCTGAGTCCTCTTTCGAGTCTGGAGATCGTGGTGGGCCAGACGCCGAAGTGCTGTGCGGCGGCGGTGAGGGTGATGTTCTTGGCCTGCCGCAGAGGCCGTAGGTCGGCTGTGCCTGGAATGTTGACCGTGGTGGTGAGGCAGCGGAACATCTCCCGGGCGATGGCCCGCTTCAACATCCGGATGATCTCTTTCTTCGTCCGTCCGGCGGCGACGTGCCGTGCGACGTAGGCGCGGGTGCGGGCGTCGCCGGACATACGGACCAGGGCGATGCGGTAGAGCGCGGAGTTGGCGGTCCGGTCACCGCCTCGGGAGAGGCGGTGACGGTTGGTTCGGCCGCTGGATGCGGGAACCGGGGCGGCTCCGCACAGAGCCGCGAAGGACGCCTCGGTTCGCATCCGTTCGGGATTGCCGCCCGCGGTGATCAGCAGCTGCGCGGCGGTGTCGGGGCCGACACCGTAGGCGGCCCGCAGGCCCGGGTTGTGTGTGGTGACTTCGGCATCCAGGGCCCGTGTCAGCGCCTCGTGCTCGGCGGTGAGCTCCTTGACGCGGCGGGCGAGGCTTTTCAGTGAGGTCAGGACAGCGGTGTGCAGGGCGTCGCCGGCCGGCCGCAGCCGGGCCAGGGCCTCGGTGCGGTCGGTGCCCTTGAGCTGCCCGTACTTGGCGCGGATCGCCTCCGGAGCGGTGACGAGGACCTGGCCGATCTGGTTGAGTGCGGCGGTGCGGGCCTTGACGGCCGAGCGGGCGGTGTTGTGCAGGGCGCGTATCCCACCGACCGTGTCGTCCTTGGGGGAGCTGGTGGCGCGTCCGGACAGGGCGGCGCGGGCGGCGGCGTAGGCGTCGATGGGGTCGGACTTGCCGGTGCGGCGGCGTTCGGCCTTGTCGGGGCGATTGACCTCGATGACCTGGTGCCCGTGGGAGCGGGCGGTTCGGGTGAAGCCGGCCCCGTAGGACGAGGTGCCTTCCACACCGATTGCGATCACCCGCCCGTGGGCGGTCAGGAAGGCCAGGGCCGCCGCGTATCCGGCGGCGGTGGTGGCGAACTCCGCGTCGGTGAGGTGGCCTCCGTTGTCGCTGATGACAGCGACGTGGACGGTGTCGGTGTGGGAGTCGACCCCGCCGAACACATCCTGGTCCACGGTGTCCGCCGCACCCTGTGATGTCATGCTGATACTGCCTTCCCAGCCGAAGGTAGGCGCCGGCCGGGTGGCGCAGACAGGACATTGAAGGGGCTTCTGGCCAAGCTCCTATCAGGTCATGTTCCGCCCGGCCGGAGCCATGAGAACAGGTCCCGGCCGCCGGACAGAACAACGCGAAGACAGCCCAGCAGGGCGTCAGTCAGTGCCCGGGTCACGACCACCGGAACCCGAGTATCAGCATCAATGTCAGTGCCC
>NZ_JBITDA010000088.1:0-1532 GCF_044453765.1 Streptomyces sp. NPDC051636 | reverse complement strand
CCTGCCACAGCGCGGCCGCACGTCCGCCTCACGGCCCCCGAACACCGAATAGGCGTGGCTGCGCCCGTCCCGGGTTGCTGAAGACACACGCGCGCCACCTCGTTCGGCCTTCCCTCCATCGGGGCTGACTTTCGTGGGCTGAGGTCCACGCGGGGAACAGTACGAGCAACCGAGCGGCCCACCGGGACACCAGCCGACTACGGCCTTTGGATGAAGTAAGAGAGCGCCGCGTCCAAACCCCCGTTGACCTGCACAAACGCTGCTTGCCACCCAGATCCTAGGAACTGGCAGGCGGTTCCTAGGATCGTGGGCCAACGATCCTGGGAACCGAGCAGATTGACTTCACGTTCATCAAGAAAGCCTGAGAAACCCCCTGTTCCGCCCCCTCCGGACACGACTTCGGCGCCCCTGAAGAACCGTCAAGGAGTCCAGCGACACGGCTGGAGAGGCAGGGGTTATCAACTTCCTGCTCATGTACGTTAAGTTCATCTGGTCGGCCTGACAGCCGTCCGTCATGAACTCTCCAGCACCGAGCCCGGAGGCCCTCTTGGGAACAGCGCGCAGACTGCTGGACGCTGACACAGGCGAGATCCTCCCCTATGCGCCGTACGCTTTCTCCGGCAGGCACACCCAGGTCGACAAGGTGCGGGTGGAGGCGATCACCGAGAGCAGGGCCTTCACACCAAGCCAGAAGTTCCTCGTTCTGTGGTGGATCGGCGTCTCCCCCGAAGGCATGGAGCCGCTCAAGGCCACCGGCGCGGACATCGCCAAGCGGGTCGGCATGTCCGCGGATGCGGTAGGGAAGATCAACCGGAAACTGGCCAAGCACCGCATCCTGATCGTGCGCGGCCGCATCGGAAACTACAACTTCTACCGGATCAGCCCGTACCTTGCGTTCCACGGAACGGGAATCGAGCAACGGGAAGCCATCAAGACCTGCAACCCGCCCGACATCCCCGGTTTCGACGAGTCAACCCCTGCACGGTGGGAGGCCAAGTGAACAACACCAAGGACATGACCCTCCGCCTGCTGGAGCACACGGCCGGTCTGCCCGCGAACCAGCGTCTGATCCTGATGCTCTACGCGGCCCACCCCACCGACCGTGCCGGCACCGTGAGCAAGACCGCCGCCGAGCTCGCCGACACCCTCGGCATGTCACCCACGGTGTTCTCCCGCACCCGCCGCCAGGTCGTCGAGGCCGGCTGGCTGGAGGAGTCCGAGCGCCTGGGCCACATCCGCTACTACCGCCTGAGCGCGAAGGCCACCGGCGAGGAGGTCGTCGTACCCCTCCGCCGGGCCACCTGACACACGCCGCCCCCGGGCGTGGTTGATGAACCTCAGGTCAATCAGCCACGCCCGTCGGGACGCCCTCGATGCACTCCCCGAGTATTGGTAACAGCTGTTACCATGGCGGTCATGTCGAAACCCCAGCTCGGCGTACGCGTCGACCCCGAGGTCAAACAGCTCGCCCAGTCCCGCGCCCGGGACCTCGGCCTCGACCTGGGTGACTACATCACGCGCCTGGTCCGCGA
>NZ_JBITDA010000087.1:0-1562 GCF_044453765.1 Streptomyces sp. NPDC051636 | reverse complement strand
CAAGACCGGGAAGTTAAGCGGTGTTGTGGCTGGTCGGGTGGGTTGACATGGGAACGGAGCCCGGCGCGGACTGTGAGTGTCGAGGTCACGGTTCGTGGGGGCTCCGTTGTCTGTTCAGTGTGCCACCGGCGAGGTGGTTGGGGACCGGTCGTGGGTGTGGCTGCCGGGTCATTTAGGGGCGCTGACGCGGTGGGTTCCGCCGTCGTTGGTGGACGAGGTGGTCCAGGCGGCAGGCTGTGCGGAGCGTCGGGTGCGGCTGCTGCCGGCCCGGGTGGTGGTGTATTTCGTGCTGGCTCTGGGCTTGTTCGGAGACTGTGGGTATCGCCGGGTGTGGGCGGCGATGACGGCCGGGTGGCCGCGCGGGTTAGTGGCTGATCCGTCAGCGGCGGCGATGCGGCAGGCCCGGCAGCGGTTAGGGGTGAAGCCGCTGATGTTGCTGTTCGACCGGCTGCGCGGGCCGGTCGGCACCATCGCAACGAGGGGAGCCTTCTGGCGGGGGCTGCGGGTGGTGGCCTGGGACGGCACCTGCCTGGAAGTGCCCGACAGCCCAGCCAACGTGGCGCACTTCCGTCGACACGCGGCCCGCACCACACGCCCGGCCGGCTATCCCCAGCTGAGGCTGACCGCGTTGGTTGAGTGCGGCACCCGCGCACTGATCGACGTGGTCTTCGGGCCGCAGCAGTACACCGAGCTGCCGCAGGCCCGGTGCCTGCTGGCATCACTCAGGCCCGGGATGCTGCTGCTCGCCGACCGCGGCTATGACGGCTTCGAAGCGCTGCGGGATGCCGCCGCCACCGGAGCCGACCTGCTGTGGAGGGTGCAGGCCGGACGCCTGCTGCCGGTGATCCGCCCGCTGCCTGACGGCACCCATCTCACCTGGATCACCGACCGCCGCTCCGCTGACCGGCTGGCCAAGTGGCAGCAGCGCGGCCGCCGCACTGCGCCGCCCGCGATGACCGCTCTCACCCTGCGCGTGATCAGCTACCAGATCACCGCAACAAGGGCGGACGGCACCTCCCGCACCAGCACCGTGCGACTGGTCACCACACTCCTCGACCCGCACCGGCACCCGGCCGCGGAACTGGCCGCCCTCTACCACCAGCGCTGGGAGATCGAGACCGCCTTCTACGGGCTGAAAGTCACCCTGCGCGGAGCAGATCGCGTCCTTCGCTCGCGCACCGTCGACGGCGTCGAGCAGGAGCTCTTTGCGCTGTTGGTGCTCTACCAGGCCAGCCGCCGGGCCATCACCGAAGCCGCCACCAGCGCTCACCTCGACCCCGACCGGCTGTCTTTGACCATCGCCCTGCACACGGTCCGGCTCACAGTGATCAACGCCAGAACATCGGACCCGGCCGACCTCGTTGCAGCTCTGGTCGACAGCCGCAACCTCGCACCCGCCAGGCGCCGTTCCCGCACCAGCCCGCGCTGCGTCAAGCGCACCCTGTCGCCCTACGCCTACAACAAGACCAAGGGCAGCGTCGGGCACAAGGCAGCCGTGATCACCACCATCACCCTGACCAGCCACCGGACCACGACCGAACCGCCCTAACTTCCCGGTCTTG
>NZ_JBITDA010000086.1:0-1610 GCF_044453765.1 Streptomyces sp. NPDC051636 | reverse complement strand
GTGAGTCCGAGGTTGATCAGTCGGCGGAGGTTGAGGGCGGCGGCTCGGGTGTGGAGCCAGGTGTCGTTGCTGATGGTGCCGCGGTAGCGGAGTTTTCGGTTGCCGTGGTGGACGAGCCAGGCGACGGCGCGTTCGACGGGGGGCCGCCAGCGGCGGTAGTCGGCCTGCCAGTCGGGATCGGTGGCGGCCTGGTAGCGGGCGGCCGCTTGCAGGTCGTGGTGCGGGCGGATGGTCAGGACGCGTCCGGCCTTGGCTTTGGTGCACCGCTCACGCAGCAGGCATCCGGTGCATAAGCTGCCGAAGGAGGCTTTGCGTTGGTGGTGCTGCCCGCCGGGGTCGGACAGAGCCACGGTGTGTCCGGCGGGGCAGGTCACGATGGCGGTGGTGGTGTCGATGGTGAAGTCGTCGAGGGTGAAGCCGCCGGGAACGGCCGGCCGCAGCGGGGCGGGCTTGATAAACAGCCGGTGCCCGGCCTCGTGGAGGGCCTGGCGGGCGTCGCCGGCGGAGTAGGCGGTGTCACCGAAGGCGTCCACCGGGCTGTCCTCGTCGGCGAGCAGCTCAAGACCCACAGCGGCCTCGTGGTGCTCGGGCCCGGCGCCGGGCCGCAGGGCGACGGCGGTGTATAACCCGGTCTCGGGCTCGATGGCCAGGTGGGCCTTGAAGCCGTCCTGCTGGTGGGAGCGGGTCTTGTGCACGTGCCGCGCTTCGGGATCGACGGTGGACACCATCCGGTCGTGGGCGGTGCCCCGGGTGATGCGCCAGCGTCCGTCACGGCCATCGGAATCCTCGGCGGGTTCCACGTCCTGGCCGGCGACCAGGGCCAGAATGCCCACCGCGTTCGCGGCCTTCTCCCCGAGTTGCTGTTCGGGCAGGTGGCCCAGCAGCCGTAAGGCGTCTGTGACCAGCGCGTCGACCAGCCCGGCGCGGGCCTGCTCGTCGTTCCAGGCAATCTTCGGTTTGCCCGGGTCGCTGTAGTCATGCGCGGTGCACTGCACCGCTGCCACCTCGGCGGCTTCGGGGACCTCGCGGATCACCGCGCGGACGGCGGCGATGAGCTGGGTGACGGTGTCCTGTGTGGCGACCGCGTCGTCCAAAACGGTGGAGTCCAAAGCCCGGCGGTGCTTGCCCTTCAGCACCCCGGTGGCCTTCACCACATCGCGCACAGCGTCGAAGATGCGGTTCGGACGGGCGGAACGGGCCAGCCGGCGGCGGAAGTAGGCCAGCAGCGACGGATCGAACGCCATGTCGTTGAGACCCAGCCCGCACGCGGCCTTCCACCGCAGGTCACACCGCAGTTCCTGGACCGTCTCGAAGTCCGACAGCCCGTGCAGGGCCTGCAGTGTGATCGCGGCGGCCAGGATCTGCGGCGGCATACTCGGCCGCCCGTTCGCCGACGGATACATGTCCGCGAACATCTCAGCCGGAAACAGCCGACCCCGATGCTCGGCCAGGAACGCGAACACACTCCCGGCCGGGATCAACTCCCGGCACGTCACCCACACGTCCGGCCCGACGGTCTCGCCGACCCACTCACCCATCGCCACACAACGAGTCTGGCCCTACCGCTCACGCGGCAGGGCCAGAACCCAACATCTTCATCCGCCTTCTAG
>NZ_JBITDA010000085.1:0-1762 GCF_044453765.1 Streptomyces sp. NPDC051636 | reverse complement strand
GGGCGTGCAGTGTGCACTACCCATTGCGGGTGACGTCCCGGGCCGGTAGCTCGCACCTCGACGCAGACAACCGACTCACCCCCGCTCGAGCGGGGACCACTCGTTGCCTTCCAGGCAGTCCCGGGCGTGCGTCGGCTCACCCCCGCTCGCGCGGGGAGCACTTGGTGTTGTGGGGGCGGATGGCGTCGGGGTGCGGCTCACCCCCGCTGGCGCGGGGACCACTCGCCTGCGGCCCGTATGGCGGCGACCTCGGCCGGCTCCCCCCCGCTCGCGCGGGGACCACGGCGTTGCGATCCCACGTGATGTGCGCGATGGCGGCTCACCCCCGCTCGCGCGGGGACCACATGACGAGGCCACCACTGACCGTGCCGCCGGCCGGCTCACCCCCGCTCGCGCGGGGACCACAAAGCGACTTCGTCGACCCCGACTTCCTCGATCGGCTCACCCCCGCTCGCGCGGGGACCACACCGCCACCGCCAACGACTCCGACGGCAACCGCGGCTCACCCCCGCTCGCGCGGGGACCACCACAGGCTGTTCCACGTGTCGACCACCCACCTCGGCTCACCCCGCTCGCGCGGGGACCACGTCCGCATGTCGGCGGCGAGAGCCTGGCCCCACGGCTCACCCCCGCTCGCGCGGGGACCACTCATCGGCCACCGTGCGGAACGCGAACGAGGACGGCTCACCCCCGCTCGCGCGGGGACCACGTCAGCATCGACGCCCACGGCGCCTCAGCCGCCGGCTCACCCCCGCTCGCGCGGGGACCACTCGAGCAGCAGCCGGACGTCGTTGCGCCACGTCGGCTCACCCCCGCTCGCGCGGGGACCACGCCGCAGTGTCGGTGACGTACTGCATGAGCGGCGGCTCACCCCCGCTCGCGCGGGGACCACACACGGCCAGCTCGGGGATCACGGGGTGGAGGTCCGGCTCACCCCCGCTCGCGCGGGGACCACCCGATCGCAGCGGCCCCCGGTCCCAGCCTGTACGGCTCACCCCCGCTCGCGCGGGGACCACACTTCCTGACCTGGCGCTTCTCAGGGTGTTGCCATTTTGTTATCCATTTCCGCCGGGTTGAAGGCGATAAGCGTGAGTCCGTCAAAATCCACGGGTTCTCGGCGGCGCTGACCCGCTGTCCGGACGGAGTAGCGTTGTTCGCTGTCGTCCGGATGTAGGAGGACGGCCGCGCCGTTGGCGACGGAGGCGCTGACGGCATTCCACAGCTCTTCGCGGACTCGTGCTGAGAGGGTGCCGACGTACAGACCGGGCATGGGCTCCGTCAGCCAGCGGCTGAGCGCGCCACGGACGTGGTCGGGCACGGCTGTGGTGGCGATGACGGTCATCGTGGCCACGCGTTACTCCTCGCCGTAGTTGGTGCCGCCGTCGAGGATGCCGTTGACTGGGTCCCAGAGGTGTACGAGTTCTTCGGCTGCTTCTTCTGCGTCGTCCTGGCGTGTTCCCTCATCGGGTTCGAGGAGGTCCTGGATGTCGGCAACGATGCGCGGTAGGAGACGGAAGAGTCGCAGTCCTTCTCGGAAGGAGCGGCGGGCGTCGCTTTCCGGATCGGTGGATTGAGCTAGGGAGAACGCAAGGGGCAGGGTGAGTTCGGTTTTGTACAGGTCGGCTATGTCGTACACGAACGAGTGCGAGGTGCCGGTGTGCACGAAGCCTAGTAGGGCTTGGTCAGGTTTGTATTGCCGTGGTTATGTCGCGGTGGCAGGTGGGGCAGGCGCCGGCCCAGAGGGCGAGGAGTGTCTGCAGTT
>NZ_JBITDA010000084.1:0-2058 GCF_044453765.1 Streptomyces sp. NPDC051636 | reverse complement strand
GAACTGCAGACACTCCTCGCCCTCTGGGCCGGCGCCTGCCCCACCTGCCACCGCGACATAACCACGGCAATACAAACCTGACCAAGCCCTACTAGGGCCCGTCTTCAAACGGTGGCGCGGTTCACCTGCTGAGGCTTGCCTGGCGCAGAACGCGAGGTGTGGACACGTGGCCATCTCGAAGAACCGAGGCTTCTACAAGCACGGCGACATCGGCGGGCAGGGAACGACTGGCGCCCTTCTCGACCAACCAACGGGCTGCGGCCACGGTGCCATAGGTTGACCAACCGCCGATCAGCACGACGCGCTTCTTCGGATTGAGGGGGTTCGCTGCTCGGACGATGTAGCCGCAGTCACGTACAACCTCGCCGTCCGCGGCATCGCCTGTGTAGGCCGTCCCCTCCCAGGTGATCGCTCCTCCGCCCAGCCGGAACGGCAACGCCTCCGTCATGGCCTCCAGGATGCGGCGGGCTGCCTCGTTGTTCTTCGGTCCGCCCAATACGAGCAGGTCGTGCTCCATCTCGCTGCCCGGCAAGTGTGCCGACAGGCGGACCTTCTCCAAATCGAGGTCCCGGTAGGCGTGGGTGAGAGAGGGGACGAGCACGGACAGCGCCCGGACCTGTCCCAGACCGGCTACGGGTCGCTGGTAGCGGCCGGTGTCGACGTAGGAGGTGTCCAGAACGATGGAGAGTTCGCCTGCGTTCAGGTAGCGCCACGTGCGACGTGCGGGCAGCCGCTTGACCACGTACCAGCGCACCAGGGTGCCGATCCCGGTGAGCACGGCGGCCACCACTGCACTGAGAATCTGCGAGCCCACAGCCCCCGCAATAACATTCATGGCGATCTCCCCCTCCGCGCGCCCAGACCCCAGCGGTTCGCGGGTTGCCTGGGTCGCCCCTATTGGATCATGGGTCGTGCATCGACATGAACTCACCGACCAGGAGTGGGAATTGCTCACTCCGCTGATCTTGACTCTGTCGGGGATCTTGGTGTCGTCTGCTCAGTCTCTGGCGGACCGCCAAGACCTCGGCCGGGGGATCCCGTGCTGGTCCAGGAAGTTCTGGAAGGCGGTCGGCGGCCGGGACGGAGTTGCTTCTCCGGTCGGCGGCCGTCGGCTGAGGCGCTCGATGTTTGCGGCGATGGCTGTGAGCACGTGTTGTAGGTGGGCGTTCTGCTGTCCCCGGTAGCGGCAGCGGCGCATGCCGTGTCCGTGAGCGAGCTCGTTGATCGTGCCTTCCACTCCGGAGCGGACCGCATAGCGGGCCTGCCATTCGGGTGTCTGTTGCTCGGCGCGGACTCGGAGTTGCAGGTCACGGAGTTCTCGCGGGGGAAAGCCCACGGTTCGGGCGCTGTCAGTGGTGGTTGTGCAGCGGGTGCGGACCGGGCAGGGACGGCACTGGCTCTTGGTGAACCGTGCCACGATCAGAGGTGCCGCGGTGGGTGAGGAGGTCGGATAGGGGCCGTGCCATCCCGCGCTGGTCTCGCCCTGCGGGCAGGTGACCTGCTGGCGGTCGAAGTCGATGCGGAAGTCGTCGCGGCCGAAGCCGTCGTTCTTGCGGTGCTGGCGGGTGGAGTTGACCGGTAGCGGTCCGGTGACCGTGACCTGGTGTTCGCGGGCTGCCTGTTCCAGATGGACCAGGGAGGTGTAGCCGCCGTCGACCAGATGCTCGGCGGGCAGCAGCCCGCGGTGCTTGAGCCGGGTGTGAATGCCGGGCAGCGCCTTCGCGTCGTAGCCGGTGGCGTCGGTGGTGGCCACATCTGTGATCACGTTGACGCCGTCGGGATCACAGGTCTCAGTGAGATGCGCGACGAACCCTTTCCAACGGGTGACGTGTCCGCGGCGCGCGTAGCGGGCCGTCGGGTCGTAGGGCGAGACGACCGCGACGGCCGAGGGCGGCAGGCCGCCGTCCTCGGCGGTGCGCCAGCGCAGGCGGCCGGCCCCGTCGCGGTAGTAGTTCTGCACTATGATCTGCCGCAGGGCCTGGACCCGGGGACCGGACAGGCGATCCGCCCCATGCTCCCCGACGTGCTCCAGCAGCCGGACGGCGTCGCTGCCTGTGG
>NZ_JBITDA010000083.1:0-3415 GCF_044453765.1 Streptomyces sp. NPDC051636 | reverse complement strand
CGAGAGACTCTCTCGCGGCTTTCCTCCGGGCTTCCCTTCGGTGTTTCCGACTCTATCAGACCTTTCCGGTCCGATTTCCTCGGTGCTTTCCAGGTCCCCGCTCTCGCGTTTCCCTTTCCGGCGGTCCGACTTTATCAGAAGTTCTTGGCCGGTCTGACCGGCGCTCATTCTGAGTAATCGGAAGGGCTTCTCGGGAATCGAAGTCCTCAAGAAGCAGCTAGATCCTAACCGTCACCCGGGGCGCATGTCCACCTCTAGGCAACTGTTTGAATCTACCTCCCCACCGTCGCCGTGTCAACAGCTCTTGCGGGGCGAGGAGGAGACTAGCAGCTCAAGGACCGTGTCCGCACATCAGGCGGCGGTCGGCACGGTGGAGCTGCGTTCGGCCGCCTCGACGTCTCCCGTGACACCGGCGCGCGCGGCACGGCCGCCAAGGACGTAGACGTACGTGAGGAAGGCCAGCTCGGCGGCGATTCCGATGGCTATGCGGGTCCAAGTGGGCAGGCCGGACGGGGTCACGAAGCCTTCGATGGCGCCCGAGACGAAGAGGACCAGGGCGAGGCCGATCGCCATGCCCACAGCGGCACGGCCCTCCTCGGCGAGGGCCGTGCGGCGGCTGCGCGGGCCGGGGTCGATGAGGGTCCAGCCGAGGCGGAGTCCCGTTCCGGCCGCGACAAAGACCGCGGTGAGTTCCAGCAGGCCGTGCGGGAGGACCAGGCC
Organism: Streptomyces sp. NPDC051636; assembly: GCF_044453765.1. Taxonomy (NCBI): domain Bacteria; kingdom Bacillati; phylum Actinomycetota; class Actinomycetes; order Kitasatosporales; family Streptomycetaceae; genus Streptomyces; species Streptomyces sp. NPDC051636. The sequence goes on along the minus strand of NZ_JBITDA010000083.1, from coordinate 2,695 downwards.
GAGGAAGGTGTCGAGCCGGCCGGCCGAGGACATCAGGCCGAAGCCGACGCCCAGGTTGAGCATGTTCTCGAAGAGGATCCAGAGGACCGGAAGGCCCAGGAAAACGCCGAGGACCAGGCACATCGCGGCAGCCTGGGCGTTGTTCGTCCACACCTGGGCGGCGAAGGAGGCGGCGGGATGGCTCGAGTAGTACGTCTCGTACTCGCCGCCGGGGCGGGTGAGCTCCCGCAGCTGACTGGGAGCCGCTATGGAGGACTGCACCTCCGGGTGCGTACCGATCCACCAGCCCAGCAGGACCGCTATCACCGTGGACACGAGAGCAGTGGGCACCCACCAGTGGCGCGAGCGGTAGACGGCGGCGGGGAATCCCTGTCCGAGGAACCGGGTGACATCGCGCCAGGAGGCGCGGCGGGTTCCTGTCACGGCACTGCGCGCGCGTGCGACGAGTTGGCTGAGCCGGCCGGTGAGCTGGGGGTCGGGGGCGCTTGACTGGATCAGCGAGAGGTGGGTGGCGGTGCGCTGGTAGAGGGCGACGAGTTCGTCGGCTTCCACGCCGGTGAGGCGGCGCTGACGACGGAGCAGCGCGTCGAGACGGTCCCACTCGGCTCGGTGGCCGGAGACGAAGACGTCGAGGTCCATCGGGTCTGTCTGCTCCTCGGCTGGTCGTCGGCTGCCCGTCGGTCTCGGGACCACTCGTCGGTCATGGACCCTTGTGATGACTGTCAGCTTGTCGTACTGGGGCGCGATGTGCCCTCAGCTTGGCAGACTTGCGGTTCTCGGGGCAGACCAGGAAGGGCGGCGGGCGTGAGTGAGCTGGTGACGGGCGAGGCGGTGGCGCTCGAGTTGCGCCCCGCGAGGCTGCCCAGCAGGGCGCTGGCGGTGTTGCTGGACCTGGTCGTGGCCGTGATCGCCTACGTGGCCGTGGTCACGGCGATGGTGGCGGCGACGTCGTCGTTGGACGAGGCGGCGCAGGTCGCACTGTCGATCGCCAGCTTTCTGTTGGTACTGGTGGGCGGGCCGATCGCGGTGGAGACGCTCAGTCATGGGCGTTCGCTGGGGAAGCTGGCGCTCGGGCTCCGTGTGGTGCGGGACGACGGTGGACCGATCCGGTTCCGGCACGCGCTGGTACGGGGTGCGGTCGGGATGGTCGAGATTCTGATGACGTTCGGTGTCGTCGCCTGTATCGCCTCGCTGGTGTCCGCGCGCGGGCGGCGGCTCGGGGACGTCTTCGCGGGCACCTTGGTGGTGCGGGAGCGGGTGCCGACCGGGCAGGGGCATTTCGTTCCTCCGCCGCCTCCCTGGCTGGCGGGGCGCTTTTCGGGGCTCGATCTGTCGGCGGTTCCGGATGGTCTGTGGCTTGCCGTCCGTCAGTACCTGACGCGGATGCAGCAGCTTGATCCGCAGGTCGGCTGGGCCATGGCGGATCGGCTCGCGGCCGACCTGGCGGCTCGTACGGGGGCTCCGGCGCCGCAGGGCGTTCCGCCGGCCGCGTATCTGGCGGCCGTGCTGAACGAGCGGCAGGCCCGTGAGGCCCGGCGGGCGTTCGGCGGTCCGGTGGGGAGCGTCGGGCCGGGCGTTGGTGATGCGCCCGTCTTCTCGGCGGGTATGCCCGGCGCCTACGCCCCACCGGCTCCGCAGCCGATCGCGCCGCCGGCCCATCGGCCCCAGCCGCCTGTCCAACCGCCGCTGCCGCCCCTCCACCGGCCTCAGCCACCTGTCTCACAGCCCCAGCCGTCAGCCGAGCGGCCGACCACCCGTTTCGTACCGCCGGCGTAGCCGGGCGTCGACCCTGCTCAGCCGAAGACCGACGGCGGCGACTCCAGCTCCTCCAGCTCGATGCCGGGCGCGGCGAGCACCACGTCCCCGGCGATGTGCACGGTGTGCCGCTCGCCCGTGTCCAGGGCTGTGACCTGGTACTCGTCCACGGTCAGGGGGCCGTTGTCAGTGGCGTGTGTTTCTCTTTCCACCAAGGCCCAGGACTGGTCCACGGTGCGCGGGGCGAGGACCGGGTCCGTGAGGGCGACGAGGCGTACGCGGGTCGCGGTGGCGGAAGGGGTGAGGCGCAGGAGCCGGGCGGTGGCGATCAGGAACGCGGGGGACGTGCCGGTGAAGGCGTGGGCGCGCACATTGCCCTCGGTGGCATGAGTGCCGGTGGGGTCGGTGCGGACCCAGGTGACGCCGTCGAGGGCGGCGCCGCGCACCTGCCAGTCACCCGCGTGCAGTTCGAGTCGGATGGGGCGGCCGAGTTCGTCGAGGGTGAGGTCGACGGAGCCGCTGTGGTCGCCCGAGGGGGTGGTCAGCCGGGAGACATAGCGCCAGCCGGACGGGCCGGGGGCGCACTGGAAGTGCTCTTCTGCGAAGGGGGTGTGATCGTGCGGATCGTGGAGCGAATAACGGCCGCGGGGCATGGGGGTCCTGGGTCTTGACGGGCTGATGGTCCGGCCAGGGCTGCTGGTCCGGCCAAAGGGGCAGGCCCCCGGCACGGGGGTGCGGGGGCCTGCCTCGGAGGACCTGCCGGTGGGGAGGGCCCGTCAGTGCACGGACGTGCTCTCCCCGGCGGGCGGGGGCTACGGAGTCAGTGGCTCAGTAGCTCCAGCGACTCAGTAGCGGTAGTGGTCCGGCTTGTACGGGCCCTCGACGTCCACGCCGATGTACGCGGCCTGCTCCGGGCGCAGCGTGGTGAGCCTGACGCCGA
>NZ_JBITDA010000082.1:0-3577 GCF_044453765.1 Streptomyces sp. NPDC051636 | reverse complement strand
CAACGTCCCTGATGGGGCCGTTTCCGCGCGGTCCCGGGCCCGCCTCCAGGACGGGAGTCGCGTATTCGCATCCGATGCAATTGGCGTCGGTTGGATCAATCGAACCTTGGTTGGCGCTGAGATGTGTGCAGGACGAACAGGATGGCCTGGAACACCAGCCGGTCCGGATGCCGCTTGCGCCCCGGATACCGGGTCCGACGCTCAACCTTGGGCAGCAGCGGCGCGATCACGGCCCACAACTCGTCGTCGACTTCCCACGGCTTCGGCTGCGCCACCCCGCACCCCGAGATCACCAGTCCCGAAGTGATCCAACCACCTTGAAGATCATTTTTGTTAGGAGTTCTAAGGAGACGGTGACCGCTTCCCTGGCCGACCTACGGCCGTATGAAGAAGATGCCCGCCTTAGGCGCGTTCTGGCCCCGCGGCGGCCGCTTCACCCGCATCCGGGGAGCCCGGCGACCCACCTGCCCGCAGACCCGGACCAGCAGGTCTTCCACCAGCACCACAACCTGCTCTTCTCGCTGGCCTACCGCCTCCTCGGCACCGCCGCCGACGCCGAGGACGCCGTCCAGGGTGCCTGGATCAAGTGGTCCGCCGCCGCCCGCTCGCAGGTGGCCGGCCCCAAGGCGTACCTGACCCGGACGTTGACCAACCTGGCCCTGGAACGCCTGCGCTCCACCAGGCACCAGCGCGAGACCTACGTCGGCCCCTGGCTCCCCGAGCCCATCCCCACCACCGCCCACACCACCGACGTCGCCGAGACCGTCACGGACGCCGAGTCGGTGTCGATGGCGATGATGGTCGTCCTGGAAACCCTCAGCCCCCGGAACGCGCGGTGTTCGTCCTGAAGGAGGTCTTCGACTTCAGTCACGTCGAGATCGCGGAGGCGGTGGACCGCTTAGAACCTGCGGTCCGCCAGGCCGCCCACCGTGCCCGCGAGCACGTACGAGCCCGCTGCCCCCGCTTCACCGCCGGCCACTCCCACCGCCGCGAGGCCACCGGACGGTTCCTCGCCGCGGCCACCGGAGGCGACCTCAACACCCTGATGGAACTGCTCTCCCCAGACGTCACGTTGTGGATCGACGGCGGAGGCAAGGCCCACCAGGCCCTGCGCCCGGTCGTCGACGCCCAGACGGTGGCCTCCTGGTTCGCCGCCATCGGCACCGTCACCTGCCAGGGCGTGACCCCCGAAGACATGAAGGCCAAACTCGCCGAGATCAACGGCGGCCCGGGTCTGCTGTTCATCGCCCCGGACCGCGTGATCGCCACCGTCACCTTCGACTTCGACGCCGACGGCCGCATCACCGCCATCCACAGCGTGGCCGACCCGGACAAGCTCCAGGCCGTCATCGCGGGCACCACGCACGCGTCGGAAGGCGCTGAGCCATTACGTCGTAATGGCCGGGTGTCTGCAGCCCGCAGTCCCGGGCGGCCCATTACGACGTAATAGCGCGCCACGGGTCATGGCCCCGCACCTGCCCTCCCACGCGCTCGACTGAGCGCTCGTCAACGCGGACTCGAGGGCCGTCCGTCAGGTTGCTCAAAGGCCGCGCTCCAGCCCGCCTGGACACCACCCGCCCCGCCTCCCGCCGCGAGCCCCGGGCTCTCGCCTGACACTCCCCCACTCATTACGGCGTAATAGCCCGACTGCCACTCCCCCTGCCCCGCCGGGCTATTACGCCGTAATGGCCGGTCATCCCAGCCAACTTTCCCTTACTAACGCGTCAATGGCAGCATTCGATCTTGCGCGTTAGTAAGGTAGCCCCCATGAGTTCTCCAGCCACCTCTAGCGACCGCGAGAAGGTCGTGTCCAAGCTGCCGGGATGGCTCCGGCAGGACCTCAAAGTCAGAGCCGCCCAGCACGGCCTCGAGATCCAGAGCGCCGTCGAACAGGGCATCGCCGCCTGGTGCGACCTCGCCTCCGCCCTGGAAACCATCGACACCTCCGGTGCCGACTCCTTCTCCACCTTCCTGCCCCAGGGCCAGTGGGACGCCTTCAAACAGACCGCGGGCGACCGCGGGGTCTCCCTCATCCAGGGCCTCGCCCAGTCCGTCAAGCTCTGGCTCGACACCAACCCCGCCCCCGATGTCGTACGACCGGCCGTCACCCGGCGCATCATCGTCTGCAACCAGAAGGGCGGCGTCGGCAAGACCGCCATCACCGCCGGCACCGGCGAGGCGATGGCCGAGGACCCCAACAAGCTCTACCCGGTCCGCGTCGCCAAGCAGCTCGTCGCCGCCCTCCGCGCCGGCGCGACCGATGAGGAACCCACCGACAACCCCCTGGATGTCGAGAACCTCCCCGGCCTCGGCATGCGCGTCCTCCTGGTCGACTTCGACCCCCAGTGCCACCTCACCAACCAACTCGGCGCCGTCCCCCTGCCGATGAACGGCGACAGCCTCACCAACCACATGGCGGGCGACCCCAAGGGCGACCTGCGCGACCTGGTCGTCTCCATCGACGAGGAGAACTTCGACGGCCGACTGCACCTGCTGCCCGGCTGCAACGACGCCTTCCTCCTCGACGTCCGCCTCTCCGCCGTACGAGCCCGGGAAGCCGCCCTCGAACGGGCCCTGGCCCCCCTGGAGCCCTATTACGACGTAATTCTCGTCGACTGCCCGCCCAGCCTCGGCCTCAGCATGGACGCCGCCGCCTACTACGGCCGCCGCCGCGACAATGAGAAGCCCGGCCAGTCCGGCGCCCTCATCATCGTCCAGGCCGAGGACAGCTCCGCCGACGCCTACGAACTCCTCACCACCCAGATCGAGGACCTCCGCGCCGACCTCTCCCTCGAGATCGACTACCTGGGCATCGTCGTCAACCTCTACGACGGCCGCCGCGGCTACATCGCCACCTCCTCCCTTCAGGGCTGGGTCGACATAAAGGACCCACGAGTCGTCGGCCTGATCGGCGACCTGAAGGAGCAGAAAGAAGCAGTCCGCGTGAAGCAGCCCCTGCTCTCCTACGCCCCCAAGTCCCAGCAGGCGGTCAGCATGCGCGCCCTGGCCCGGGAGATCTCATGACCAAGAAGGCCGACCAGCTGGGCGCGGGCCGCTTCGGCAGCTCCGCCCGCCCGGTCAGTGCCCGCCGCGCGGCGGTCGCGGCGGCCACCGGCGTTCCCACGGACGGTGTCGCCCCGCCCACCGAACTCCCCACCCACCGCATCAGCCTCAACCCCGACAACCCCCGCTCCACCCTCGGTGACCTGACCGACCTCGCGGGCAGCCTCCGCACCCACGGCCAGAAGCAGGCGATCACGGTCATGAACCGTGACGTCTACATCAAGGCCAACCCGGACCACGAGGCCGACCTCGAGCCGGACACCCATTACGTCGTCATCGACGGCAGCAGCCGCCTCGCCGCCGCCCGCGAAGCAGGCCTCGCCACCATCAAGGTCATGGTCAGCGACGACCAGGGCAGCACCTCGGAGGAACTCCTCGAATCAGCCCTGGTGGCCAACATCCACCGTCAGGACCTCGATGAGCTGGACGAGGCTAAGGCCCTCAACCGCCTCCTGGCCATCCACGGCAGCCAAACGGCCCTCGCCAAGCGCCTCCACCGTTCCCAGGGCTGGGT
>NZ_JBITDA010000081.1:0-3769 GCF_044453765.1 Streptomyces sp. NPDC051636 | reverse complement strand
GGCTGCACACCTACAATCACCACCGCGGACACACCGCGCTCAAGGGCCAACCACCCGCCAGCCGCGTTCCTAACCTCACTGGGCAATACACCTAGTCAGTGGTGGAGGCGGCCGGTACCGCCCACCGCTCCTCCACCCTCGCGATCCGCCAGTACGCCAGCGCCGCCGCCCACACCACCACGAACAGGCCGACGATGATGTAGCCGACGTTGTCCAGGTCGAGGCCCGCGATCCAGCCGGTGAGGCCGTCGCGCAGGTCGAGCTTGTCGTGCAGGACGCCGACCAGTTCGATCGTGCCGATGAAGAAGGCGACGGCGATGGACAGGCCGGTGATGGTGAGGTTGTAGAACACCTTGCGCACGGGGTTCGAGAACGCCCACTGGTAGGCGAAGTTCATGAAGGTGCCGTCGAGCGTGTCGAACAGGCTCATCCCGGCGGCGAAGAGAAGGGGCAGGCAGAGGATCGCGTACCAGGGCAGCCCGGCCGCCGCGCCCGAGCCCGCCATCACCATCAGCGTGACCTCCGTGGCGGTGTCGAAGCCGAGGCCGAAGAGGAAGCCGAGCGGGAACATCTGCCCGGGCCGGCTGATGGACCTGGTGAGGCGGCCGAGGATCCGGTTCATGAAGCCGCGCGAGTCCAGGTGCTGTTCGAGCTCCCGCTCGTCGTACGTCCCCGCCCGCATCGCCTTGAAGACCCGCAGGATGCCCAGCAGGGCGACCAGGTTGAGGGCGGCGATGAGGTAGAGGAAGGTGCCGGAGATCGTCGTACCCATGAAGCCGAGGACCTGGTGGGTGCGCGAGTCCTCGTTCATGACCTTGCCGGCGAGCTGCGTGCCGCCCGCGATCAGCGCGGCCAGCACCACGACCACGCTGGAGTGGCCCAGCGCGAACCAGAAGCCCACCGACACCGGCCGCTTGCCGTCGGCCATCAGCTTGCGGGTGGTGTTGTCGATCGCGGCGATGTGATCGGCGTCGAAGGCGTGCCGCATGCCGAGGGTGTAGGCGGTGATGCCGAGACCGATACCGAAGGCCTTGGTGCCGACCTTGTAGTGCTCGGGGGCGACGAGCAGGAAGAGGATGCCGAACGCGACGACGTGCAGGGCGACGATCACCGCCAGCAGCCCCGCCGTCTTGATCGTGTCCTCGCGCCGCCACTTGAAGGCAGTGGGGGAAGCCGTAGTGGGGACAGGGTTGTCCGGCAGGGCCATCCGGTTCACGCTCCAGCACCTCGTGGATCACTTCGTGAGCTGCCGTGGCCGGTCTCCTGGCTTACGGGGTCGTGCGTCCGCCGTCCCTGCCTTCCCGGTCGTACGACCAGTGGCCCGGCGGCGCCGGACGGGACGGGAACTCCCCGGTCACAGTGGCGAGGGCCGCGTCGACCTCTCATCGACTTCCCGAGCACCACGGCCTGCCCACCGTAGGGGGGCGGACGGTTTCCTGCATAGCTGCGTACCTGCGCAGGTATGCAAGATCACAAACAGGGCCTGCGAGGATGGCGGTATGCATCTCGTGCCTGCCGACCGCGCGGACCGCCGCACCATCGACGGTCACCGGGTGTGCGACGCCATCGCCGCGATCGGCGAGCCCGGCCATGTGCGCACCTGGGCCGACCGCTTCTCCCTGCTCGCCGACCCCAAGCGCCTCGCCCTGCTGCTCGCCCTGCACCGCACCGGCCCGCTCGCCGTGTCCGACCTGGCGATCGCGACCGGCATGAACGACCCCGCCGTTTCACAGGCCTTGCGGCTGCTGCGGGCGGCGGGGGCCGTGGAGGGGGAGAAGGAGGGGCGGGTCGTGCGGTACCGGGTGGTGGACCAGGACGTACAGGCGCTGCTGAAGCACTGCGCGGCGGACGGGGGATGACGTGCGTACGACCCGGAGGCCCCTTGGACTCCAGGCGGCGGAGGAGGCGGTGACGGAGGCCGCGCAGCGGGCGAGTGTCGCGGCGTGCGCCACCGCTGCGCACCGGTACGAAGTTTCGCTTTCCCGGCAACGTGGACAGGGATTCCCTTGTCGTCCTTCCCAAGGGAGCCCATGTGACCGACCTTTCCTCCAGGAACCCCGACTGGTGGCGCCAGGCCGTCATCTACCAGGTCTACCCCCGCAGCTTCGCCGACGCCGACGGTGACGGGCTCGGCGACATCCGGGGCATCGCCGAACGCCTGCACCACGTGGCCGCGCTGGGCGTCGACGCCCTGTGGCTGAGCCCCTTCTACCCGTCCGAGCTCGCCGACGGCGGCTACGACGTCGCCGACCACCGCGACGTCGACCCCCGCCTCGGCACGCTGGACGACTTCGACGCCATGGTCGCCGAGGCCCACCGGCTGGGCCTGAAGGTGATCGTCGACGTCGTCCCCAACCACACCTCGCACCAGCACCCCTGGTTCCAGGAGGCGCTGCGCGCCGGGCCCGGCTCCCCGGCCCGCGACCGGTACGTCTTCCGCGCCGGCCGGGGCGAGCACGGCGAACTGCCGCCCAGCGACTGGCAGTCGGTCTTCGGCGGCAGCGCCTGGCAGCGGGTGCCCGACGGCCAGTGGTACCTCCACCTGTTCGCACCCGAGCAGCCGGACCTCAACTGGGACAACGAGGAGGTCCGCGCCGACTTCCGCACCACCCTGCGCTTCTGGTCCGACCGGGGCGTCGACGGTTTCCGCGTCGACGTCGCCCACGGCCTGGCCAAGGACCTCACCGAACCGCTCCGCGACCTGGGCGACCTGAGCCCCACGGGCGAGGAGGCCCTCCAGCACCTGCCGCCCGGCAGCCACCCCTACTGGGACCGCGACGAGGTCCACGAGATCTACCGTGACTGGCGCAAGGTCTTCGACGCCTACAGCCCGCCCCGCACGGCGGTCGCCGAGGCCTGGGTCCCGGACGCCCGCCGCGCGCTGTACGCCCGCCCGGACGAACTGGGCCAGGCATTCAACTTCGAGTACCTGCAGGCGGACTGGGACGCGGATGCCCTGCGCCGGGTCATCACCGGCTCCCTGGAAACGGCCCGTACGGTCGGAGCCTCCGCCACCTGGGTCCTCTCCAACCACGACGTCGTACGCCACGCCACCCGTCTGATGCTGCCGCCCGGCACCGACGACAACGCCTGGCTGCTCTCCGGCGGCCACGCCCCGCGCGTCGACGAGGCGGCGGGCCTGCGCCGGGCCAGGGCGGCGGCCCTGCTCATGCTGGCCCTCCCCGGATCCGCGTACGTCTACCAGGGCGAGGAACTCGGCCTGCCCGAGGTGGCCGACCTGCCCACCGAAGTCCTCCAGGACCCGATCTGGGAACAGACCGGCCACGTCCGCAAGGGCCGCGACGGCTGCCGGGTGCCGCTGCCGTGGACCACCAGCGGCCCGTCGTACGGCTTCGGGCCGGGCGGCGCCTGGCTGCCCCAGCCCCCGGCCTTCGCCTCGTACGCGGTTCAGGCTCAGGACGGCGCCGACGGCTCCACCCTGGAGCTGTACCGCAGGGCCCTGCGCCTGCGCCGCAAACTCCTCGAGGGCGAGTCCCTGACCTGGGCCCCGGACGTCCCGGCCGGTGTCCTGGACTTCGCCCGCTCGGAGAGCTGGCGATGCGTCACCAACCTCTCCGGCGAGGCGATTGCCCTCCCGCCCGGAGAGGTACTCCTGAGCAGTGCACCGCTGCCGGACGGAGGGGTCCTGCCGCCGGACACCACCGTGTGGCTCGCCTAGGCAGTTTCGTTTGGATCAGTCGGTCGTTGGTCCGGGTGTGCCGTTGACTGATGCGCAGTGGGCGCGGATCGAGCCGTTGCTCCCGGACCG
>NZ_JBITDA010000080.1:0-4007 GCF_044453765.1 Streptomyces sp. NPDC051636 | reverse complement strand
TCCAACCGACGCCAATTGCATCGGATGCGAATACGCGACTCCCGTCCTGGAGGCGGGCCCGGGACCGCGCGGAAACGGCCCCATCAGGGACGTTGGCCTCGGAAGCACGGTAGCTGTTGCGGCGCCGAGTGTCTGTGGGCCTCACTCCATCGAGCGATTGAACTGCGAAGACGCTCCCGAGTCGCATCTGATGCGAAATTCTCGCGTCAGATGCGATAGACGGAGAGTGATGGCGGATGGGTGGGGACAGCCTCGTTCCAGGGTCTGCTCGGCTGCACCTGATCGACGGTCTGCCGCTGCTGCGGCCGGACGAGCAGGTCTTCGAGGCGATGATCAAGGGCTGGCGCAACCAGCAGCTCGCCCGGAACCTCTCGCCGGGGTACGTCAATGACCAGGACCGCACGGTGCGGGCCTTCACCCGGCATGCCGACGCGATGCCGTGGCAGTGGACGCCGCAGCACGTCGACGAGTGGTCGGCGGATCTGCGGGCCGTGCACGGGTGTGTCCGCTCCACCCTGCGCAACTACCAGGGCTCCGTCCGCCAGTTCTGCGACTTCCTGACCAACCCCGCCTACGGCTGGAGCGACGAGTGCCTGCGGCACTTCGGGACCCACCCGGTCCAGGTGGTCTACGACTGGAACGCTGCAACGCATGCCGATGAAGCCGAGGGCGAGCCGGAACGCCGGGCCTTCACCAGGCCCGAGCTGGAAGCGTTCTTCGACCACGCCGACGAGGAAGTCCTGCGTGTCCGCGGCAAGGGTCGCAAGGGCTGGCTGCCGGCCTTCCGGGACGCCACCTTGTTCAAGACCGCGTACGCCTACGGCCTGCGCCGCAACGAGACCCGGATGCTCGACCTCACCGACTTCGGCCGCAACCCAGAGGGCCGGGAGTTCGGCGAGTACGGCACCCTGCTCGTCCGCTACGGCAAGGCCAAGAAGGGCTCGCCGCCCAAGCGCCGCAGCGTGCTGACCGTCTGGCACTGGACACCCGGCACCGTCGAGGAGTGGATCAGCGAGGTCCGGCCCGGGATGCGGCACTCAACCAGCCGGGCCCTCTGGCCCTCCGAGCGAGGCCCGCGGGTCGGGCTCCAGCGGCTGGACTCCCGCTTCTCCACCTACCGTGACGCCGTCGGCCTGGACCCCGCGCTGGAGTTCCACTCGCTACGTAGGTCCTACATCACGCACCTGATCGAGGACGGCCACGATCCGCTGTTCGTCCAGCAGCAGGTCGGTCATGACCATGCCTCCACCACCGCGATCTACACCTGCGTCTCCTCCGACTTCCGCACCCGCTCCCTGCGTCGCGTCCTGGACGCCACCATTGAGGCCGCTCTGCGGCCGGGAAGGACCTCCTGATGCCACGCCAGGTCAGCTACCGATGGCGTCTTCGGGAACTGATGGCCGCCCGCGGCATGTTCACCGTCGCCGAACTCATGCCGCACCTGACCGAACGCGGCATCACGCTGTCTTCCTCTCAGGTCCACCGCCTGGTCTCCGGCACGCCGGAACGGCTTTCCCTGCCGGTGCTGGCCACCCTCTGCGACATCCTCGACTGCACGCCCACCGACCTGATCACCACCTCGGCCCAGAACCTCCCAGCCCGCCGAGCGGCCGGAGAGGAAGCGCCGATCAACCTGGCTGCCCGGCGACCCACGCGGGTCCGGCTGACGCCGGAGGGATGAGCGGTGACGCCGGAGGAGTACGAGCGGTGGATGATCCGCGACTGCGCACGCTGCGGCCGTCGAGCCTCGAAGTCCGCCGAGTGGTCAGACGGTCCGATCTGCCGGACCTGCTACGACCGCGCCATGCGTGTCCGCGGCCGCTGCCCCGGCTGCCGAGCCAACCGGCTGCTGCCAGGCCGGGACACCGCCGGCACGCCGATCTGCCGCGACTGCTCGGGCATCACCCGCGACTTCTTCTGCGACCGCTGCGGCTTCGAGGGGTTGCTCCTTGGCAGGCGCCTCTGCGAACTCTGCGCTCTCGCCGACACTCTCGGCCGACTCCTCGACGACGGCACCGGCCATGTCGGTCCTTCACTGCAACCGCTGGTCACTGCCCTGCTGGAGATGGACCGGCCCAAGAGCCGCCTGATCTGGCTCCGCAACCCCAACGTCGTCCGTCTCCTCCGGGGCCTGGCCACCGGCAGCATCCCGCTCACCCATGACGGGCTGCACCAGGAGACACCTTGGCGAACCGTCGTCCACCTGCGTGACTTGCTGATGGACAGCGGTGTCCTGCCACGCGTCGACCGGCAGCTTCTGCTCTATCAGCGCTGGCTGGCCGAGCGGCTCGCCACCATTGAGGACCCCGAACACCGTCGTCATCTCCAGCACTTCGCCACCTGGCACCAGATGCGGCGTCTGCGGAGCAAGGCGGAGAAGGGACCGCTGGGACGCTCCCAGACCAACCAGACGAAGCAGGAGATCACCCAGGCCGGCGCCTTCCTCGCCCAGCTCGCCGACCGAGGCCGCACCGTCGAACACTGCCAGCAAGCTGACCTCGACGCCTGGCACACCGAGAAGCCGGCCACCCGCCGCCCGGCCCAGACGTTCCTGCGCTGGTGCATGAAGACGGGCCGGATGCCCCGTCTCACCCTGCCACCCCAGATCATCAACCAAGACCAAACACCCCTGCACCAGCACCAGCGACTCGCCATACTCCGGCGGGTCCTCAACGACGACTCCCCGCCCCTACGGGCCCGGGTCGCCGCCGCGCTTGTCCTCCTCTACGCGCAACCCGTTACCCGCATCGTCCGCCTCACTGCCAACGACGTCATCGACGACGGGACCACCGTCACCGTCCGGCTGGGAGACCCACCCTCCCCACTTCCGGAGCCCGTCGCTGACCTCGTGCGAGCATACGTCCAGTCCTGTCAGCACCTGCCCTACGCCAGCAGCAGAAGCTCCCGCTGGCTCTTCCCCGGCCGCCAGCCCGGCCAGCCGATGAACCCGGTCAGCCTCCAAGTCCACCTGCGAAAGATCGGCGTTCCACCACAACGCGGCAGGACCTCCGCGATCCGCCAACTCGTCCTCCAAGCCCCGGCCCCCGTCATCGCAAAGGCCCTCGGCTATCACGACAAGACAGCCACCCGCCTCGTCACCGAGGCCGGTGGAACCTGGAGCAGATACGCCCCCGGCGACCACACACGGTGACGTCGCCACCAATCTCATCTGCGAGCCCTGCCCGACCAGGTGGGTGGGCTAATCAATCGCTAGCTACGGACAATTACCCACTTCTCATTCTCCTCGTCCCAGGAAATGCGGATGTCTTCCCCATCACGGCCGCCAGCAACGAGATCATCGAAGCTACGAACCAGGGCGCTGTGGGCGCCTTGCGGAAGATTTCCAGGGATCCGAACACTCAGTTGCCCGTCCTCGGTACGCAGGATCAGGACATCCCACTTTCCCTGGATGGCGTGGCGTCCTGAGGAGATGGACTCAATGAAGTTGAAGAAGGCTCGGTAGGTCGAGGTCGCCGCCTGAGAAGCGATGCCCTGAACGAAGGGGACGGCTATCCATGTGGCAGTGATCACGACGACCCACCCGCCTGGCTCGTTTCCCCTCTGTGCCGGCAAGACGACATCGACGGCCTCGATCAGCAGTCGCAAGAGCCGGCGCCGTACGACGTTGCGGACCCTGATAGGCCAGGGAACGAGGATGGGCTCTGGGGGGAGCCCACCCACAGTTCGCTCGATGTGCCAAGTTCCCGCTTCTCGTTTGGTGTTACCCAGCATCGGTCACCCCCCGAGACCACCAGATCACGCTCGGGGAGCGAGCGTCCAGAGGTTCACGCCAATGCGCTACTTGGTGGCATGGACCGGTACCCGCAGCGAAACGCGCATCCGCCCCTTTGCGCAAGGGCATCAACGGGGCAAAACCCGGTGGCTGGGCATAGCGCCAGCGACCATGGGCTTGTATCAGCCCTTCGCTGAGCGACTACTCAACGCGAGCAGATGGGGTGCCGTCGACGGAATACGCGACACTTGAACATGCGACCTCACCAGTCCCG
>NZ_JBITDA010000079.1:0-4182 GCF_044453765.1 Streptomyces sp. NPDC051636 | reverse complement strand
CGGTCCGGGAGCAACGGCTCGATCCGCGCCCACTGCGCATCAGTCAACGGCACACCCGGACCAACGACCGACTGATCCAAACGAAACTGCCTAGCAGCCGTGCTGCTGAAGCTCCTTGCCAAAGACCCCGCGCACCGGCTGTCAGCAGACGACGCAGTATCCCTTCTCCGCGAGATCACAACCGGGACTGCCCGAGCCCCGCAGCAGACCATTACCGAGATGCCTGGGCCCATCAAGCAACCATCAACCCCCCATGTCCCACCTCGTCCTCCACAGCCGAGGCCCCCAACACCGGCTCCTACACCTCATCCGTCGCGTATGACACGCCGCAACATCGCCCTGGCTGCTGCCGCGATGCTCGTTGTTGGTTTGGGAGCGTGGGCACTAGTGGCCGCTCTCAGCGACTCCCAAAAGCCCTCCTCCAGCACGACTCCGACCGGCCCCGTAATGCCCTACGGGGACGCCGTCGGGCTGCCCCAGGAACTACTCCCCGGCGACTGCGTCAACGCTGCATGGGTAAAGGAGAAATTCGTAGGGCCGCCACCAAACTTGGGACTAACGGAATGCACCGATTCTCCCCATGACGGCCAGGTTCTCGATACCTATCCTGCGAGCTCACTCGGCGACGCGCAAAAAAACGGCAACAGTCACTGCAAGACACTGCTGGCCAACACCGTGAACGCGATGGCCGACGCGCAACCATACGCACTCCCGCCCAGCAAGCCAGGCTGGGACAGCGGTGTACATAACACCGCCTGCCTGATCTTCGACAAGACCACAAAGCTCTCGGGCAACGTCGGACGCTTCCGAAAAATTGGCGAACAATCGTATTTTGACAATTCTTTGATCGGAGACTGCTGGAGCAGCAACAAGAGCAACACGGCGGCTTACATCGCTAAATGCGATACACCGCACGACGAACAGATCGTTGGGTACATCAAAGCGCCCGTGGGGATGACATACCGAACGGCCAACAACAATGCAGATACTCTCTGCCAGAACAGGTACGGCTCGACCTACGTGAATGAAACAAACGGCGTTCGAGGACTCATGGGAACGGAGACGGATTACTGGAAGAATGGCTTCCGATACATTGAGTGCGAAGTGTACCGAACGGACGGGAAGAAACTCACGTCAAGCATCGTCACCCAACCGCCGTCTACCCAACCTACGTCAGCGTAGGTGCTGCGGAGTCAGGTGCGCGCCTTGCTCCAGCATTTGGCACGCATACCCGTTGGCCAGGTGTGTTGGGGCCTGGTCAACCGCCTGAGCCGAAATCGAGATCAGGCAGTAATTGACCAGGGCTCCCGCCTTGTTCGGCGGCTGCACTAGCCGTGTCCGCAGGAGGCTTCCTCCCTCCTGGCAAGGCTCTCGCCTTGTTCGGAAACAAACTTGCGTTTCCCCTCGTAGCTTGGAGTAGCTTGTACGCACAGACCATGGCCTAAATCGAGCACGTATGCAGATCACTCGCTAGAATTCTGGTATGGGAGAGCGGCCCGGGGTGCGGCTGGCGCCTGAACTTGTTCTCGAGACCGATACGGGTTCCACGGTGATGAACCCGAGCCGACGCTACCTCGTCGGACGGGATCCGTCCTGTGACATCGCCATCGATGATGCCCGGGTCTCCTGGCATCACGCGGTGCTGCGTGCCGATGCCGGCCACTGGACGCTCGTGGATGAGGGCAGCAAGAACGGTACGTATGCCGAGGGACGCCGCGTGCAGGTGTGCATTGTAGGGCCCGGCAGCGTCCTCCGCTTCGGTAATCCGACGACCGGGCCGCGCGCCGTTGTCACTACCTGCAAGCCGGGGTCCCCGGCGTACGGTCGGCTTGAGGGGCCGTCTGCCGTGATGGAGCCCTCGTCGACCGGGACCTTCCGGGTGCCGACGACGGTGCGGCCTCGGCCGAGGCGGACGGTGCGTATCGGCCGCGAGGGGGACAACGACCTCGTCATCGAGGACGATCTGGGCGTCTCGCGCCATCACGCCGAGCTGCGCGCGCACGCCGATGGGACGTACGAGATCGTCGATCTGGGTAGCCACAACGGCACGTTCCTCAATGGTCGTCCGGTCGCCCACGCGCTCGTGGCGGAGGGGGACATCGTCGGCATCGGCCGGTCCGCGTTCTGCCTATTCGGCGACCAGTTTCGGGAGTACGTCGACTCCGGTGAGGTGTCCCTCGATGTGCATAACGTGACGGTTGCGGTCGATGGTGGCCGCAAGGAGCTGATCGCCGGGATCTCTTTTCCTGTCGGCGCGAAGTGCCTGCTGGCAGTGGTCGGCCCGAGCGGCGCGGGCAAGTCCACCCTTTTGAACGCGCTGACCGGGTTGCGCCCTGCCGATCACGGGACTGTCCTGTATGACGGCCGGGATCTGTACCGCAACTATCCGGAGCTGCGCCAGCGCATCGGTCTCGTCCCGCAGGACGACATCCTGCACACCCAGCTGACCGTGCGCCGGGCCCTCGTCTACGCGGCCGAACTGCGTTTTCCCCAGGACACCGCCTCGGCGGAACGGGAGGCGCGCGTCGATGAGGTCATCCAGGAGCTCGGCCTGCAGGAACGCGCCGAGCAGGCCATCCACCGCCTCTCAGGCGGTCAGCGCAAGCGGGTGAGCGTGGCCTTGGAGCTGCTGACCAAGCCGTCGCTGCTCTTCCTCGACGAGCCGACCTCCGGGCTCGACCCGGGCATGGACCGGTCTGTCATGGCGATGCTGCGCGGCCTGGCCGACGATGGGCGAACGGTCATCGTGGTCACCCACAGTGTGCTTAGCCTTAAGGTCTGTGACCGGCTGCTCGTCCTCGCCCCCGGCGGCAGGACCGCCTACTACGGACCGCCTGGCGATGCCCTGGATTTCTTCGGCTTCTCTGACTGGCCAGAGGCGTTCGAGGCGTTCGAGGCCGACCGTGGCCGGGACTGGGCCGGAGAGTACCGGCGCTCGCCACAGCACCGGCAGTACGTCGATGCTGCCGGCGCACGGCAGCCCGCTCAGCAGACCGCAGCACGGGTGAGCGGACCGCTTCCGCAGCGCCAGGCCTGGACAGCGCAGCTGAGGACCCTGGTGAGGCGTTACGCGGCCGCGCTCAGTGCCGACCGGACCTTCGTCGGCGTCATGATCGCGCTGCCGTTCGTGATGGGTCTGTTGGCCCGCGCGCTCGCGGGGAGCCGACTGGCTCAGGGATCAGCGACGCGCGCGCTGCTCATACTCTGCGTCGGCGCCGTCCTGACCGGGGCCGCCAACGCGGTACGCGAACTGATCAAAGAGCGCATCATCTATCAGCGAGAACGGGCCGTCGGACTGTCCAGATCCGCCTATGTAATGTCCAAAGTCATCGTCCTGGGCACTATCACGGTGCTGCAGGCCGTCGTGCTCACCCTGGTAGCCCTGGCCGGCATCGGCCTGAACGCACCCGGCGGTCATGGGGTGTTCACGGCGCCGTTGTTGGAGATCACGCTCGCCGTGGCCCTGCTGGCCTTCACCGCCATGATGCTCGGCCTGCTCATCTCCGCCCTGGTGAACAAGGAGGAGGTGACTATGCCGCTGCTGGTCCTCCTCGCCATCGTCCAGGTCGTGTTCTGCGGCGCCCTGCTGCCTCTCCACGGAGTTCTGGGGATCGTGGCCTGGCTGGTGCCCTCCCGATGGGCACTGGCCGCGATGGCCTCAACCATCGGCCTTGCCCGGATCGACCCCTCGGCAACTGACCCGCTCTTCCACCACACCACAAGCACCTGGCTGCGGAACATGGGGATACTCATCGTTTTCTCGACCGCCCTCGGCTACGCCGTCACACGACTCCTACGCCGCCACGAACCCGCCATCATGCGGCAGTAGGACGAGAGCGTGAGGCCGCTGTTTTCCTCCCATATCCGGCGTCCTGTTGCGCGCGGAGCGAGCTGTGAAGGGCTACTGAACTTGATTGGGTGATGTCGGGTCGTTCGGCTGAGCGTTGAGCTCGCTGCCCTGTACTGCTGTCACTGTGAGGTACGCGCAGGGCGGCGGCTTGACCGACGCTGAGAGGGCAGCCCGGGAGCGGGTACGGCTGGATGCTGTGGCTCGGTTCGAAGTGGGGGATAGGAACAAGGTCATCGCTACCGGTAGTTCGTTAGATCCGGTGGTGGTGTGGCTTGACGGCAGGTCGGGTTGGTCGTAGGCCGGTGGTAGGAGTCAACTGCTCTGCTGGGGGC
>NZ_JBITDA010000078.1:0-4335 GCF_044453765.1 Streptomyces sp. NPDC051636 | reverse complement strand
TCCCCGGGCGGTGGCGACCCTCCGCCGCGACCGCACCGAGCCCCAGGCCCTCGTCGAAGCCCTCACGCGCATGCCGGTGGTCGACTGGACCGCCTACTTCGGCACCGGCCGCCACGCCGTCGACCTGCCCACCTACCCCTTCCAGCACCGCTCCTACTGGTTCCGCGGCAACTCCGTGGCCGCCGGGGAGCCCGCCGACTTCGGTCTGGAACCGGGCGGGCACCCGCTGCTCGGTGCCGCCGTGGAACTCCCGGACAGGGAAGGGGCGTTGCTCACCGGCCGGCTGTCCCTGGCCACGCACCCGTGGCTGGCCGAGCACGCCGTGAACGGGACCGTCATCGTGCCGGGTGCCGCGCTGGTCGAGATCGCGGTCAGGGCCGGTGACCAGGCCGGCCGTGGCACCGTCCGCGACCTGGCCCTGCACGCCCCTCTCGTCGTACCGGAAACCGGCGCCGTCGCCCTGCGCGTCCGCGTCGGAGAAGGCGACGAACCGGCCCTCATGATCCACTCCCGGCCGGAAGGCGAGGACACCTGGACCCTCCACGCCGAAGGCGTCCTGTCGGCGGCCGGTTCCGAGCCGGACGCCCCCGGCACCGTCACCTGGCCCCCCGCCTCCGCCGAACCGCTCGACACCGAGCACCTCTACGCCGGCCTCGCCGCACTGGGCCTGGAGTACGGCCCCCTCTTCCAGGGCCTGACGCGGGCCTGGCGCGATGCCGACGGTGTCGTGCACGCGGAGGCCGCCCTCCCCGAGGACACCGAGACCGACGGGTACGGCATCCACCCCGCCCTTCTCGACGCTGCCCTGCATGCCATCGCCGCCGGGGAGCTGCTGCCCGCGCCCGAGCCGGGCACCGCCTGGCTGCCGTTCTCCTGGTCGGACGTCACCCTGCACGCCACCGGCGCCCGTACCCTGCGCGTCCGGGTCGCCGCCGGCACGCCCGGCGCCGTGACCCTGGACGCCGACGACGCGGACGGGCGGCCCGTGCTGACCGTGGGCACCCTCGCCCTGCGTCCCGTGCCCGTGGCGGCCGGAGGCGGTGCGGCGGGTGCGGGCGACGCGGCGTACGGCGTCGACTGGACCGCCGTGGGGGAGCCGGGCACCGCGTCCCGGAAACTCTTGCCGTTGCCCGAGCCCGGCCGTGTGGAGGCCCTGCCGGTGGCCGGCTGGTCCGCGCTGGCCGCCCCGGCCGGAGGCTCGGCCGCCGGGACCGCGACCACCGTGCTCGAAGCCCTCCAGGAGTGGCTGGAGCACGCCGTGCCCGAGGAGCGGCTGCTGATCGTCACCCGGGGCGCCGTGGCCACGGGCGCCGGGGAGGACGTCACGGACCTCGGCCAGGCCGCCGTCACCGGACTCGTCCGGGCGGCCCGCACCGAGTACCCGGGGCGCCTGCTCCTCGCCGACCTCGGCGCGGACGACGGGCTGCCCGCCTGTGTCCTCGCCTCCGACGAGGACGAACTGGCCGTCCGGGGGAACGACTTGTTCGCCCCCCGGCTGGTGCGGGACAGCGCGCCGGCGGGCGGTGAGCCGGCCTGGCCGAGCACCGGCACGGTGCTGGTCACCGGCGGGACCGGCGGCCTCGGCGCACTGGTCGCCCGCCACCTGGTGGCCACCCACGGCGTACGGAGTCTCCTGCTCACCAGCCGGCGCGGTCCTGACGCCCCCGGGGCCGCCGAACTCGCCGATGCCCTGCGGGAGTCCGGCGCCGAGGTCACGGTGGCCGCGTGCGACGTCGCCGACCGGGACGCCCTCGCCGCCCTGCTCGGCGCCCATCCCGGCATCACCGCCGTCGTCCACACCGCCGGTGTCGTCGACGACGCGACCGTCGGGCGGCTCACCCCCGCCCAGGTGCACCGCGTGCTCGCCCCCAAGGCCGACGCGGCCCGCCATCTCCACGAACTCACCGATGGGCTCGAGGCGTTCGTGCTGTTCTCGTCGGCAGCCGGTGTCCTCGGCGGCGCCGGGCAGGCCAACTACGCCGCCGCGAACGCCTGCTTGGACGCCCTCGCCGCGCACCGCCGTGCGCACGGGCTCCCCGCCGTGTCCCTCGCCTGGGGCCTGTGGGACCCGGCCACCGGAGGCATGGGCGCCGAGCTGACCGACACCGACCTGGAGCGCATGGCCCGCACCGGCCTGCGGCCCCTCGGCGCGGAACAGGGCCTGGCCCTGCTCGACGCGGCCGTCGCCGGGCCCCGCGCGCTCACCGTGCCCGTCCGGCTCGACGTCCCCGCGCTCGCCCGGTCCCTCAGCGGGGCCGTGCCCGGTCTGCTGCGCTCCCTCGTCCGCGTCCCCGCCCGCCGCACGGCCGCCGCGGACGGCACGGCAGCCGGCGGCACCGCGCTGCGCGACCAACTCGCCGCGATCACCGACCGGGACAAGCGGGCCGCGCTCGTCCTCGACCTCGTACGCCGGCACGTACGCACCGTCCTCGGCTTCCCCGACAGCCAGGCCGTCGAGGCCGACAAGCCCTTCAAGGACTTCGGCTTCGACTCGCTGACCGCCGTCGAGTTCCGCAACGCGCTCGCCGCCGAGACCGGCGTACGGCTGCCCGCCACGCTCGTCTTCGACTACCCGACGCCGCACGAACTCGTCGCACACCTGCACAAGGAACTGGCGCCCGCCGACGACGACCCCGCCACCGCCCTGCTGCGCGGCCTCGACCATCTCGAACCCCTCATCGGCACACAGGAGCTGGACCAGCTGACCCGGTCCCGGATCACCGTGCGGCTGCACGCCCTGCTCGCCCGCTGGCAGGACACCGAGCCGCAGCCGGAGACGCGGGCGACCGGCGACCTGGCAGAGGCATCCGACGACGAACTCTTCGCCCTCCTCGACGGCGAGACCGGGAGCTGAACGACCATGGCAGCAACCACTGGACCCACCGGAGCCTCCGGCGACCGCGAGCAGAAGCTGCGCGAGTACCTGAAGAAGGCCACCGCCGATCTGATGCAGGCCCGCCGGCGCATCGAGGACCTGGAGTCCCGCACCCGCGAGCCCATCGCCATCGTCGGCATGGCCTGCCGCTACCCCGGTGGCGTCGCCTCCCCCGACGACCTGTGGCGGCTCGTCGCCGGCGGCGGCGACGGCATGCGAGGCTTCCCCGACGACCGCGGCTGGGACACCGGCAACCTCTACGACCCCGACCCGAACGCCCTCGGCAAGAGCTACGCCAAGGAAGGCGGATTCCTGGACGCGGCAGGCGAGTTCGACGCCGCGTTCTTCGGGATCAGCCCGCGCGAGGCCCTGGCCATGGACCCGCAGCAGCGGCTGCTGCTGGAGACGTCCTGGGAGGCGTTCGAACACGCCGGCATCGACCCGGCCGCCGCCCGCGGCACCCGCACCGGCGTGTACGCGGGCGTCATGTACCACGACTACGGCTCCGACCGCGCCGCCCTGCCCGACGGGGTCGAGGGTTTCCTCGGCACGGGCACCGCCGGCAGCGTCCTGTCCGGCCGGATCGCCTACGCCCTCGGCCTGACCGGCCCGGCCGTCACCGTCGACACCGCCTGCTCCTCCTCCCTGGTCACCCTGCACCTGGCGGCACAGGCCCTGCGGGCGGGGGAGTGCGCCCTCGCCCTGGCCGGCGGCGTCACCGTCATGGCCACCCCCGACACCTTCATCGACTTCAGCCGGCAGCGGGGACTCGCCCCCGACGGCCGCTGCAAGCCGTTCGCCGAGGCCGCCGACGGCACCGGCTGGTCGGAGGGCGTCGGCGTCCTGCTGCTGGAACGGCTGTCGGACGCGCGCCGCAACGGGCACCGGGTGCTGGCGGTCGTCCGGGGCTCGGCGATCAACCAGGACGGCGCAAGCAACGGCCTCACCGCCCCCAGCGGCCCGTCGCAGCAGCAGGTCGTCCTCGACGCACTCGCCAATGCCGGCCTGTCCCCCGACGACGTCGACGCCGTCGAGGCCCACGGCACCGGCACCGTCCTCGGTGACCCCATCGAGGCGCAGGCCCTGCTCGCGACCTACGGCCAGGGCCGCTCTCCGGGCGCCCCGCTGTGGCTGGGGTCGGTCAAGTCCAACCTCGGCCACACCCAGGCGGCGGCGGGCACGGCCGGCGTCATCAAGATGGTGCAGGCGCTGCGCGCGGGCGTACTGCCACGTTCCCTGCACATCGACGCGCCGACCTCCCACGTCGACTGGTCCACCGGTGCGGTGGAACTCCTCACCGAGAACCGCCCCTGGTCCGCGGGCGACCGCCCGCGCCGCGCCGCCGTGTCCGCGTTCGGGATCAGTGGCACCAACGCCCACGTCATCGTGGAGGAGGCACCGGCCGAGGAGCCCGCGGAGGCCGTGGAGCGGGTGGCTCTGCCGGTGGTGCCGTGGGTCGT
>NZ_JBITDA010000077.1:0-4794 GCF_044453765.1 Streptomyces sp. NPDC051636 | reverse complement strand
GGGGCCGTTTCCGCGCGGTCCCGGGCCCGCCTCCAGGACGGGAGTCGCGTATTCGCATCCGATGCAATTGGCGTCGGTTGGAACATCGGTACAGCCGTTGGCGCTCAGAAGGATCATGGTCCGATCAGTGCGAGTGCGCTGACGCGGTTCTCGTACTCGCGGCGGGCCTTGCGCTGTGCCGGGATCGCCGGGGCGCCGTCGAGGGCTGGCAGCGGGCGAGGAGCTGACGGTGGACGGCCGGGGTGGTGCTGACGCGCAGGGTGTAGCCCTGGCCGCGCCGTACGGTGACGCCTTGGTCGAGCGCGGCTCGTTCGGCGGGCTCCAGATCGGCGGCGCGGAGGAAGGCGGCGACCTTGCCCGGCATGTCGAGGGTGACCGGCAGCTCCGGGGCCGGGACGCCCTCCTGGCCGTCGGTGGTGTGCTCGGGTAGAAGCTCGGCGATGGCGGTACGGATGGCACCGCGGCTGACGTTGTGGTCGCGCGCGAGGGCGGCGATGGAGCGGCCTTCCAAGTACGCGGCGCGCACGTCGTCGGTCTTGTCGGCCGGGACGGCCGGGCGGCGGCCTCCCTTGCTGCCCTTGGCCTCGGCGGCCCGCAGTCCGTCGTACGTCAGCTCCCGCTGGAGGTCACGCTGGAGTTCGCCGGCGGCGGCGAGGGTCTGCACCATGAATTTCACCGTGGACAGCAGCTCGCCGGTGCGGGGGTGGCGGGCGGTGAGATCCTGGTCCCGCTACAACAGATGGCGGGCGAAGAAGGTCCCCACCCGGCGCCGTACCTCAGCGAGTGTCACAACCGGGTCGCCGGTGCCGATGAGCGCGGCCCGCGCTGCCGCTGTCACAAGACCGGCGGTCTGGAGCCGCGCGACGAGCGAGCCGTAGTCGGTAAACGCCCAGTGGTTCGCGCCGGCAAGCAGCACGCGGCGGCCGGGAAGGCTCGCCCAGGAGGACTCGATACGGGCGGCGCCCTCGAATCCGTCGGTGCGGAACAGCAGCAGCGGCCAGTCGACTTCGACCGGCGTCGGGTACAGGTCGAGATAGCCCTCCAGGTTCGCCACCGCGCCGACCCGGCGGTCGTGACGGGCTGCGTACACCGCCGCCGTGCCGCCTGCGGAGTGCCCGTACAACCCGATCCGGCAGAGGTCCATGACCGGTGCGAGCGGCAGATCGCTGAGCCGGTCCAGGACCAGCCGGAGGTCCGCGATCCGGGTGTCCACCATCGTGCGGAAGGTCGCCGGGTCCGGCGGTCCGATCAGGACGGTCGTTCGCATCCCGGTCGGCAGTTCCACCTGAGAAGCATCACCGGGGTGGTCGACGAGGACGACCACTCGGCCGTGGCTCGCCAGGTCCTCGGCGAGGGTCGTGCCGAGCGTGCGGGAGTCACCGCCGCCGGGTGAGTACACCAGTACCGGCCGCCGCCCGGGCAGCGGCGGCGCGCCCACGTACCCGTGGGTGAGGACCGCGCCCCAGTCCACCGCTCCCGGCTCCGGCAGTCCCGGATGAACGTGCGGCGCGTACTCGGCGAACACCCCGGCCTCGTCCGGGGTGAGCTGCGGGGCCCGGGAGAAGCCGCGTACCGATCGGGCCGGGTACAGGACGGTCAGCATCAACTCCCGCACGCCCCCCACCCACGGGTCGGTACGGGCCGGGTCCGTCAGATGGACCGTCTGCATGCCTACGGGGTACGGGCCGGCGGGCGCGGGCAGCCGGAGGAACGGGCCGCCACCGGAGGCGGACGCAGCGGTGGGCAGCAGGGCGGCGGCACTCCCGAATAGGGTGCCTTTCAGAAGAGTGCGTCGAGAAGTCATACGAACATCCTTGGGGCGGGGGCCGTCACGGTGCGAAGGTTCAGGCCCTGGCCGAAAGGCTGGCCCGGACGAGGAGTTGTGAGGGTGCTGCGAATCCAATTCACCGCGCAGGACTTCGCCCGGATCCGCTTCGCACCCCGCCCGGCGCCGCTCCAGGAGCTGCACGCCGCCCTGACGACAGCCGTGACCCAGCATGGCGGGCCGCTGTTCGCGCCGTGGCGCGGCCGTGTCCTGCGCTCCCTCCCGGCCGCAACTGACCCGCTCGCCGACCTGGTTCCGGCGGGCCGCCCGCCCTCCTTCCTCGACGTCCTCGGCGACACCATGGCCGACGGCTTCGAACAGATCCGCGCCACCAGCCCCGGTCTCGTCCGCTCCGAGCTGGAGCGGGTCTACGGAGCGGTGCCCGCCCCTCGCTGGATCCGCGGCCTGCACGCGGGCGACGAGAGGGCCTGGCGCACCCTGCACCGCGCCCAGCAGGCCGCGTACGAGACGATCCTCGCCCCGGTCTGGTCCGTCGTACAGGATCTGCACCGTGAGGAGTTCACCCGCTACGCCCTGACGGTCGCCGAGCACGGCGTGGCCGCCACGCTGACCGGCCTGGCCCCGGGCAGCCGACTCCACGAGGGTGTGTGGGAATGGCCCGGCGCAGCGCCGGACCGCGACGTCTGCCTCGACGGGCGCGGCCTGGTTCTGCTGCCCACCTTCCACCACCCGGCGGGCCCACTTCTTCAGGACACCCCGGGCCGTCCCGCAGTCCTGACGTACCCAGCCGGTCCCGGGCTCCCGCCCACTGCGGGGCGCCCGGTCGTCCCCGCCGAGACCCTGGCCGCCGTCCTGGGCCGGACCCGGCTGGACGCCCTGCGCCTCCTCGCCGAGCCTCACACCACGACATCCCTGGCCCGCGCCCTCCACGTCAGCAACGCGACGGCCTCGTCCCACGCGGCGGCGCTCAGATCGGCAGGCATGGCGACGACGACCCGCACAGGCCGCTCAGTCACCCACCAGCGCACGGCCCTCGGCACGCTAGTTGCGGGCGCCTGACCGCCGTAGTTCCCCACAAGACGGCCCGCAAGCTCATCACCGCCCTGTTCGGCCACCCTTTGTCCTGCCCGCTCCCGTCGTCGTCCTCGTCCAGCTCGGGCGCGTCCGGATCGCGCAGCGGGAGCAGGGCGCCGGCGGCCGGGACGCTGGCGGTGAAGCTGTAGCGGCCGAGCAGGTTCAGGTTGCGGTGCTTGAGCGGGGAGAGTCGGGCGATGTCCTCCTCGCGGATCTCGTGGCCCTCGGTCTGGAGATGGGTAACCGCGGCGTCGATGTACGGCGTGGTCCAGAGCACGATGGCGTTGAGGACCAGGCCGAGCGCGCCGAGCTGGTCCTCCATCCCGTCGCGGTACGCCTGGTGGATGGTGCCGCGCTTGCCGTGGCACACGTCCCGGGCCAGCTTGTGGCGGGATTCCTGCACGGTGAGCTGCCGGTTCATCTGTCGCCGGTAGGTGCCGTCGACCGGGTCGACCACGCGCAGCAGGTGCTCGGTCTTGGCGATCCGCCCGTACTCCGCGAACGCCGCACCCAGCGGAGTCGGGCGCCCCTCGCGTCCGAACATGCGCAGCAGGTCGTAGGCGCGGACCTGGTTGGTGACCAGGGAACCGGCGACCTTCAGCATGTCCGGCCAGTGCGTGATCACCTTGTTCAGGTTCACGCGGTTGCGCGCCAGGTCCTCCACCGCGCCGTACGTGCCCGTCTCGACGCCGGGCATCGTGGCCCGCCAGAACCTCTGGTCGTCCAGGTCGCGGAACCGCGGGCTGAAGTTGTAGCCGAGGATCTTGAACAGGCCGAACGCCATGTCGGAGTAGGAGGCGTTGTCGGTCGCCACTATCTCCGGCTTGACCCCGCCGTCCAGGTTCAGCAGCGCGTCCAGGATGTGCAGGGAGTCGCGCGGGGTGCCCGGGACGACCATCTGCCCGATGCCCGCGACCTGGTCGTTCACTGCGTTGAGCCAGGTGATGCCCCGCTTGAACCCGAAGTACTTCGGCGACGGCGCCGCGCTGACCGTACGGACGGGAACGACGAACCGCAGCCCGTCCACCGAGGCGAGCAGGCCCTCGCCCCAGAACTTCACGATGGGCACCTCGGCCTGGGCGGCGATCAGCTGCGCGTTCGCCGCGGCGATGGTGTCGGCGCGCAGGTAGTACTGGTCGACGTGCACGCCTCCGACACCAGCAGCGCGACCACCGAGGTGGACAGGTCCTTCATCCGGGTGGTGCCGTCCCCAAGGTGTACGAAGGCGTCGAGAAAGCCGGTCCAGGCGTGGACCTCGAACAGCAGGTCCGGCAGTCGATCTTCGGGAGCATCCGCTCGACCCGCCCCCGCAGCCAGGCCAGGGACTTCGGCTCGCCGAGCGCGCCGAGCTTGTCGACGTTCAGCTTCACCCGCCCGTCGTCCTGCACCTCGATGAAGACCTTCGCCGCCGGCCCCGCCTCCTCCAGTCGTTCGGCGAGCTGCTTCCACCCGGCGTCCAGGCCCGCACCAGCTCCTCCACGAGCGAGAAGCCGAGCTGGTGGTGCGTCGAGCGCCGGAGCGCGATCAGATCCCGGTCCACATCGTCCAGGAAGAAGAACCGCTCCAGCTCAGGGCGGGTCGGCTCCTCGGTGAACTTTCCGTACGCCTCGGCCTGCTCATCAGTCAGAAACTCCACCGGCACAGCCGGACCGTAGCCAGTACCAACACCCGCCCAACGATCTTTCCGTGAACCCCGGCGGAGCCCCCAGCCGGTGTGCTAGCCGACCATGATCGTTCTCAGCGCCAACGGCTGTACCGATGTTCCCCGAGGCCGTATGAGGCGACCGTGCTGGTCGCAGCTATCAACGAGTGGCTGTGACCAGCACTTTTCGAAACGCACCCTAGTAGGGCTTGGTCAGTTTCACTCGTGAGTGGCATGTCTGTTGGGCTGTGGGTGTCGTTGTGGTGGTGTGACACCTGGGGAGATGGCCGAG
>NZ_JBITDA010000076.1:0-4894 GCF_044453765.1 Streptomyces sp. NPDC051636 | reverse complement strand
AATGTTCGGCTCACCGGCGTGGTCGCAGAGGGCGTGATGGTGAAGGGGACAGTGTCTCCGGGCCTCATCCATTGCCTGCAGGGACGATCGTTCGGCTGAAGCCCTGCAGAGCCTTTCGCCGCGTAGGCGACCGCCCTTCACGATCACACCCTTCCGCGGGTTCAGCCCCGGCCAGCACGCTGGCCGGGGCACTCTTCTCAGTCGAGGATGCCGAGGGCCGTGTCAGGCCGGCAGTGGATGCAAGGCGGTACCTGCCCGCGCAGGGCATCGATCGCCTGCAGCCGACTGGCCGGACGGCATCGGCCGCTCTTGGCCGCCGCCCAGCAGTCACCGGCGCGCACAGCGTCCACATTCGAGCGGTTGAGGCCGTACTGGATCAGCCAGTCCGGCGGGCCCGGCCGCATCTCCTCACCCTGGAGCCGCTCGATCTCGCGGCGTTCCTCGTCGGCGATCCAGCGGTCGATGAGCCGCAGTTGCCGGACGGCCTGCTGCTCGACGACGCGCCGGGCGAAACGGAGCGCGTCCAGACGCGAGAGCGGCTGCTCACCACCCACCTGCTTGTGACTGAGCGCGCCCGTTGGCCACTCTGAGCGCCATGGTTGGCCGCGGAGTGGCGACCAGAACAGGGATACACCGTCCAGATAAGAGTCCCCCTGGCAGGCTCGCTCCATGGCAGATGACGTCGTGGGGAGTCAGGTCGCCGACCTTCGGACCGAGTGCGAAGAACAAGCCCGGAAGAACCGCTTCCGTCGGCAGTTCTGGCGGTTCACCCATGCCGCGCTTGGACTGCCCGCTGCCGTACTGGCCGGGATCTCGGGCGCAACGGGGCTCTCTTCAGCAGATGCCCGTATCCCGGCGGCCGTGCTGGCGCTCGTCAGCGCGGGACTCAGCGCTGCTATCGCCTTCCTGAAGCCGGAGGTGCATCAGCGAGCGGCTCACGCACGCCGCAGGGCCTACCTGGCATTGGAAGTGGAGGCCCGCTTCGTGCTGACACAGGCGGCATCCAGTGGGGAGCCCGTACCTCTGACCGTCTACAGGGATCTACTGGAGCGCCGCAGGATGATCATCGCCGGTCAGCTCGATGAACTTGTTCAGCGGATTGCTGTGGGGGAAGGGCCTGCCGACGCGGCGGCCAGCGAATAAGGAGCTCGTGCGGCAGGTGGCCACCTGAAGCACTCCGTGGCCAACTGGCGCGCTCAGTCACACTGCTGCTCCCCGGCTGCCGTGTGTCTCCACTTGCCCAGGAAATCGAACAAGCGCTCTAATTGAATTATGCACCGTGTGGACTACCTCACCGACACCCAGGAGCGCATCCTGCGCTGCATCCGCCGGCACATCGCCGACCACGGGCAGGCGCCGACGATGCAGCAGATCGGGGAGGCCGTCGGCATGCGCAGCAGGGCATCGGTGCACTACCAGCTCACCGAATTGGAAGCGAAGTCCGCGATCGTTCGCGAACCGGGGCGACGCAGAGGGATCCGGCTGACGTGAGCAGTCCCGAGCGATACCACCTGCTGCTGGCCGCCGGCGGCCGCACGGTGCAGCACGGCTGGTGGGGAAGTGAGGAGACCGCGCGGGACAAGTTCCGGCGCTGGGTCGGCGAGTACGGCAGCATGCCCGGCGCCCGCCTCACCCTCACCGACGAAGAAGCCGATGAGGTGCTGGTTATCTGGCCCGACCAGCAGTAACGCTGATGATGCAAGCGGTCAGCCTCTGATCAGGATCGATCGCGGTCGTGATGTCGGCCGCGAGGAACCGACCCACAGGTATCTACCTCGGCAGGAGGACACAGACTGCGCCGTGAGAAGCGCGGCGTCCATCGCTCACGCCGGTCCCTGGCTGATCGAGCGACCAGACGTCAGTGAGCCCCGGACTGGTATCCGGGGCTCACGTCATCAGAAGCTGCTGAACTAAGTCGGCGGTGGTTACCTTGCTCGGACAGATGCCCCGTAGCTGTCGGTCTGGCGGAGTACCACCGCCTCTTGGGCCTGTGCGGGCCATACCTGGATGAGGTACCACTCGGTGACGTCGTCCGGGGCGAGGTCGACGGCGGTGTCCCGGCCCCGAGCGTGAACGCGCAGCCGGTAGTCGCCGGGGCCGTCGAATGACAGCTCGGGCAAGTCCTCGTCGAGGTCGGCCATCAGGCCGCGCACCATCAGTTCTCCCGATGCGGAGTGCAGCGAGACTTCGACGATCTCCTCCCATTCGGCGTCCCCGGGCTGGGGAGTGTTGGAGTGGAAGGTGACGGTGACGTCGACGTCGCCGGTGTGGATGCCGGTGAGGACTGTGGCGATGCCGTCTTGTACCTCGACCAAGCCGTTGTGCTCGGGAGGCAGGTCGGGGCCGACGGGGCCGTCCTCGTCGCTGATCCTGAACTGGTGGTAGTGCACTGGCACGAGCTGCTGTCCGTGCGCGGCCTGCTCGTTCATGCGGTGTCCCGGATGGTCGGCGGATGACTAGTTCTTGATCCAGACGAGGAACTTATCCTTCTCGATGATCCGGTTGTAGAGGTAGAAGTTGCCGAGGGCTTTGCCGCCGTCCCTGTTCTGCGCGGCGGGGATCATGCGCCAGCTAAAGTGGCCACCACCGGTGGATGCACCCTGCCAGGTTGAGGCGAAAGGGTACTCGTCGCACTCCTTGCCCGCAGGCCGGGGCCGCCTGGACGGGCATGCAGTGTTCCGGTTCTTCTTGATCTTGGCCTTGTCCGTGAGGCGTGTCAGGTACTTGGTCGTGCCGTGCTTGCCGGGCAGGTGCTTGGTGTTCTGCGCGTACTCGATGTGCTTGGCGAGTTCAGGGAAGTCCCCCCTCTTGCTGTACACCAGTTCCGGGATGTACGGCATGACGCACCCGATCCTCGAGGTGCCGGGCAGGGCGTTGTCGCAGCGGACCACTGGCGTGTTCAGGGTGATCTCGTTGGTCGGCGCGGCCCACTTGGGGTTCGTGAACTGCCAGTGGGCTGTCCCCTGTCCGTTGCCTATGTCGCCCTTGGGGCGGGCCTTGATGGTGGTGTCGAAGAAGAACTGGCCGACAGCGTTCTTGTCCTGGCTCATCGCCTGGGAGGGGAACTTGCTGTCGTTGACCTTGCACTTGCCCGCGCATGTGCCCTTGCCGCCCGCGCTGCTGCCCACGGCGTCGCCCGAGGCGTTGACCTGCATCAGCTCGACCTGGTATGCCCACCTTTCGATGCCGTAGTCGCTGTAGGCGTAGGCGACGACCAGGTAGTGCATCTTGCCGGTCACCCGGCCGGTGCGGACGTCATGCACGGTGACGTCGGCGGCGAAGACACCGCACGCCTTGAACCGGGTGACATACCAGGTGTTGTTCGGGCCGTGGTCGTCACACCAGTTCGGCGTCGGCCACGCCGTGATGGCTGCATGACGATGGGCGGTGGCGGATGGTTCCGCCCAGGAGGCGCAGGCGACGGGCTTGTTGCTACCGGCGTCGCGTGCCGCCTTCAGCTGGGCGTCGCAGGCGGCCTCCTCCTGAGCAGCAGTCGTCTTCGGCGTGATGGCCGCGGGAGCCGGGACAGCTGGCGGAGTGGGCTTGGAAGCCTGTGCGGTGGTCGAAGAGCCGGCCAGCAGGCCCAGTGTGACCGCCCCAGCCGTGAGCAGCTTTCTGTATCTGAAGTGCATGAATCTCTCCCCGAGATGATGACTTGCGAGTGTGCTGCGTGTCAGGTCAATCACTCGTGGTGATCACATCACGGGTAAAACTGCCATCACAGATGACTCTGAGACGAACTAGCGTTCTGTTTAGCCACTTTGCTGCTGCGGATGCCGCTCCTATGGGGGTGGGCGCCGCGCAGCAGGACCTCAACCAGGAGCCTGGTCCGACGACGTCCCCACGACGTACCTGAAGACGCCGCCGCCGTCGGTGCGCGAGACCCTCCGGTCGCGTCGGCCACCGGTTGAGTGCTACAGAAGCTGGACGCACAGGCCCGATCGGGGCGTCCTGCACGCCCCGGACTGTGACGTGGCACCGGAGAGCGCGCCGGTGGTGGAGCTCTGGTGCCCGGGACGCTGCCGAGAAGGCGGGCGCGAGGCTGTGCTCGCTGTGCGGTGTGGGGCAGGAGTTGGAGCCACTCTTGAGCGGATTCAACCGGGGCCTCAATCCGAAGAGTGAGCGTCGTACCCCGGAGTCCTTCCTCTGGCACGGCTGCCCACAGCATGTGTTTCTCGGGCGCGTGTGCCAAGCCGAGTACTGGGGGGCACGGCACCCCTCCGGCAAGGAGGTCAGAAGCCGGCTCGCCATGGAGAACGGTGGGTTGTAGAGGATAGAGCGGGCCTGCCGTGGGGCAGGCCCGCCAGAGCGTCAGCGGCGGGTCTCCCACCACAGGATGAGTAGGGTCGCCGCGCCGCTCCCGAGCTTGTAGGCGGCGCCCTGCAGGAACTCGCCCGGGACACTCTGTCCCTGCTGACTGATCCATTTACGCAGGTGACGGATGGTTTCGACTCGCCGCCTGGCCCAATGGGACGGGTGCTTGGGCTGGCGTTTCGCGTTACGCTCCTCCATACGGAGTTCCTCTCGTTGAGAGGCGTGCAGGAGCATCGCGCAAGGAGCCCTCCCAACTCAGAGGCGTAGGAACCTGTTGGGGCTGCAGGGCTCCTTCTGCGCGATTTCCGGAAGTCTAGTGACGGTCACTTACAGTCGATTCCGCGCTGACGTGCGAGGCAACAGGAGGCAACGCCTGGCAACGTCCAGCTACCTGTGAGTGCGAGAAACCGCAGGTAGAGACACCAGCGCCACACCGAGAGTGATTTGTGACACGCTCGTCTCCGGTGAGGGTTCTCCCGAAAGTCTCAGCGGCGGGTGAAGTCGTGGAGCAGGTCGGCGAGGCGCCGGTCGGGGCGCTGGACGATGATGCAGGAGCCGGTCTTCTCGGTGGCCAGGCGGT
>NZ_JBITDA010000075.1:3338-5153 GCF_044453765.1 Streptomyces sp. NPDC051636 | reverse complement strand
AACACAGTGGACGCGAGCAACTGAGGACAAGCCCTCGGCCTATTAGTACCGGTCACCTCCACCAGTTACCTGGCTTCCAGATCCGGCCTATCAACCCAGTCGTCTACTGGGAGCCTTAACCCATCAAGTGGGTGGGAGTCCTCATCTCGAAGCAGGCTTCCCGCTTAGATGCTTTCAGCGGTTATCCCTCCCGAACGTAGCCAACCAGCCATGCCCTTGGCAGGACAACTGGCACACCAGAGGTTCGTCCGTCCCGGTCCTCTCGTACTAGGGACAGCCCTTCTCAAGACTCCTACGCGCACAGCGGATAGGGACCGAACTGTCTCACGACGTTCTAAACCCAGCTCGCGTACCGCTTTAATGGGCGAACAGCCCAACCCTTGGGACCGACTCCAGCCCCAGGATGCGACGAGCCGACATCGAGGTGCCAAACCATCCCGTCGATATGGACTCTTGGGGAAGATCAGCCTGTTATCCCCGGGGTACCTTTTATCCGTTGAGCGACGGCGCTTCCACAAGCCACCGCCGGATCACTAGTCCCGACTTTCGTCCCTGCTCGACCCGTCGGTCTCACAGTCAAGCTCCCTTGTGCACTTACACTCAACACCTGATTGCCAACCAGGCTGAGGGAACCTTTGGGCGCCTCCGTTACCCTTTAGGAGGCAACCGCCCCAGTTAAACTACCCATCAGACACTGTCCCTGATCCGGATCACGGACCCAGGTTAGACATCCAGCACGACCAGACTGGTATTTCAACGACGACTCCACCCACACTGGCGTGTGAACTTCACAGTCTCCCAGCTATCCTACACAAGCCGAACCGAACACCAATATCAAACTGTAGTAAAGGTCCCGGGGTCTTTCCGTCCTGCTGCGCGAAACGAGCATCTTTACTCGTAGTGCAATTTCACCGGGCCTATGGTTGAGACAGTCGAGAAGTCGTTACGCCATTCGTGCAGGTCGGAACTTACCCGACAAGGAATTTCGCTACCTTAGGATGGTTATAGTTACCACCGCCGTTTACTGGCGCTTAAGTTCTCAGCTTCGCCCCACCGAAATGGAGCTAACCGGTCCCCTTAACGTTCCAGCACCGGGCAGGCGTCAGTCCGTATACATCGCCTTACGGCTTCGCACGGACCTGTGTTTTTAGTAAACAGTCGCTTCTCGCTGGTCTCTGCGGCCACCCCCAGCTCACCGTGTAAAACGGATCACCAAGCGTGGCCCCCCTTCTCCCGAAGTTACGGGGGCATTTTGCCGAGTTCCTTAACCATAGTTCACCCGAACGCCTCGGTATTCTCTACCTGACCACCTGAGTCGGTTTAGGGTACGGGCCGCCATGAAACTCGCTAGAGGCTTTTCTCGACAGCATAGGATCATCCACTTCACCACAATCGGCTCGGCATCAGGTCTCACCCTGCATGAGCGGCGGATTTACCTACCACTCGGGCTACACCCTTACCCCGGGACAACCACCGCCCGGGATGGACTACCTTCCTGCGTCACCCCATCACTCACCTACTAACCGCTTGGTCCGGCGGCTCCACCACTTTCCTTTCCCCGAAGGGTCCGGAACGGCTTCACGGCCTTAGCATCACGATGCTCGATGTTTGACGCTTCACAGCGGGTACCGGAATATCAACCGGTTATCCATCGACTACGCCTGTCGGCCTCGCCTTAGGTCCCGACTTACCCTGGGCAGATCAGCTTGACCCAGGAACCCTTAGTCAATCGGCGCAAACGTTTCTCACGTTTGTATCGCTACTCATGCCTGCATTCTCACTCGTCAACCGTCCACAACTACCTTCCGGTGCTGC
>NZ_JBITDA010000075.1:1776-3243 GCF_044453765.1 Streptomyces sp. NPDC051636 | reverse complement strand
CTGCTTCACCCGGCAGACGACGCTCCCCTACCCATCACAGCACCCGTTGGGGCTATATGCTGCAATGACACGACTTCGGCGGTACGCTTGAGCCCCGCTACATTGTCGGCGCGGAATCACTAGACCAGTGAGCTATTACGCACTCTTTCAAGGGTGGCTGCTTCTAAGCCAACCTCCTGGTTGTCTCTGCGACTCCACATCCTTTCCCACTTAGCGTACGCTTAGGGGCCTTAGTCGATGCTCTGGGCTGTTTCCCTCTCGACCATGGAGCTTATCCCCCACAGTCTCACTGCCGCGCTCTCACTTACCGGCATTCGGAGTTTGGCTAAGGTCAGTAACCCGGTAGGGCCCATCGCCTATCCAGTGCTCTACCTCCGGCAAGAAACACACGACGCTGCACCTAAATGCATTTCGGGGAGAACCAGCTATCACGGAGTTTGATTGGCCTTTCACCCCTAACCACAGGTCATCCCCCAGGTTTTCAACCCTGGTGGGTTCGGTCCTCCACGAAGTCTTACCTCCGCTTCAACCTGCCCATGGCTAGATCACTCCGCTTCGGGTCTTGAGCGTGCTACTAAAAACGCCCTGTTCGGACTCGCTTTCGCTACGGCTTCCCCACCCGGGTTAACCTCGCAACACACCGCAAACTCGCAGGCTCATTCTTCAAAAGGCACGCAGTCACGAGAACAAGGCAAGCCTTGCTCCGACGCTCCCACGGCTTGTAGGCACACGGTTTCAGGTACTATTTCACTCCGCTCCCGCGGTACTTTTCACCATTCCCTCACGGTACTATCCGCTATCGGTCACCAGGGAATATTTAGGCTTAGCGGGTGGTCCCGCCAGATTCACACGGGATTTCTCGGGCCCCGTGCTACTTGGGTGTCTCTCAAACGAGCCGCTGACGTTTCGACTACGGGGGTCTTACCCTCTACGCCGGACCTTTCGCATGTCCTTCGCCTACATCAACGGTTTCTGACTCGTCCCACGGCCGGCAGACCGTGGAAGAGAGATCCCACAACCCCGTACACGCAACCCCTGCCGGGTCTCACACGTATACGGTTTGGCCTCATCCGGTTTCGCTCGCCACTACTCCCGGAATCACGGTTGTTTTCTCTTCCTGCGGGTACTGAGATGTTTCACTTCCCCGCGTTCCCTCCACTTGCCCTATGTGTTCAGGCAAGGGTGACAGCCCATGACGACTGCCGGGTTTCCCCATTCGGAAACCCCCGGATCAAAGCCTGGTTGACGACTCCCCGGGGACTATCGTGGCCTCCCACGTCCTTCATCGGTTCCTGGTGCCAAGGCATCCACCGTGCGCCCTTAAAAACTTGGCCACAGATGCTCGCGTCCACTGTGCAGTTCTCAAACAACGACCAGCCACCCATCACCCCGAACCATCCGGTTCGAGTTCACTGGGGCCGGCGACCAAGGGAGTTCATTCCCTCAGACACCCAACAGCGTGCCCGG
>NZ_JBITDA010000074.1:0-5358 GCF_044453765.1 Streptomyces sp. NPDC051636 | reverse complement strand
CCACAGGCAGCGACGCCGTCCGGCTGCTGGAGCACGTCGGGGAGCATGGGGCGGATCGCCTGTCCGGTCCCCGGGTCCAGGCCCTGCGGCAGATCTGTGGCGTCGTCCCCCTGCTGCTGTTCGGGCATTGGCGCCGGAGCCATACCGCCGAACGTACTCAGTTGGCGGCGCAGCCTCTGGAGCTCGTCATCTTTGGCGGCCAGGGCTGACAGGGCGAGCTGGTGCCCCTCTTTGAGGTGATTGAACTCGATGTGGGTGCGGGCGAGTTTAGTGGTGAGCCGCTGGTTGCGCTCCCTCAGCCGGGCGATTCGCGCCTCGCGGGGATCAGGTTGCTGACCTGCGGCCCAGGCAGCGGTCCGCCGTTTCTCGAACTCGTCCTTGAGGTGGCCCCAGGTGCGGTAGAGGGCGGCGCGGGAGATTCCGGCCTCGCGGGCGAGGGTCTTGACGTCGCAGGCCCCGCCGGCCGGGATCTGCCCGGCGAGAAGCCGGTCGATGGCCGCGCGGATCCGCCGTTCGGTCTGATCGCGCTGTTCGGGACTGAGTGCCATGTCATCCCGTTCCAGCGGCCTTGGCCCTCGTCAACCGCCCAGGCGTAGAACCGGGACAACGCGGTGACCTGAAGCTCCCACGAAGACGACGTCAACCGCTCGTCCAACGGCCCCGACAACCGCCGGTCCGCGTACGTACCCAGCGCGGCCACCAGGTCCTGCCGCGAGGCGACACCCCGATCGCATGGCGCCGCAGATGAGTCAGCCAGTCCCGGGCCGCCAGCGCGTACGCACGCCACGAGTTCGGCGGCGGGGCGCCGACCGCGCGGTCCGGCTCAGCCACTCGATCAACCGACTCCGAGTCTGCGGAACCTGCTACAACCACGCCAAAGCGGAGCCCTGCAAGCGGTGCGGACGCAACCACCCCGTCGCGGACGCGACGACACCGGAGCCCCGATCTGCAACACCTGCCGCAACAAGGAACCCTCCTA
The DNA here is from genome assembly GCF_044453765.1 of Streptomyces sp. NPDC051636. NCBI lineage: Bacteria > Bacillati > Actinomycetota > Actinomycetes > Kitasatosporales > Streptomycetaceae > Streptomyces > Streptomyces sp. NPDC051636. The sequence continues at coordinate 4,379 of NZ_JBITDA010000074.1, read as the reverse complement.
CCAGGAGAAATGCGTTGTCTGCGGTCGAGTCGAGGGCGTCGGCGCCCGCACGGCCGACGGGCCGATATGCGCCGTCTGCCGCAAACCGCCGGTTGTCCAGTGCGGTTCCTGCGGCAAGGTCCGGGCCTGCCTCTTCGCCTGGACCGACTCACCCCGCTGCCGGACATGCTCGCGCAGGCTGGAACCTTGCACCGACTGCGGGCGCCTGAAAACAGTGGCCGCCCGCACTCCCCGCGGCCCGATCTGCGAAAACTGCTGGGAACAGGCCCCAGAGGCACACAAGCCCTGCAAGCAGTGCGGCACGGTCGAGCGACTGTTCCACTTCGGCCTCTGCCGGAGATGCGCAGGCGACCGCCATCTGCGGAAGCTGCTGACGCCGCCAGATGGGAAGCCCCGTCCCGAACTCGACAAGATCGTGGACGCCCTGCTGAACCACAACCCCCGCAGGGCCTTGCTCTATCTGTGGGAATCACCCACGGCCACCCGTTTGGTCACCGACCTTGCCGCCGGAACCTGCGAGCTGACCCACGAGGCCCTCGACGCCCGCATGACCAGCCAGAAGGACATGGCCGTCGACTACTTCCGGGCCGTCCTGGTCTCCGCCGGCGTCCTGCCGGTCCGCGATGAGTACATGGCCCGGCTGGAGCGATGGATTGAACACAAGACCGCATCGATCGAAGATCCCGAAGACCGCCGCCTGATCACCGCCTACGCCCGCTGGGACCGCATCGCACGCATCCGGCGCCGGGGTCGCGGCAAGCCGATTTCCGCCTTTGTCCAGGACGTCACACAGACCCGCATCGCCAGGCCATCACTTTCCTGGCCTGGATCAAGGAGCAGGGTGAGACTCTGGCGACCTGTCGACAACCACTCATCGACCTCTGGCTCGTCTCGGAGAACCACCAAGGCCCCTATATCGCGGGGCCGTTCGTCAGCTGGGCTGTCCGCAGCAAGTTCGCCTCCGGGATCAGCATCCCCACCAAACCGCGGCGGATCTTCCACCGCCCGCTCGACGCCGAGGAGCGCTGGGCCATTGCCCGCGGGCTACTCCATGACGACTCCTTCGAGACCAAGGACCGCGTCGCAGGGCTGATGGTCCTGCTCTATGGCCAGTTCCCTGCAAGGACATGTCGGCTGACCACCGCGCACGTCATCCAGACGAGAACGGCGTCGCACTCCGCCTCAACAAAACGCCGCGGAGGCTGCCACCGCCCCTAGACTGCCTGGTCCTCCAGCTCGTCGACATCGCAAACGATCATCAACGCACCGTGATGTCGAACGACCTCAACGCACCCTGGCTCTTCCCGACTCAGCGGCCCGGCAAGCCGCTGGGCAGCAAGCAACTCAGCCGCCGCCTCCGCAAGATCGGACTCCCGACAGAAGCCGGGCGATGCGCGGCCCTGCTCGATCTCTGCACACAGATGCCACCGGCCGTCCTCCCACGCCTTCTCGGCATCAGCCCGTCAGCCGCCGAACAGTGGGCCGCCGGGGCCGTCAGGACCGCCTACGCAGCCGAGGTGGCCCGCCGGCCAGACGGCTGAGACCGACTACGCAGCACCCCGTCTGCCGCGGGCTGCCATCATGCTCGAATGGCCCACGACATAGTGTTCTTCCTCGCCCCTGACGACGAGACGGCCGCCTCGACGCGCCTGCGGGGACCTGGTGAGGTATTTGAGTCTGTGACCTGCCGTTTTATTGAGCCGGACACCGCCATTGCCGAGTGGGACATGTACTTCGAGGTGCCTTCGGCCGAGGCCCCGCCGCTTGAGCAGCTCTATGCGTGGCGGCCGTGGCCGGAGTGGGTCACCGCCCCCTTGAACGATGGCGTTGAGGTGTTCGCTCTGCCGAAGCGGCTGACCCGAGCGCTCGGCAAAGCGAGTTCCGCCGAACTCGAAGAGCTCGCCGGCCGCTGGATTACACGGCTCCGGTCTGAGGACGGCGACGATATGACCGACGATGATCTCCTTGCGGTCTTGCAGGGCGTTGCCCGCCTCGCAGCGTCTGCGGCGAATACGGGTGGCGGCCTCTACAGCTGGAGCTTCTGACTGTCCCCCCGCGAGGGCCGCTCGTTCTTGACGCCGCTGCACGCCAGGAGCTCGGTCCCGGTGGCGTCGAAGTACAGGGTGAAGAACCAAGATCGGTCTGCTGCGACGATGTTGCCGGTACGCAGTTGCTCGTCGCGGTGCCGAGCGCGAAGGATCTCAACGGTCTCGTCAAGGCCGAGGGTCGTCAGGCCGATCTTCAACGACCGTTTCAGCCTTGTCGCAGCGATGCCGAGGACCATCCACTGTGGCGGCTGTCCGTTGTAGAGCATTACCTCGCCGCCGGCGGCGATAGCGTCGCGTGCTGCCTTGCAGGCACTGGTCTGGTCTTTGAGCATCGCGGTGATGTCGGGCTGGCTTGGGTGCTCGTCCTCGGTGGCCATGCGGCGACTGTAGGGAGCGAACGCGGGCGTTGCTACGGGGTTCGGCGTGGGCTGTGCGGGCCCGTTGGGCCGTAGGGAGCCATCAGGAACGCCTACCCAGCGGAGGATGTCCGTCGATGACGATGCTACTTCGCGCTGATGGCCGCAGCCTGCGTGCGGCATCGTTCCAGCCCTGCAGTCACCTCTTCGTGGTCCGGGCGGTCCTGGCTGGCCAGGAGTTCGCCAGCCGCGGTCATGGCGGCCCAAAAGTCGGGTGGTGAGCCGCGCCCGTCCCGGAACCGGGTTTTGGCGAAGTAGAGGAAGATCTTCGTGAGCTCCCCGGTGCGAAACCACGCGAGCAGGCCGCCGGGATAGCCTCCGCGGGCACCAGCGGCGGTTCCCAAGAGGTCGCGGATGCGCTCCTCGTGTTCCTCAAGTACTCGGTCCACGATGAAGACGTGCCCAAACCTGAGAACGAAGGCGAGGTCCTCCTCCTCACCCACCGCGAAGTCTGAGAAGAGTGGCTCGACCTCGCGGAGCCGGGCCTCGGCGTCAGTCCGGGGCACACCCAGGGCCAAGCACACGGCCAACACACAGACACCCCAGTTGCCGGTCCTCGCGGCCAGCTCGGCGAAGATATCCTCGTCGCTTTGCCCTGCGGCGAGCATCTCCTGCGCCGCCAGAACCAGCGCGCCCTCGCCCTCCCCGTGACTCATGGCGAGAGGCTACCGCGAGGTGCGATGGCCGAGCCGGCCGCGATCCCCTCGCTCACCGAGGCAGCACGATGCTTCCCAGCCAGCGGGGTGTGAAGCGCAGCAGAGCCGGATTGCAACCCTATTCCGCACACTCGAATATCCGAAGCTACCGATACTCGCCCACTACTGCGGAAAGAGCGAGTTCCACTCCCTCGGCATACCCGACCACCCCGCGCACCCCACCACCGCCGAGGGCACCTACGCCCCCACGCTGGGCACCGGCGCGTACGCACTCGACCTTCTCTGCACCAACGGCACGAGTCGACTGCGCTCGTTCTTATGTGGTGAACGTGGCCGGGGGTCGCCGGATCTCCAGGACAACTGCCGTGCCTGCCACGGATTGGTCCTCGTGCATGGTGATCACCTGGCCGGGCTGAAGGTGCTGCCACTGCGAGGGGTCCAGGGGCGCGAGTCGTACCGAGGCATGTCCCCCGGGCTCCAGGAAGGGCGTGAACTCCACCCAGAGCCGGGCAATGTTGAGAGCCGGTTCGCCGGTCGCGCTCTGGTGGCCGATGTTCCACATCGGTCGCAGGACGCCAGCGCCGGAGATGGGCGTCTGTCGTCGTGCTTCAGCGGCCGGGCGGAGGGTGAGGTCGGCTCGGATGATCCCGTGGCGGGTCTCGTAGCTGCGCCAGTGACACCAGGCCGCGCTCTTCTCCAGTCGCATCTGTTCGGCTGCGGTGGCCAGGGTTTCCCAGAAGCTGAGCGGAAGCGGGACCTGCGCACCTATCCCAGGTCGACGTGGCCGGTGTTCTACCGGCAGCTCGGCGAGATCATCCGCCGCGTGCACACGGTCCGCGGCCCGTCCTTCGGCCCGGTCGCCGGTCCCGCATACGGAACGTGGAGCGAGGCGGTCGCCGCGTCCCTGGAGGACATTGCCACCGACCTGGAAGGCGTCGGCCTCGACGCCGCCGACGTGCGCAAGATCGTCGCGGCCGTCGTGCGACACCAGGCCGTCCTCGACGAGATCACCGAGCCGCGCTTGCTTGGCGGGGACTTGTGGGTGCCCAACGTGCTGCTTGATCACGATGCGTCGGAGCCGACGATCACCGGCGTTTACGACTTCGACCGGACAGGGTGGGGTGACCCGGCGGCCGACTGGACGATCCGCATGGTCATGGCTAAAGCCCAAGACCGGGAAGTTAAGCGGTGTTGTGGCTGGTCGGGTGGGTTGACATGGGAACGGAGCCCGGCGCGGACTGTGAGTGTCGAGGTCACGG
>NZ_JBITDA010000073.1:0-6004 GCF_044453765.1 Streptomyces sp. NPDC051636 | reverse complement strand
TCGCGGCCGAGGGCGCGTACGCCCCGGCGCAGCCTGCCGCGGGGGGGGGGGGCCCCCCCGCCCGCCCCCGCGGCCCCCCCCCCCCCCCCCCCCCCCCCCCCCCCCCCCCCCCCCCCGCCCCCCCCCCCCCCCCCCCCCCCCCCCCCGGCCCGCCCCCCCCCGCCCCCCCCCCCCCCCCCCCGCCGCGCTTCCGTTTCCTCGTCGCCCGGCCGGTGCCGTGGTTGGGAGGCTGAGGGGTTGGTGCCTCCATGGCGCCTGCCGCCTGGTCGACCCGGCGCCCGGCGCTGTCCGCGCCGATGCCGCCAGGTATGCGGCCAAGGACGGGCCAGGGCCGGCGGGCCAGCGGCGACACCCCTCGAGGCGGTCTTCGCGCGCATAGTGGGGTGCCGCCCCTCCGTGCCTACCTGGCGAAACGCTGGCCCAGCACGGGATCGCCGTTGAGACCCGGCAGGTCGCCGGGACTGAGGTGCGAGGCGCCATGCCCGGTCACGCCGCCCCTGGTTCCAGGCAGCATCCAGACCGAGCCGGTGAAGTGCCCCTCACTTTCACCCTCGCCCGAAGCGCCTACCGCCAGATCTGCCCGGTGATCGCCGTTCATGTCGGTCAGGCGTACCGCCCCGCCGAAGCCGTCACCTTCGGCGGGGACCGCCCCCACGGCGCTGGAGTCCAGTAGCTGGGCGCCAGTGTCCGTCAGGCCCCGTGGGCCGCCCTTGAGGAAGAGCACCGCGCCCGCCTGGTCCACACCGTGCACGCGTAGACCTGGCGCTCCGGCCACCAGGTCGGCGTACCCGTCGCCGTCGACGTCACCGGAGTCCAGGGCGGTGAACACGGCCTCGCCGCCGGACAGTTCCATGCTGGGAACGCCTGGGACGTCGCGATCGACAGTGGTGGTGCGGGGCCCGGGCCCGGTCTTGCTGCCGTAGACCACCTCCAGGGCGGTGCGCGTTGTCTGATCATTGCGGGGGCTGACGATCAGATCGGCGTATCCGTCATGGTCGACGTCGCCGACCGCGCCCGTCCCGGCACCGGGGAGGTGCTTGCTGTCCGGCTTGGTGAAGCCGTTCGGGCCGCCGGCCAGGTAGCTGCTGCTTCCGGTCCGCCCCGTCCAGCTGGAGACGTCATTTCTGTCGGTGTGGAAGCTCACCAGATCGTCGGTGCCGTCGCCGTTGAGGTCACCGGCCACCAGGTCCCTGAGCACCAGATCGCCGTTCGGGTCGTCGGGGAGGTGCGGAGCGGGGACCTTCCCGGTGTCCTCCGCAGCCCCCTTCCGGCTGAACGGCCCCATCAGCAGGCCTTTCCTCGATCCCAGACCGGTGACCAGATCCACATGACCGTCACCGTTGAAGTCGCCGGCCGCGAGCTGCTCCCCGGCGATGTCGGTGACGCCGCCGGGTACGTGACTTCCGTCCGTGCCCCGGATGCGGCTGGCACTCGCCAGCCCGTTCCTGGACCCCCACAGCATGATCACGTGAGAGGCGTTGCCCTCGAAGACGGTGGCCGCGAGATCGGTACAGCCGTCCTCGTCGAAATCGCGGGCAACGGCCTCACTCCCGAACTCCGCCTCCTCATTGGCCTCTCCCGGCACGGCAGGGTCCGCCTGGGTCAGAAGCTGGCAGCGGCCAGGACCGGTCCCGTCACCGGAACCGTACGCCACGGCGATATTCCCGGCCACATAGGTGTCGCCCACATCCCCGCTTCCGGACATGGCCAGATCGGCATGCCCGTCGCCGTCGAAATCGGCCTGCGGTGCGGCGCCGGCCGGGTGTGTCGGCGTCCTGGGCCCGGCCGCCGGGTCCCCGGGGTGCGGGGCAGCAAGGGACCCGGCGCCGTGACATCTCTGCGGCGCGGCCACACTCCCGCCCTCACTTGGACCGGAACACGTCGACAAGGCGACCACCGCCACCACCGTCACGCCGATACCGGTGGTCTTCTGACGGATACTGGCGCGTCGGCGCACAGAAGCCTCCCTTGTCACATCGTTGGGCCACACCCGGGGTCTGCCGATGACCGCGACGGGCGCCGAGACGCACAACCCGGAGTCGCAGTCGCACCAGTCGGAGGTGCTGTTCTGGTGGAGGTGCAGGCGCGTACACGTCATTGATGAGCGTGATGACCAGGTCGTCCAGGGTGGCGAAGTAATCCAGTTCCAGTGTTGTCAGGTCTGGCACGCGCCCAGACAGGTGCTGCCAGTCCAGCTGCGTCAGAGCCGCATGTGGCCGTAGCCATCACGCAACGCGGCCAGAGTCCGGAACGGAGTGCCCGGTCAGCTGGTTGACGGCTGCCCGATGTGTCTCCAGACGATGCGCTGCGGCGCGGCGAGGGCCCGTAGGCGCCGGGCGAAAGGACCGCTCGGCGGAAGCCATTTTCGTGGTGAACGAAGCGGACAGTCTCGGTGTCCTACCGCCGCCGGATCTGGTCACTCAGGCGCGTCTACTCGGGCGCGTACCAACCAGGCCGAACGGGCTGTCCACGCAGTAGCGCCAGTTGCCATCTGTGCCGCGGCGGGCGACTTCGACAGTCACCCCGGACATCGATCGGGGGGCGTCGGGGCCGTGCCGTCGAGCGTCCAGGCACCCGCAGGAGGGCGATACCGCCGCACTGCGAAGGTCGGTTCGAGCGAGAATCGGTCGACCACCGCCGGCAGCACCGCCAGCGCCTCCCGCACCGCAGCACGGCCCACGGCCTGCCCGCCGTCGGGACCGACGGATACCGCGTCGTCCTCGTAGAGGGCCATCAGGGCGTCCAGGTCGCCGTCGGCTAAGTGCTCGAGGAGCAACTGCTGGAGACCGATCCCGATCTGACATGGAGACTCCTTGGCGTCGAGGTCCGATAACGGTAGGTCCGGGCGTTCGGACCGAACACGCCCACGCCGGTGGAACGACCGGGGCGTGGTGTCGTAATCGTGGCCTTGGGCCTCGCGGGTGCGGCTGTCCCGGTCGCCACCTTAAAGAGAGCATGTCGGCTCGCCCGTATCCAGGGGACGCTGTCCCCCGGGTGGCCCGGCCGGAGGGCCATCGGGCAACAGCCATCCAACGCGGCGACGGTCTGCGGCCGTCCGACGTACGCGACCACCTGTTCAGCCCTGCTCACCGCACCCCCGCCCAGATCGTCCTGCGGTGATCCACCCCACGCTGAAGGTCATCGAAGTGGACGGCCACGGCCTGTCCGGCGAGGCTGGACGGCAGCGTTTGCCCCCACGCGGAACCGAAGGCGTCACCCCAACTGCAACTGCTGTCCGCATTAGGCGCGTAGGGGCTATGGACGGGCGTACTGGCATTTCGCCGTAGAGGCGGTAACAGCCGTTCCGTCTCGACTCTGCAACAGTGATGCTCGGTTGAGCCGTTGTTTCGCTACCTCATTGCTCATACGAGCGAAACTGCGAGATTAGGAGACCAGGGAGTCACGAAGTCGTGATTGCTTTTCAGACATCGCTTGCATAGCATCGACCGCCGCTGGACTGCTCGGGATAGCCAGCAGTCCCACGGGACCGCCACACATCGCGGAATCACTGCTCTGGAGTGGTGTTTTTTTGCGCCACCCCTGCTGTATGGATCCCGGATAAGCGCTTCATGTCCGGAGTCCATCACCTGTGACTGAGCGCCACACCTGGCGGGTTTCGCCAACTGAAGCGCTCCTATCGATTGAGTCAAGATCCAGACCGAGCCGTTACCAGCCCGTAAGTCGCACCGCGGAGGCTTTTCCGCATGTATCCACTCCCCCGCCCCCTTGCCGCCATTCCGGCCCTTCTCTGCGCGGGCGCCCTGCTGCTCACGGCTACGGGGTGCGGCACGGACTCCCATCCGACCGGCTCCCGGGCCACGGGCTCCGCCGACACGGCGGACCCCAGTGGCAAGGGCACCCCGCCCAAGGGTCCTGCGGGCTCCCTCACTTGGCAGTTCGAGCACATCGCGGACTTCAGCGGAGAGCTCACCGATGTTGCCGTCCTGGCCAAGGACGACATCTGGGCAGTCGGGACCGAGAACAACGGCGAGTCCAACGCCCACCTACTGCACTACGACGGTACGCAGTGGAAGCGCAAGCCCCTTCCCGAAGCTCTCGGCACCACCGACTACCCGCCACTGCTCGAAGAGGTCGGCGAGGAAGCACTGTGGCTGCGCCCGCAACCCGACGAAGAGGGCACCGCCGTGAACCCCTGGGCAAGGTGGGACGGCACCCGCTGGTCCGCGGTGCCGAGCCCCCCGCCAGGGAAAGTCAGGGACTTCGAGGCCGCGGGCCCTGACGACATCTGGGCCCTCGACGGGGAGCACACCGCCCAGCACTGGGACGGCACCCACTGGGCCGTGACCCGGCTGCCGTACCCCGCCTCCGACCTCGCCGTGGTGGGACCAGACGACGTCTGGGCGGTCGGCAGCCGCTCGACCGGGCCGGGCACCGAGCTGAGCTACGGCGAGCGGTACAGCCAGCCCGCCTCGATGCACTGGGACGGCACGTCCTGGAAGCCGGTGGAAACCCCACAAGCCCGCTTCGAGGAGCCGATCCCACCGGAGCCCAGCGCCGGCCTCGGCCAGGTCTTCGCGCTCGACAGCGGTGAGGTGCGCGCGTACGGCAACAACACCTTCAACCACGGCGAGGTCGACAACGAACCCGCGGACGAGTACATCCGGCTGCGCTGGAACGGCTCGAAGTGGGTCGAGCAGGAGCACGCGCCCGGCGGGTGCACTCTGCGGACCCCCGTGGGGCAGGACGACGAGGGCCTGTTCCTCGACGGCAACTGGTACCTGACCGACGACGGCCGGTGTATGAAGATCAAGCACCACCGCCTGCCGCTGTCGACCGGTGCCCGCAAGGGGTCGAACCAGTCGCTGTGGCTGAAGGAGATCCACCGGGTGCCCGGCACCGACGAGTGGCTGGGAGCCGGACAAGTTGAGGTCAGCCAGTCCGGCGATCCCTTCGGCGCCCCCGTCGTCGTACGCCTGAAGCGCGGCGGCTGACCTTCTTGGCCGGCAGCCGGCCAAGGTTCGGGGTGTCAAAGTCTGCGGCCGGCCGCATCGTCGACCACCTCGGGCCGGCGCTCGCGCTGCAGCCGCGTAAGCGGTTCCGCAAGGACACCGTGCTGATCGTGGACGGCACTCTGGTGTCCGCACGCGACCACAGCATCGCCGAGCAGTCGAAGAACTACCGGTACTCGACCAACCACCAGGTCGTCATCGACGCCGACACCCGGCTGGTCGTCGCCGTCGGCCGGCCGGTCGCGGGCAACCGCAACGACTGCAAGGCGGGGGAGCTGTCCAGCGCGAAGGGCGCCGTCGGCCACACCAAGGTGATTGCCGACGGCGGCTACCGGGGCACCGGTCTGGTCATCCCGCGCACCGTCGCGAGCGCGGCCAGGCCGAACTCCCGGCATGGAAAGAGGAGCACAACGCCTCGCACCGCAAGGTCCGTGCCCGCGTCGAGCACGTCTTCGCCCGCATGAAGAGCTGGAAGATCCTCCGCGACTGCCGTCTCAAGGGCGACGGCGTGCACCACGCCATGCTCGGCATCGCCCGCCTGCACAACCTCACCCTTGCCGGATGACGGGGCGAAGAAGGCGTAGACCTGTGGCCAGGGCGGGAAGCCGCAGAGCATCGCCCGCATTTGATGCCGTCGTCGACGAGGTAGCGCACTGCGTCGATCATCTGCCGGTGGCAGTAGCCCTCCGGCCGGCTGCACCCATCGGCCATCCAGGCCGGCACCGGCAGCAGGTCCCGAACCAGTGCCCACTCCGTATCGCTAATGTCCGAGCCGTCACGCTGGTCGCTCCGTTCCCGAACCGGTGGGCGAGACAGTCGTACTCCCGGGGTGGCCCGGCTGGACTACCCGGACCACCACGCAACACTTCGGCACCAGGGCCTTGCTGGGTGCGGCCACCGGATGGTGGTGGGCCGCACCCAGCCAGTCGGCTTCCTGCGGTTTAGACGTCGTTTCTGATGGTGTGATCGCTCGTTGAGCCGTGCATGACGGATCTGGTGGAGCGGTTGGTGCCGGACGAGTTGTGGACGCTGTT
>NZ_JBITDA010000072.1:0-6239 GCF_044453765.1 Streptomyces sp. NPDC051636 | reverse complement strand
GCGCTACTATCCGTTACGGGCACTTTAACCCGGCGCTGGATAAATTCGTCAAGCGTCATGCCGAGCAGTTGAATCGGATGCCGAGCGCATTCTTTGCCGTCAACCTGACCGCGCGTAAACCGGAAAAGCGTTCGCCGCAAACCAACGCCTATACCCGTAAGTTCCTGTTGGCTTCGCCGTGGCAGCCAAAACAGTGCGCGGTGTTTGCCGGCGCATTGCGTTATCCGCGCTATCGCTGGTTCGATCGCATCATGATTCAATTCATTATGCGTATGACGGGCGGTGAAACGGATACCAGTAAGGAAGTGGAGTACACAGATTGGCAACAGGTCGACCGCTTTGCCCAGGAATTTAGCCAGATCCAGTACGAAAAGTGACAAAAACGCGGGTTTGGCCAGCGTTTTGCCGAAAAAATCCGCGCTTGAAAAGTTTTTTGCATTTAGGGGTTGCGGCCCGCCGAGAACTCCCTATAATGCGCCTCCACTGACCGGGAACAACGACTGACAAGCCGCCGGGTCAGCGAGAGAAAAGCGAAATAAACGCTTGACTCTCCGGGTGAAAAGCGTAATATACGCCACCTCGAGTTAGCAAGCGAAAGCGACTAACTCACTGCTCTTTAACAATTTATCAGACAATCTGTGTGGGCACTCCACAAGACGATATCCAGCATCTTCGGATGCAAAAAAATATCAAGTCTTGAAGAGTGACTAACTGAAGTAAAATTCATGCAGTAAATCTTTGAGCATCGCTTCTCGAGTGGAAGCAAATCAAGCTTTTAATTGAAGAGTTTGATCATGGCTCAGATTGAACGCTGGCGGCAGGCTTAACACATGCAAGTCGAGCGGTAGCACAGGGGAGCTTGCTCCCTGGGTGACGAGCGGCGGACGGGTGAGTAATGTCTGGGAAACTGCCTGATGGAGGGGGATAACTACTGGAAACGGTAGCTAATACCGCATAACGTCGCAAGACCAAAGAGGGGGACCTTCGGGCCTCTTGCCATCAGATGTGCCCAGATGGGATTAGCTAGTAGGTGGGGTAATGGCTCACCTAGGCGACGATCCCTAGCTGGTCTGAGAGGATGACCAGCCACACTGGAACTGAGACACGGTCCAGACTCCTACGGGAGGCAGCAGTGGGGAATATTGCACAATGGGCGCAAGCCTGATGCAGCCATGCCGCGTGTGTGAAGAAGGCCTTCGGGTTGTAAAGCACTTTCAGCGAGGAGGAAGGTGGTGAGCTTAATACGCTCATCAATTGACGTTACTCGCAGAAGAAGCACCGGCTAACTCCGTGCCAGCAGCCGCGGTAATACGGAGGGTGCAAGCGTTAATCGGAATTACTGGGCGTAAAGCGCACGCAGGCGGTTTGTTAAGTCAGATGTGAAATCCCCGGGCTCAACCTGGGAACTGCATTTGAAACTGGCAAGCTAGAGTCTCGTAGAGGGGGGTAGAATTCCAGGTGTAGCGGTGAAATGCGTAGAGATCTGGAGGAATACCGGTGGCGAAGGCGGCCCCCTGGACGAAGACTGACGCTCAGGTGCGAAAGCGTGGGGAGCAAACAGGATTAGATACCCTGGTAGTCCACGCTGTAAACGATGTCGATTTGGAGGTTGTGCCCTTGAGGCGTGGCTTCCGGAGCTAACGCGTTAAATCGACCGCCTGGGGAGTACGGCCGCAAGGTTAAAACTCAAATGAATTGACGGGGGCCCGCACAAGCGGTGGAGCATGTGGTTTAATTCGATGCAACGCGAAGAACCTTACCTACTCTTGACATCCAGAGAACTTAGCAGAGATGCTTTGGTGCCTTCGGGAACTCTGAGACAGGTGCTGCATGGCTGTCGTCAGCTCGTGTTGTGAAATGTTGGGTTAAGTCCCGCAACGAGCGCAACCCTTATCCTTTGTTGCCAGCGGTTCGGCCGGGAACTCAAAGGAGACTGCCAGTGATAAACTGGAGGAAGGTGGGGATGACGTCAAGTCATCATGGCCCTTACGAGTAGGGCTACACACGTGCTACAATGGCATATACAAAGAGAAGCGACCTCGCGAGAGCAAGCGGACCTCATAAAGTATGTCGTAGTCCGGATTGGAGTCTGCAACTCGACTCCATGAAGTCGGAATCGCTAGTAATCGTAGATCAGAATGCTACGGTGAATACGTTCCCGGGCCTTGTACACACCGCCCGTCACACCATGGGAGTGGGTTGCAAAAGAAGTAGGTAGCTTAACCTTCGGGAGGGCGCTTACCACTTTGTGATTCATGACTGGGGTGAAGTCGTAACAAGGTAACCGTAGGGGAACCTGCGGTTGGATCACCTCCTTACCTAAAGATATTAGTTCGAGTGGCGTGCTCACACAGATTGTCTGATGAAAAAGTAATGAGCAAACAAAACCTTGTGGTATAGGTAAGTGCCGGGAGATTTGTGACTGTCCAGTGCAGTGACAAACGACAATGGCGCTCGATTTTTCACGAAAAATCTCACCTTTACCCGAAATTATCGAATCGGTGATTCGATAAGCCAATTTCGGGTCCCCATCGTCTAGAGGCCTAGGACACTGCCCTTTCACGGCTGTAACAGGGGTTCGAATCCCCTTGGGGACGCCATTCCGATAATGAGTGAAAGACATTATCACCGGTTAGCGATAACCGAAAAAATCTTAAAGATGACTTGCGAGTCATGTTTAAGATATTGCTCTTTAACAATCTGGAACAAGCTGAAAATTGAAACATGACGGCTGAAATTTATCCCTCCGTAGATGTACTGGGATGAAGAGTAACCTGTCATAGAGTCTCTCAAATGTTTGCAGCACGAACGATGGAAACATCTTCGGGTTGTGAGGTTAAGTGACTAAGCGTACACGGTGGATGCCTAGGCAGTCAGAGGCGATGAAGGGCGTGCTAATCTGCGAAAAGCGTCGGTAAGGTGATATGAACCGTTATAACCGGCGATACCCGAATGGGGAAACCCAGTGTGTTTCGACACACTATCATGTCATGAATACATAGTGGCATGAGGCGAACCGGGGGAACTGAAACATCTAAGTACCCCGAGGAAAAGAAATCAACCGAGATTCCCCCAGTAGCGGCGAGCGAACGGGGAGGAGCCCAGAACCTGAATCGGCTTGTGTGTTAGTGGAAGCGTCTGGAAAGTCGCGCAGTAAAGGGTGATAGCCCCGTACACTAAAATGCACAGGTCGTGAGTTCGATGAGTAGGGCGGGACACGTGACATCCTGTCTGAATATGGGGGGACCATCCTCCAAGGCTAAATACTCCTGACTGACCGATAGTGAACCAGTACCGTGAGGGAAAGGCGAAAAGAACCCCGGCGAGGGGAGTGAAATAGAACCTGAAACCGTGTACGTACAAGCAGTGGGAGCACCTTCGTGGTGTGACTGCGTACCTTTTGTATAATGGGTCAGCGACTTATATTTTGTAGCAAGGTTAACCGTATAGGGGAGCCGTAGGGAAACCGAGTCTTAACTGGGCGATTAGTTGCAAGGTATAGACCCGAAACCCGGTGATCTAGCCATGGGCAGGTTGAAGGTTGGGTAACACTAACTGGAGGACCGAACCGACTAATGTTGAAAAATTAGCGGATGACTTGTGGCTGGGGGTGAAAGGCCAATCAAACCGGGAGATAGCTGGTTCTCCCCGAAAGCTATTTAGGTAGCGCCTCGTGAACTCATCTTCGGGGGTAGAGCACTGTTTCGGCTAGGGGGCCATCCCGGCTTACCAAACCGATGCAAACTCCGAATACCGAAGAATGTTATCACGGGAGACACACGGCGGGTGCTAACGTCCGTCGTGAAGAGGGAAACAACCCAGACCGCCAGCTAAGGTCCCAAAGTCATGGTTAAGTGGGAAACGATGTGGGAAGGCATAGACAGCCAGGATGTTGGCTTAGAAGCAGCCATCATTTAAAGAAAGCGTAATAGCTCACTGGTCGAGTCGGCCTGCGCGGAAGATGTAACGGGGCTAAACCATGCACCGAAGCTGCGGCAGCGACGCTTAGGCGTTGTTGGGTAGGGGAGCGTTCTGTAAGCCGTTGAAGGTGGCCTGTGAGGGTTGCTGGAGGTATCAGAAGTGCGAATGCTGACATAAGTAACGATAAAGCGGGTGAAAAGCCCGCTCGCCGGAAGACCAAGGGTTCCTGTCCAACGTTAATCGGGGCAGGGTGAGTCGACCCCTAAGGCGAGGCTGAAAAGCGTAGTCGATGGGAAACAGGTTAATATTCCTGTACTTGGTGTTACTGCGAAGGGGGGACGGAGAAGGCTAGGCTAGCCGGGCGACGGTTGTCCCGGTTTAAGCGTGTAGGGGGTGTGACCTGGTAAATCCGGTTGCATACTAACCCTGAGGCGTGATGACGATGCACTACGGTGCAGAAGTAGTTGATGCCCTGCTTCCAGGAAAATCCTCTAAGCATCAGGTAACATTAAATCGTACCCCAAACCGACACAGGTGGTCAGGTAGAGAATACCAAGGCGCTTGAGAGAACTCGGGTGAAGGAACTAGGCAAAATGGTGCCGTAACTTCGGGAGAAGGCACGCTGGCATGTAGGTGAAGTCCCTTGCGGATGGAGCTGAAGCCAGTCGAAGATACCAGCTGGCTGCAACTGTTTAATAAAAACACAGCACTGTGCAAACACGAAAGTGGACGTATACGGTGTGACGCCTGCCCGGTGCTGGAAGGTTAATTGATGGGGTCAGCCGCAAGGCGAAGCTCTTGATCGAAGCCCCAGTAAACGGCGGCCGTAACTATAACGGTCCTAAGGTAGCGAAATTCCTTGTCGGGTAAGTTCCGACCTGCACGAATGGCGTAATGATGGCCAGGCTGTCTCCACCCGAGACTCAGTGAAATTGAACTCGCTGTGAAGATGCAGTGTACCCGCGGCAAGACGGAAAGACCCCGTGAACCTTTACTATAGCTTGACACTGAACATTGAGCCTTGATGTGTAGGATAGGTGGGAGGCTTTGAAGCGTGGACGCCAGTCTGCGTGGAGCCATCCTTGAAATACCACCCTTTAATGTTTGATGTTCTAACTCGGCCCCATAATCTGGGGTGAGGACAGTGTCTGGTGGGTAGTTTGACTGGGGCGGTCTCCTCCCAAAGAGTAACGGAGGAGCACGAAGGTTAGCTAATCACGGTCGGACATCGTGAGGTTAGTGCAAAGGCATAAGCTAGCTTGACTGCGAGAGTGACGGCTCGAGCAGGTACGAAAGTAGGTCTTAGTGATCCGGTGGTTCTGAATGGAAGGGCCATCGCTCAACGGATAAAAGGTACTCCGGGGATAACAGGCTGATACCGCCCAAGAGTTCATATCGACGGCGGTGTTTGGCACCTCGATGTCGGCTCATCACATCCTGGGGCTGAAGTAGGTCCCAAGGGTATGGCTGTTCGCCATTTAAAGTGGTACGCGAGCTGGGTTTAGAACGTCGTGAGACAGTTCGGTCCCTATCTGCCGTGGGCGTTGGAAGATTGAGAGGGGTTGCTCCTAGTACGAGAGGACCGGAGTGAACGCACCACTGGTGTTCGGGTTGTCATGCCAATGGCATTGCCCGGTAGCTAAGTGCGGAAAAGATAAGCGCTGAAAGCATCTAAGCGCGAAACTTGCCTCAAGATGAGTCTTCCCTGGGCCTTTAAGGTCCCTGAAGGAACGTTTAAGACTAAGACGTTGATAGGCTGGGTGTGTAAGTGCAGCGATGCATTGAGCTAACCAGTACTAATGATCCGTGAGGCTTAACCTTACAACACCGAAGGTGTTTTTAGAGAGATTTTCAGCGACGTTCCGAGATTGGTTCTGATGGCTTCATGGAAGTGAGGCGGTTGGAATGAAACAGAATTTGCCTGGCGGCAATAGCGCGGTGGTCCCACCTGACCCCATGCCGAACTCAGAAGTGAAACGCCGTAGCGCCGATGGTAGTGTGGGGTCTCCCCATGCGAGAGTAGGACACTGCCAGGCATCAAATAAACGTTATCAGTGTGACGACTGGTAATGCGCAAATCGCAAAGCGCGAATTTGCCGGCATCGAGAGATGCAACGTAAAAGAATCGGTGGAGCGGTAGTTCAGTTGGTTAGAATACCTGCCTGTCACGCAGGGGGTCGCGGGTTCGAGCCCCGTCCGTTCCGCCACTTAATTGATAAGCCCTGAGTCTCTGACTCAGGGCTTTTTCATATCTATATTTTGCGATTTTCAGGCCGGAATTGTCCTTCCTTACCGCCTTACTCCCCATATTGTTGCCT
>NZ_JBITDA010000071.1:0-6387 GCF_044453765.1 Streptomyces sp. NPDC051636 | reverse complement strand
CGGTCCGGGAGCAACGGCTCGATCCGCGCCCACTGCGCATCAGTCAACGGCACACCCGGACCAACGACCGACTGATCCAAACGAAACTGCCTAGGTGGAGCCCGCGCCCTCGAACCGCCCTGGCGTCCGCCTATGCGCGACCTTGATGCACGCGGTGGGCTGTCAGAGGCCTCCCACGACCTTGTGCGGCTTAATCCTCACGGTCGGTGAAGTTGTCGAGGCCGAAGAGTTCGCCGGAATTAGAGCGGGCTTCGGTGACGCCGTCGGTGTAGAGCAGCACCCGGTCGCGGGGCTTGAGCTGCTCGTGGTGGATCAGGCGGGGCGGATGTTCTCCGCCTGCGGGCCCTTCTGGCCCTGGGTGACGTCGAACTCCACCTTCTGGCCTTCCTGCAGTTCGCGGTAGCCCTGGCTGGCGATGTTGGAGTAGTGGGCGAAGACGTCGGGGCCGCCACCCTCCTGCTCGATGAAGCCGAAGCCCTTCTCGCTGTTGAACCACTTGACTGTGCCCTTAGCCATGGCCGTCTCCTTCGAGGGAAAACCGGGCTCGCACCCTGCGTGCCCGGGAGGTGATCGCCCTGGCCCGGAGAGGTGCTGAACAGCAAGAACGCCCGTGATGGCGATCACGGGCGAACGGGACTTCGGAACCACGACTGCTGGTCACCACGCTATCTCGACCCGACGGCAGCCGCTAGGCGAAACACGCGCCGGGACCAATGGTCCGCCCGCCGCCGTACACCCGGCTCCAATGCAGCGAACGGGAAGCGGCTTCAGGGCTCACAGCAGAGGACCCCGGCCCAACCGCCGGACCAGCGGCGGAGGGAGGGGGGTGGGTGGCGCACGGGTCGCCGTCTGCCCGGCCGGAGTTGAGCCGCTCGCCGTACTCCCGCCGTCGCGCATGACGGGCGCGTGAGGAGACCGCACCTCCGGCCGTGGCTGAGGGAGAGCAGCTGCTGCCGCGATGTGGTGGCGCCCGGTGTGGTCGCGCCGCGTCGGCCCGGGTCTCGTCGTGAGCGATGAGCTGCCGATCGGCGGTAGCGACCAGCCCGACGGCGGAGAGTAGGCGGCGTGCGCCTACTCTCCTGCTGCCCGTCTACGGGCCCACGCCGACCGGCGCCCACGTCACCACCCGCGAGTACCTGGGCGGCCTGGTCGCCGCCGGCCACCAGGTCGACGTCGTCACCACCAGCAGCGGCCAGCCCGCCGCCGTCCGCACCGAGGACGGCGTGCGGATCTGGCCGCTCGGCTACTGGTGGCGTGCCGCGCAGACCAGTCGACCCGATCTCGTCATCTCCCACCACGGCGACCGCCGCGCACCCGCCATCCCGGCCCAGGTGCGCGGCGTGCCGCACCTGCTCCTCGTCCACGGCATGTCAGCGACCCGGCACCTCGGCCAGCCGACGCTCGCCTGGTTCCCGTCGCAGGCATGCCGCGACCACTACCCGGCCT
Organism: Streptomyces sp. NPDC051636; assembly: GCF_044453765.1. NCBI lineage: Bacteria > Bacillati > Actinomycetota > Actinomycetes > Kitasatosporales > Streptomycetaceae > Streptomyces > Streptomyces sp. NPDC051636. The sequence goes on along the minus strand of NZ_JBITDA010000071.1, from coordinate 4,941 downwards.
ACCGCGGGCCCTCGCTCGTCCTGGCCCCGCCGGTCGACCCGGAGCGGTACCGCACCACGCCCGGCCGGCTTGTCACCCTGAACGGCTCCACCGCGGGCAAGGGCGCCGACGTCCTCGCAGCCGTCGCCGAGCAGCTGCCCAACATGCGGTTGTCTGATGGTCCGCTCGGCCGGGCATCCTGGCGGTCCCGCCCGGCCTTCGCTTGCAGCTCGGTGAGCTGGTAGTGCACCGATGCCCTGCTGCGCATGCCGACGGCCTCCCCGATCTGCTGCATCGTCGGCGCCTGCCCGTGGTCGGCGACGTGCCGGCGGATGCAGCGCAGGATGCGCTCCTGGGTGTCGGTGAGGTAGTCCACACGGTGCATAATTCAATTAGGGCGCTTGTTCGATTTCCTGGGCAAGTGGAGGCACGGCAGCTGGGGAGCAGCAGGTGGGTGGTGAGCAGCCGCTCTCGCGTCTGGACGCGCTGCGTTTCGCCCGGCGCGTCGTCGAGCAGCAGGCCGTCCGGCAGCTGCGGCTCATCGACCGCTGGATCGCCGACGAGGAACGCCGCGAGACGGAGCGGCTCCAGGGTGAGGAGATGCGGCCGGCCCCGCCGGACTGGCTGGTCCAGTACGGCCTCAACCGCTCGAATGTGGACGCCGTGCACACCGGTGACTGCTGGGCGGCGGCCAAGAGCGGCCGATGCCGTCCGGCCACCCGGCAGCAGGCGATCGATGCCCTGCGTCAGCAGGTACCGCCTTGCATCCACTGCCGGCCCGACACAGTCCTCGGCATCCTCGACTGAGACGAGTGCCCCGGCCAGCATGCTGACCGGGGCTGAACCCGCAGAAGGGTGTGATCGTGAAGCACTCGATCAGTAGGCACTCTGAAGAGGCTCAGAGGTCGTTTTCACCTGATTTGCATCGCTTCAGTGGCCACAAGGAGATGCTCACGCCTCTTGGGTATCGGGTTGCTAAGCGACGCGGCGAGAGGAATCGCCGATACGAACACCCTTTGGATCGAAACGGGCTTAAGGGGATGAGAGTGTCAATTCGGACTCCCGTCGAACCTCACCGGTCATGTGGGTGCACCAGCGCCTCAGGGGGACCTCTTGACGCTGGGGCGTGTTGGGATCAAACAGACTTCATCGATGAAAACGACCTCTCAGACCGCGTTTGAGATCTCTGGCATGGGACGATCCCTCGGTGACTCGACTCGTGAACCGTGACCGCTCCCTTGAGGAGCTTGAGCGCGACCGTTGGCCAGCCCCGTCGGGCGATGTGACCCGTCTTGTGGCGACCGTGCACGCGCTTCGGCGTAAGCCCATCGGCGAGCTGACCGTCGAGGACCTGCGCCTGTTGGTCAGGCAGGACGTAGGCCTTACCTATGTCTTGCCGGTGGCACTGGAGGTACTCCGGGACGACCCGATGACGGAGGGCGACATGTATGAGGGTGATCTGTTGGCCGCCGTACTCACCAGGAGTCCGGAGGTCTGGAGCGGATCACCCGAGCTCGGGCGTGAGCTTCGTCTGATCGTCTCGGAGCTGAGTGATCTGACACCGTTCCTGAAGCAAGACTAGAGCGGTTCCTGGCTCTGTAGGCCGCCGCCAGCGCCCGGCTGCCGGTGCCGGGTGAGCGTGCCGCTTACGACGGTAGTCGTGCGAGCGGGCGCGGACCCGGGCGCGTCGCGGGACGGCCGCGGGTGAGACGGCGGACCATGACGTCGATCATCGCCCAGCGGATCATGGACTCCGAGTGAGTAGGACTGGTCTCGTAGTCCCGAGCAAGGCGCCGGTGGGCGGTGATCCACGACAGCGTGCGCTCGATCGCCCACCGCTTCGGCTGAACTTGGAAGCCACGCTGATCAGGGTGCGATCTCCAGCTCGCGGCCGAGGATCTGGGAGGCCCAGTCGACCAGGCGGCCGGCGAAGCCCTGGTCGGCCCAGACCTCGCCGAGTGCGACCGGTCGGCGACGGACAGGCGAGAAACAGCAGGCAGCGAGCAGGATCGTCCGGGACGGCCCTGCGGTTCTACCCGATCGGACGGCACCCCCGGTCCCCGGCGTCCCGCACCAGCCCGGCGACCTGGTGGTTGTCGGACACGGCGAGGCTGACAGCCCCTTCGTCGGGCAGGGTCGGCAGGACGATCCCGCAGTTCTCCGTATCGGGGCTGGGGAACTTCCCTTCAGCCAGTTGCCCGACCGTCGTCAGGGACAGACCGCCGTACTTCAGGAACCCGAAGCAGTTCCCGCTCGGTGACGCGGCGGTCACGTAACCGTTGGCGGGGTACAGGGTGTCGTCGTACGACTGGAGCTGGTGCAACCTGCCGTCGTATAGACCCCAGCCCCCGAAGGTGACCAGGGTCAGTTTCCTGCCCTTGTCCTGGAAGGCCAGATCCGCCGCCTCGCCGGCAAGACCGGTGTCGACGTGCGCGTACGGTGCGTCGCTCTGCTCTCCGAACAGTCTGAGCGCTCCCTTGTCCTCGAAGACGGCCAGGTTGTGGCTGGAGGCCTGGAAGGTCGGACCGGTGACACGGAGGCGCCGACGGGGAGCCGGCGCGTGTAGTTCCCCCGCACGTCGCGTACGACCGTCTCGCCGGAACTGCTCCCCACGGCCAGCAGACGGTCGTCGTCGCTGAACGCCAGGGAGGTGACCTCGGCGTGGACGGAGATATTCCCCAGCCGCCGGCTCCCGTCGAAGGTCCAGACGGTCACGGAGACCTTGGCCGTGCCCACGGCCGCGAACTGCCGCGAGGCGGTGAGAGCCAGGGCTGTCACCGTCGCGTCGCCCCGGACGAAGCGCACCAGATGGGGACTGCGGGTCGTGAGTTGGTACAGCGCTGAGGGGGTCTCCGGTGTGTCCTGAACCTGGTAGGCCTGGAGCGCCAGCAGCGAGGCCAGGTCCAGGTCCCGGATCGAGCTGCACCTGATACCGGGCTACAGCCCCGAACTCAACCCCGACGAGCTACTCAACGCAGACATCAAGCGGCACGTGCACGCCTCCCGCGCCCGCTCCACCCACGACCTCGCTCACGAGACCCGCCGCTTCTTACGACGCAGACAGCGCCAACCCCACATCGTGCACGGCTACTCCATGCCCGCCACGTCCGCTACACGATCAGATAGGCAACCCAATAGTTCCGACTCAATAACCGTTGTACTAATCGTTCCTCCGTTCGGCCCAACCCCGGGTCGCTGAGGGTCTCGCGCGAACCTAGCGTCTTCCACTAGGGCCGGTCGCCAGCCGGACGACCGGCTGACCGCCCAGACCCTGCGGTCACGAGGAGCGCAATGAGCGGGGTACCGAAGTGGGGCAGCGAACAACAACCTGCCCCGACGCACGAAGAGATCCAGGCCAGGATCGGAAAGCGCCTGGACGACGTTGCCAAGATCCTGGCTGGCGCCCTCGTCACCGTTGCCGGCGTCATGACCCTGCTTGGCCTCAGCAGCGACGTCGTGTTCGTTGCCCTCAACAACGACTCGTGGCCCATCTATGTGGCCTCGCTCTGCGCCATCCTCGCCATCGTCTGCAGCATTTCCGCGAGGCCGGGCACCGCGTGGAAGCCGAACTCGCCGCCCACCGCACGGACCTGGGCCCGGCGCGGACGCACACCCGTCATCCCGGTCCGGTAACGCTCCCAGCGCCGCTTCTTAATCGCCGCACTGGCCTGCCACAAGCAGGGTGAACGCTCACGGCTGATCCACCGGCCCAAGCGGCATCTCGATCACAAGCACGGCGGCAGACGCAGTTTCACCTGGACCGACTACCGCGACCTGCTCATCGCCGCGCACCAGCAGCTCGGCGCACCCAACGTGCTCGTGTGGGACAACCTCAACGTCCACAAGGACCGTTCGACTGCGGGAGTTCATCGACACCCACGACTGGATCACCTGCTACTTCCTCCCGGCGTACGCACCCGACCTCAACCCCGTCGAGGGCATCTGGTCACTGCTGCGGCGCAGCAGCCAGGCCAACACCGCCTTCACCGACCCCGACCACCTCATCAGCACGCTCCGACACGGCCTCCGCCATATCCAGTACCGCAGCAACCTCATCAACGGATGCCTCGCCGAAAACCGGCCTCACCTTGACGACAACACGGCGACAACGTCAGTAACTCCGGTGGCGGTGCCGCCGCGATCATGCGGGACAACAAGGACAGCAGGCCGACGACGGTGGACTGGTGCCCGAGGCGGCGGCAAGCCGGTTGCAGGGCGGCTTACCGGCTGGGGCTCCGCCTGCTGTCACCGCTCACGAGAGGACATAGTCACCGGGCCGCTCAGGGCCCTTGAAGGTGTCGGTGCTACGCATCCGCCCTGTGCCGACTCAGGCGCGTGCGGATGCGCCACAGCATCCCCAGCGATGTGAGGGACAGCAGGACGTACAGGCTGCCTATGACCAGATCGGCGACCTGTGCGCCGTCGAAGACAGTGGTCTTCTGCGCGGACAGGGCCCAGGGGGACACGGCCAGCCACACTCCGGCCACCAGCACGAAGAGGTCCGGGCGGGCGCTGGGGTAGCGGGCGAAGCGGAGCAGGGCGATCAGGAACACGACGATGGCAATGCCGAGTTCATTGCGGTGGGCGTCCTTGGCGGTGTCCGGGTAGCCCGCGATCCAGGGGGCGACCATGAGGGTCACGGACGTCAGCAGGAGCAGCAGACCGATGATCTGCTGGCGGGCCGCCTTGAGCAGCGCCGTCGGGTCTTGGAGTGCAGGGGCGGTCGGCGGGGAGGAAGTAGCGTCAGGCATCGCGGGGTCCTGGGGATTTCAGCAGTGGTGCGTCGCCCGAACGGCGCGACGCATGAGGATGACAGCCGCCACTGCGCCTGCCGCGCCCGCGATCATCTGGGCGGCGCGGCGAGCGGTAGTAGGGCTTGGTCAGTTTCACTCGTGAGTGGCATGTCTGTTGGGCTGTGGGTGTCGTTGTGGTGGTGTGACACCTGGGGAGATGGCCGAGGTC
>NZ_JBITDA010000070.1:0-6615 GCF_044453765.1 Streptomyces sp. NPDC051636 | reverse complement strand
ACGTCATCCGTCGGCGCTCTGCCCAGGCGCCGGGTGACCTGGGCGCGTAGTTTGCCCAGCGCGGTGTGCTGGGCAGGCCGATGCGTGCATGAAAAGGGTCTTGTCCCCGAGGGGTGGACACCTGTTCGTGTCGTTATGCGGCGAGTGTCAGGGTAGCTGACTGCTGCTCGTAGGCGATCGGTGCCTGCTGTCCATTCGCGGAGTGCCGCCGGCGGGTGTTGTAGCGGGTGGTCCAGCGGAAGACCGCCAGGCGGCAGGCGCGGGCCCCGGCGAAGCGGCGGGCACCATGGAGCGTCTCGCGTTTGAGGGCCGCGTTGAAGCTCTCGGCGAGAGCGTTGTCCGCGCTCGTACCGACCGTGCCCATGGACTGCCGCACCCCCAACTCGGCGCAGATTCCGGCGAATTGGCGGGAGGTGTACTGCGCTCCGTGATCGCTGTGGAATACGGCTCCGGCCAGGCTGCCGCGGGTCGCGGCGGCTGCTCTGAGCGCGTCGGCGACCAGCGAGGTGCGCATGTGGTCGGCGATCGACCAGCCCACCAGGCGGCGCGAGAAGCAGTCGATCACGGTCGCGAGATACAGGAACTCGCCGTCGCCCACCGGCAGGTAGGTGATGTCGCCGACGTACTTGGTGTTCGGAGCGCTCGCGGTGAAGTCGCGCCGGAACAGGTCCGGCACCGGTGTGGCGGACGGTTCGGGCACGGTGGTGACCTGGCGCTTGCGCAGTCGCAGCCCGGCGATGCCGTACTTGCGCATGACCCGTCCGACGCGCTTGTGGTTCACGCGCTCACCGTCGTCGCGCAGCTCGGCGGTGATCCGGGGCCGACCGTAGGTGCCGTCCCACTCGGTGTGCACGGCCCTGATCCGCTCGGCGAGCGCGGCGTCCGCCCGCTCACGCGCGGCGCGGGCCTCCCGGCCGGCCCGCCACTTGTAAAAGCTGGAGCGGGCGACCTCCAGCACGTGGCACAACCGCTTCACGCTCCAGGCGCGGTGGTGGTCCTCAATGAACTTGAAGCGGTTCACCAGTTCATCTCGGTGGCGAAAAACTTCGTCGCCTTGCGGAGAATGTCCCGTTCGGTGGCCAGCGTCGCGTTCTGTTTGCGGAGGTCCTTATTCTCCGCACGCAGGGCCGCTATCTCGGACTCCAGCTCTTCCTTCGTGGCCTCGCTCACCGGGACGCCCTTCGTGCTCTTGATCATGGCGCCGCTCTGGCCGCGGCGGGCCCGCTCGGCCCGCACCCAGTTGCGCAGCGTCTCCCGGCTGATCCCCAGATCCTTGCCGATGCCCTCGAAGGTGTGGCTCGGGTCCGACAGGTACAGCGCGACGGCGTCCGCCTTGAACTCGGGCGAGTAGACCTTCATCACCATAAGAGATTCCTCCTCGCCGGCCCCTGCCGGGGCCGGGCTCAGAGGTGTCCACCCCTCGGGGACAGGTCCCATCCTCAGTCGGTACCTACGCCGGGCAGATCATCATGTCGGGCTTCCTCAACCGCTCCCTACCGCTCGCCCTGCGCCGCGGCATCACCCTCGCACCAGCCTTGATCCTTTTGTTCGCGGGCGCCGACGCCACCCGCGCTTTGGTGTGGTCCCAGGTCGTCCTGTCCTTCGGTATCCCCTTCGCCCTTGTGCCGTTGATCCTCCTCACCCGCAACCACACGGTCATGGGCTCACTGGCCAACCGCTCGCTCACAACCGTGGTGGCCTCCCTCATTACAGCTCTCGCCAGCGTCCTGAACTTTTGCCTGATCGGCCAAGTCCTCTTGGGCTAACACCGGCGTTTCTGCCAATGACACCGCCGGGTTGCAGGGCGGCCAAGTGGTGCCTTCCAGTCAGGCGGTCTCAAGTTCGGGCCACAAATCTCGCCGTACCAAGGGCGATGCCCGTCACGGTCTCCCCACCGCACGATCACGAGTGTAAGTTGCACTCATAAGTTCCAGTCCTTACTTCAGCCAAGGCTACGGAGCCCGCTCATGCCCCACCTGCTGCCGGACACGAAACCACAGCGCATCCTCGCTGCCTCCAATTTCGTCTACACCGTCGGCAGCGGTCTCTATCTGACCGCAGGAGTGCTGTACTTCACCCAGGCGGTCCGCCTCCCAGCAAGCCAGGTAGGCCTCGGGCTTGGCATAGCAGGCTTCCTCGCTCTGGCCGCCGGCATCGCCGCAGGCCACCTCGCGGACCGGCGCGGTGCACGCGGCGTCTACGTCATCACCCTTACCATCCAGGCCGTGGCAACGGCAGCCTTCCTGTTGGCTGATAGCTTCTGGCCGTTCGTTATCGCGGTGTGCGCAGCGACCGGCGCCAAAGGAGCGGGCCTGGCTGCCCGTAGTCCGCTCATCCGGCACCACGGAGGCGAGCGTCCGCAAGAGTTCCGCGCTTACCTGCGAGCCGTAAGCAACATCGGTATTTCACTCGGTGCCGTCCTGGCAGGCTGGGCCGTCCAGGTAGGCACCCACAGGTCCTATCAGTTGCTCGTCGTCGGCAACGCGATCGCCTTCGCCGCATCCGCGATAGTCATGTTCCTCCTGCCGAAGGTCACTCCGGTGCCCGTGGTAAAGGGACCACGCTGGATAGCCCTGAGAGACCGCCCCTATCTCACCCTCACCGTCCTGGACGGTGTCATGGCCATCCAGTTCAAAGTGCTCACCGTAGCCATACCTCTGTGGCTGGTCACCCGCACCGAAGCACCGCACTGGCTCATCTCCGGCACCATGCTCCTCAACACTCTTCTGGTCATCACCTTCCAGATACGTGCCAGCCGCAACGTCAACAACCCAACGGCTGGGGCATGGGCCTACCGACGCTCCGGCGTCGCCTTCCTCATGGCCAGTGCGCTAATCTCGCTGTCAGCTGGCGTACCGGGCTGGGCCGCGGCAACCCTCCTGCTCACCGCAGTCGTCGTACATACAATCGGTGAACTCTGGCATTCTGCAGCCGGCTTCGAAGTCTCCTTCGCGCTCGCCCCGCAGCACGCCACCGGCCAATACCTCGGGGTGTTCGGACTCGGTGCCGGCCTCGCCGAGGCCGTCGGACCGGCCCTGCTCATCTCCCTATGCATCACCTGGGGACGCCCAGGCTGGTACATCGTCGGTGCAATGTTCCTCTTGGCCGGTCTCGCTGCCCCCTTCACCGTCAGCTGGGCACAGCGGCTGCAAAGCGCAGAGTCCGCCCTCAAGGATGTAGAGCACCAAACAGCCACGGCCTGAAACAGCAGGCACGCACCCGGTGCGCCTAGCGGTGAATTCACCGTATCCCCGGGGCGATACGGCGAATCGTCGGTGCACACCGCGCGCGCTCAGGCGCGCACCGAGACCCTGGCCGGGGCCGGGCTGGTGCAGCGGTTGCGCGCGTCATTCGGTTCATCCTCCAGCGGCGCCCGCGGGAGCGCGGGCTGCCATGGCGGGCTCGGCCGACCGCTGGGGTACTGTCGCGTTCGGCGACAGCGCTGCGGCGGCTTCGGAGGCGGGTACGCCGCCTGCCAGCGCCGGATCTCCTCAACGAGGTGCTGGATCCGTCGCAGTCACTCCGGCGAGGGCTCTAGCCGGGTCGGGGCCATCATGAGGCCTCCGCACTCGAGGGGTTGTCCCTGCACCTTCGCCGTCACCCGCCTGCTCATCGGCCTGCCCGCTGGTCACGTCCCGCCGGCTGGCCCGGCGACATGGAGCAGGCAGGACGGAAGGTGCTGGTGGTCGGCGACGGCGTCAACGACGCCCCGGCGCTGGCTGCCGCCCACACTGGCATCGCCGTGGGCCGCGCCGGATCCGACCTCGCCCTGGAGACCGCCGACGCCGTCGTGGTCCGCGACGAACTGGCCACCATCCCCGCCATCGTCCGTCTCTCGCGTCAAGCGCGCCGTCTGGTCGTACAGAACCTGGTCATCGCCGCGGTGTTCATCACCGCCCTGGTCATCTGGGACCTGGCGAAGCGCTGGCCACCTGGCCCGACCAGCAGTAGGCCCCGGCGTCGGCTACTGGACAGCAGGGTCCTCCTGAGCGTGCCGCACGGCCCTCTTCAGCATGTCTGGTGCCCGCCTCATCCTCACCGACGAAGAAGCCGATGAGGTGCTGGCTATCTGGCCGGTCCCGCAGTTCACCGCGCAAGGGTGACGGTGATGGGGACGTCGGAGCAGTGGCTCAACGTCGTGGCCAGTGCGGTCTGCTCGGTGGCATCGATGCTCAGGCCCCAGCGGGTCTTGTCGGCCACCCAGTCGGTGACGTACTGGCAGCGGTAGGCGACGGCCGGCGGCAGCCACGTGGACGGGTCCTGGTCGGCCTTGGACCGGTTCGACGCCGCCGACACCGCGATCAGCGCCCGCGCGTCCCCGAGGTCATTGGCGTAGGCCTCCCGCTCCGCTGCCGTCCAGGCGTAAGCGCCGGAGTCCCAACTTTCAGCAAGGGGCACCAAATGGTCAACGTCCAGGCCGCGGGGGCCGCTGATGTAGCGGTCGTCGTACGGGGAGTACCACTCCCCGCCGGTCAGGGTGCATTTCGCGCCCTGCACCGGGGCGATGACCGCGTCGGCCTTGAGGACCTCGACACGGGTGTTGCAGCCGTCGTGGTCGGCGTCGGTCCAGTGCCTGAACGTGCTGCGCTCGTACCCGGTGCGGTCCTCTTCCCGCACGGGGAGGGCGGCAAGTGCGTCACGGACGGGCAGAGTCACCGTCGTGCCGGGAACCGCACGCGAGGACGGCGCAGCCGCGGCGGCAGTGTGGGCGGTAGCGGGAACGAGCAGGGCGGCGAAGGCGGCGGCCGCGGCGGCGGTGCGGGCGAGGCCCATCAGCAGGTCCCTTCGAAGATTCTCGAACGATGCGTGGTCTTCGTAGCGGACCGTTCGGTGGACGCGCCCGGCATGTGCGGTGCCCTCACCCGTGCGGTGGGTTAAGTCAGATCAGCCACCGCCACCGAGCAGCTGCTGAACGCCCTGGCCGATAAGGAGAACACCGCGCGCCGGGAGGTCGCCCTGAAGGCGTTCGGCCGGGCCGTCAACGCGGCCACCGCGCCACGGCTGTCCTGGTGGGCGCGGCGGCGCGCCGTTCGGGCTGGCTGACTTGGTCATTCGCAGCCGGCGGTCCTGGAGGGGGTCCCCGCAGGGGGGCTGCGGGCCCTCGATGCATCAGTGGCGGGTCTCCCACCACAGGAGGATCAGGGTCACGGCGCTGCTGCCGAGCTTGTGCGCCGCTCCCTGCATGAACTCGCCCGTGAGGTTCGGCCCTCGCCGGCCGATCCATTTCCGCAGATGACGGATGGTTTCGGCGCTTCGCTTGACCCAGCGGAACGGGTGCTTGGTCTGGCGTTTCGCGTTACGCTCGGACATACGGAGTTCCTCTCGTTAAACAGGCGTGCCGGAACACCGCGCAAGGAGCCCTCCCAACCAGAGGCCTAGGAAACCTGTTGGGATGCAGGGCTCCTTTTGCGTGGAACAGCAGTCTAGTGATGGGTGATTCGGGCTAGATTCGGCCAAGTCTGCACTATTTGGCTTGAGTTGGCGTCCTGTGACTCGGTGAGACCTGGTTTGACTCGGTGAGACTCGGCCAGACTCGCCAAAAGGAAAAGACCAGGTCAGCGTCCCGGCCGACAGGCTTCACCACTCCTTCCGCCGCAGGCGGCGGAAGGGAAACCGCACGTTGAGAACGTAAGGCCTCGGATTGGCAGAACGACACGCTGGCCCGTTGCGGTCAGCGGCGGGTGAAGTCGTGGAGCAGGTCGGCGAGGCGCCGGTCGGGGCGCTGGACGATGATGCAGGAGCCGGTCTTCTCGGTGGCCAGGCGGTCGACCTCCATCTCGAGCCCTCCGGTGGGGGCGCTGGCGAGGCTGGAGCCGGTCCTGCGGACATACGTCGCGACGGACTCCAGGGTGTCGAGGAAGGTGCTGTCGGGGGCTTCGGAGTCGAGGACATCGTCGGTGACCACGTGCAGCCAGTGTCGCGCTTCTCGGGACTCGCCCAGGGCGAGGTGGTGCAGGTGCAGGCAGTACGCGGCGGCGCGGTGGCCGGCCCCGGCGGCGAGCTGCCACCAGAACTGGGCGCTTTCGCGGTGGTCGGTCAGGTACAGGAGGCAGGCGAAGACGAGGGCGCCGTCGACGTCCAGGTGGCCGTCGTCCGCAGGGGTTGCGGGTTCCTGGGCGAGGCGGTCGACGTGGTCGGCGGCGTCGGGCTTGTTGAGGATCCAGCGGCACACCACGGACAGCCGCTGCCCGGCCTCGGTGGCGCGGACGGTGTCCGGGTGCGGCTTGGCCGCAACGGCGGCCGCGTCGGCGGCGAGACGGCGCAGGGCTGCGCCCACGTCGAAGCCGTCCCGCGGGCCGGTGGGGATACGGGCGTCGGCCAGAAGCTCATCGATGGCGGTCACTGTCCTGCCCCTTTCTTGTTCTTGCCGGGCGCCGCGGGCAGACCGAGCCGGATGCGCAGGCGTTCCTTGCCCTTGCGGCCGTGGTAGTCGACGGTGCGGGTGTCCAGGCCCATGTAGCGGGCGATCCGCTTGGTGGGGTAGCCGAGCAGGTGGCGCAGGACGATCACGGTGAACTGGCGGGTGGGCAGTTCCAGGATCGCCTCGTACAGGCCGCCGGCACTGCTGTTGAGCTCCATCTGGCTGCGGACCGCCTTGAGGTTCTTCGCTATCGG
>NZ_JBITDA010000069.1:0-7714 GCF_044453765.1 Streptomyces sp. NPDC051636 | reverse complement strand
GACCGACGTCAGGTGAACTGGCAGTTCACCACCCACGACGCACGCATCAAACTGCGCCACCTCTATCCCAAAAATTAGCCGCGACAATCTACTAGCCGATAGCGAGCAAATTCTTGGCCAGAATGCGGAGTTCCTCGTCGGATGGCCCTGCCCGGAGAAGGGCGCACGCTGAGCAGGTGGAGCGGGGAGAAGGCAAAGGAGCGGAGGGCGGGGCGAAGACCCTCGGGGGAGCTCGCCGATGGCGGTAAGGGCCTTGAGGGCATAGGCCGACCGGAGTGGGGCCGACCAGCTCGACGAGAACGGAGACGGCGGGGTCCGGGGATCTGGTGACCCAGTAGTGGGCCAGGGCGAGCGCGGCCAGGCAGTACTCGACGAGGCTGCCGGTGTAGCCGCCGTCGGCCCAGATCAGGGCCAGCATGTGGTGGGCGTCGGTGACTTGGGGCAGCAGGACCGGGCGGCCGCACGGTCGCCGACATCCGCGCTCGTAACCATCACGCCCAGCAGCAGGCCGAGGGTGTCGACCACGCCGCTTGCGGCCGTTGATCTGTTTGCCGCCGTCAAAGCCGCAGCTGTCAGCGGCGACGACGGCGTCCGCCTTGATGGACTGCGAGTCGATCACGCCGGCCGTCGGCTCCGCGTCACGGCCCAGCCGCATCCGGTACCTGGCCGCGCAGCCGGTCATGGAACTCCTTGACCAGGGCGTGGTCGCGCCAGCGGCGGAAGAAGGCATACACCCGGTCCCACAGCGGGAAGTCGGCCGGCATCGCCCGCCACTTGACGCCGTTGTCCACGAGACAGCGGATCGCGTCCAGCACCGCGCGGTGGCAGTGTCCCTCCGGCCGGCCGCCCCGCCCGCGCATCCAGCCCGGCGTCGGCGGGTTGGACCACTCGGCCATCGACATGGACGACTGCGGCACCGGGGCCTCCTCTTGCTGTCGAACCCGTACACCACTTCCAAGGACGCAACCGCCTGACCTGCGTCGTTGAGGCATTGGCGGTAGCGACTGAACGGTTGCTGAGTCGCTGCACTTCAGTCGCTGCCGGGAGACGACGCAGCTACCCAAGCGACTGAAGGAGAGCAGAAGACTCTGCTTCAGTGATGAGACTCTGTGCCAGAGGGCCAGTCGCTTCGGTCGCTAGGTCGCTACGGCTGGACGTCCTCCGGGGAACGAGTGACAGACGACACCCGAGCGCGACGCGATGAAGCGTGGGATGAGCCGATCACCGAACCGAGGGCATAGCGTGGAAGACTCATAAGGGGCCGGGGCCGTGTGGACCCCGGGGTCGCCACCCCTGGTGTTACCCCCCACCATGAGCACGAGGGGCAAACGTGATTCCTTCCGAACTCGCCGCATTCCTCAAGTCACGGCGTAACCGGATTCGCCCCGCCGACGTGGGCCTGCCAACCGGCCCGAGGCGCCGGGTGCCAGTCCACCGACAACGCCGACCACCCAAGCCCTTCACGCCACACCGGCACTTGCGCTTTCACCTTCGCCCCTTGCGGCGTTGACGATGCCTCCTCGGCCTGCCGGCGGGAGATCCGGCGAGGTTCTGGACGCCGCGCGGCGGACTGAGCAGCCAGGCCTGGACGGTGCTGCGTCAGTCCGCGACGGCGCGCACGGCTGCAGATGTACAAGCCGTTCGAGACCGGCGACACATCGGTCTGCGACACGCTCCTGACGGAGGACTTTGTGGACGCGCCGCTCGCTCCTGGCCAGGGGCCTGGGCGTGAGGGCATGAAGCGGCACGTCAGCAAAGACCTCGTGGCCACCTTTCCCGGCCTGACCATCCGTATCGAGGCCATCCATGTCGCGGGGAACACCGTCATGGTCCCTTCGGTGATCAGGGGCACACAGGAGGGGCCGTTCCTCGGGGTTGGCGCCACCCACCGCAAGCTGTCCTTCCGGGCCGCCGACATCCACCAGTGCACCGCTCACCGGCAGATGGCACGTACGGATCACCTGGAGGACCTCTTCGGCGCCTTCCGGCAGATGACGCAGTAATCCGAAGGCTTCCAGGCGCCATCACAACGTGACACGGGTCAAGGCCCGACCTTGCCAGAGATCGGCGCGGGCCGCGGTCCAGTCGGGCTCCCAGCCGGGTCGCAGACCGCTCACTCCCCAACCGTCCGGCCGTCTGCCGGGGATGCCGAGTCCGGCCTGCTGCGCCACTACCGCAGCGTCATACACCTCGTGCGCGATCCGCACGGCGTCACACGTCGAGGCAGCCTGACCGGTAAACACATGCAGGCCGTTCCGCGTCTTGTCGGTGGTGTGATGTATCGGGACGTTGACCTGGAAAATTCGCAGATGCACCATGGCGTCCATCTCCTTCGGTTTCGTGACGGCACGCTGGAACGGTTTGGGAGATGCAGGCCCAGTCCTCGTTGCCCGAGCTGGTCGGGCGACGCGTGGGCGTGCGGCAGAGTTCCAGGGCGAAACCGTCACGACGTTGAAGACCTTGGTCGGAGCGCATAGGGGGCTGTGGCCGGCGGTCTGTGGGTGCCCGCCAAGCCTGGTGCGCGGCCGGGCGTTGGCGTGGTGCCGGTGCCCGGCCGCGCCTGTGGGCGCGGAGTGGTTACTCGCCGTCGTCCGGGGTCTGCTGGAGCATGGCGAGGGTGAGGACGTTGCCGCCGATGCCCCAGCCGCCGTCGGTGACTTCCTCGACGAGGACCATGGTGTTGGCGCGGGCGCGTTCGCCGTAGATGTCGACGTACAGCTCGGTGGCGCGGGTGACGATCTCCTCCTTCTGCTTGGCGTCGAGGGTGCCGGCGGGGACCTTGAAGTTTGCGAACGGCATGATCGTTTTCCTTGTCTGTATGGGTGGTGCGGGTTATTACAGGGAGCTGCCTGCGGTGAGCAGGTCGTCCAGCCCGATGCGGCGGAAGAAGTCGGCGCGGATGCGGTCGGCGACCGCGGAGACGACTTCGCTGCCGTCATGGCTGGGGTCTATGTGGGTGCGAAGCGGCCGGGTGCCGGCGGGCATGGCCACCAGGCGTACGACCGCGTCGGCGACGTCGGCCGCGTCGGCGTCCGGGGGAATCAGCGCGGAGAGCCGTTCGTCCAGGCCGGCCAGCAGGGGGCCGTAGCGTTCGTCGTAGGCGGTGGTCCGCGCGGTGTCGGCGGGGGTTCCGGCGTGCACGAAGTGGTTCGTGCCGGAGGTGAAGGCGCCGGGGACGACGATGGCGGTGTCGATACCGAAGCGCAGGACTTCGCCGGCGTAACTGACCGCGAGGGCGTCCATGGCGGCCTTGGCGGCGAAATAGGGTCCGACAAAGGGCGGGCAGCCGCCGCGGGTGCTGGTACTGCCGATCCATACCAGCAGTCCCTCGCCCTGCTCGCGCAGGTGAGGCAGTGCGGCACGGTTGACGCGCTGGGTGCCCAGCACGTTGATGTCGTACAGTTCGGCGAGCTGTTCGGGGGTGAAGGCCTCGGCCGGCCCGGTAGCCATGTGGCCGGCGTTGTGGACGACCACGTCCAGCCGGCCGCCGCCGTCCAGGATGCCGGCGATGGCGGCATCCGCGGATTCCTGCGAGGTGACGTCGAGTTCGACGGCCCGCGCCTGCACCCCGTGCTCGGCCGCGAAACGGTTCAGTTCCTGCACCGCCGGGGCGTTCCGGGCAGTCGTCTGCCGGATCCCGGCGTACACCGTGTGCCCCGCACGAGCCAGAGCCCGTACCGTCAGCGCCCCGAAACCACTGGACGCCCCAGTCACCAGAACACCTCTACTCACATCAGACACCATGGTTTTCCTCGCAATGAGCGTGTGTGGGGGGGGAGGAGGCCGACCGGGCCGGTTAGATGATGCCGCCGTTGGCGCGGATGACCTGGCCGTTGACCCAGTGGCCGGCGGGGGAGGCGAGGAAGGCGACGACGGCGGCGATGTCGGCGGGGGTGCCCAGCCGCTCCAGCGGGGGCTGGGCGGCCAGGCGGGCGATGGTCTCCTCGTCCTTGCCTTCCAGGAAGAGGTCAGTGGCGGTGGGGCCCGGAGCGACGGCGTTGACCGTGACATCCCGGCCGCGCATTTCCCGGGCCAGGATCAGCGTGAGCGCTTCAACGGCGCCCTTGCTGGCGCTGTAGGCGCCGTAGCCGGGGAATGCCAGGCCCACCACGGAGGTGGAGAAGTTGATGATCGCCCCGCCGTCGCGGATGGTGCGGGCCGCCTGCCGGGCGACCACGAAGGTGCCGCGGATGTTGGTGCGGTGCGCGGCATCCAGCTGGTCGAAGTCGATCTCGGCCACCGGCGACAGATACAGCCGCCCGGCCGCATGGACGACGACATCGACCCCACCGAACTCGGACTCGGCCGCGGCGAACAGACCCGCGACCGCCTCCTCGTCGGCCACATCGGCCTGCACCGCAACCGCCCGGCCGCCGGCGGCGGTGATCTCCTTGACCGCGGCCTCGGCCTGCTCCCGGTTGCCGGAGTAGCCGACCACCACGGCGAATCCGTCCGCCGCCAGCCGGCCGACCGTTTCACGGCCGATCCCGCGAGATCCACCGGTGACAACGGCAACACGAAGACGCTCCGTACCGGACCCGGACACAGCGCTACGGGCCGTTGCGTTGTTGAGGGACATAGATGACTCCTGCCAGGTAGTGCCGGAGTACGGATGAGAGCTCGATCCGTGATGACCGGCGGAGTGTGGATGATGAGGTGCCTTGGCGGCGCCGTCGTCGCGTGTCCTGCCACCATCGGCCGGTGTTCCGTCTCCAGCCAGGGCTGTGCCTACCCAGGGGTTGTGATCCCCTGGCTCAGCTCCCCGTGGCGGGGCGGTGGGAGGCGAAAGGTGCGGACTGGAGTCATGCGAGAGGTGAGCAAGCATTCCCCTGATGACAGCTGTGAGCTCGCCTCCGGGGAGGGCGTGGAAGAGCTGGCGCAGGCCGCTGACCGGCTGTTTTATGCCATGCGCCGTCCCCGGACCACCACCGTCGGACAATCGGAGACCGGGCTGTCCAGGGCCCAGCTGACACTTCTTGCCCCTCTGGCCGAAGACGCCGAGGCGCGCGGACTGCCTGTCGGCAGGCTTGCCGCTTCGGCCGAGGTCAGCGTCCCTACCGCCACCCGCATGCTCAAACAACTCGAGGCCAAGGATGTTGTCACCGGCGACGTTCGGACGAGGACGAACGCCAGGTTCTGATCCGTCTCACCGAAGACGGCATCCACAGGCTCGCCGCCATGCAGTGCGCACTGCGCGCACGCCAGAGCCGAGGGCTCTCCCACTACACGCCTCAACAGCGCCTCGACCTCGCTGCGCAGCTCCACCAACTCGCGGACGCCATCACCGACTCGATGATCGAACCGAACCGATGAGCCGAGCGCACAAACCCCCGATTCGCGGGGTCCCGTCAAGGCCGCCGGGGTAGCCTGAGAGCGGACGGCTGAAGCAGGTCTTCGAGAGCTGGCCTCCATGAACTACACACGACTACCCGAAGCCGCCTGCGGTGTCACGCAGCGTGACGAGTTGCTCGCTGCGGCGACGCGGAAGTGCCTGAAACGTCTCGGGGCAGCAGCCGTCACGGCATTCCTGCGCGTCCCGCAGAGCAACACATTCAACGCCGCTGTCGTGGCGGTGTCTCCCCTCGGGGTGGGCATTGGGGAGTCGTTCTCGGCGGACGACGACGTTTACGCGTCAGCTGCAGCCCTTCGGCACGGGCGGGTGGCCATCACCCAGTCAATCCATCCGGTTGCCAAACATCCGGAGATGGCCGTCATGGCGCCTTTCCCGTTCACGGTGGCAGCGGGGCCCTTGCTCACAGAGCGTCGCCCCCTCGGCACGCTATCGGTTTTCTGGCCGCAGTTGTTCCGCGTGGTCACCGACACCGAACAGAGTTATCTCGCCCAGGCCGCAGCCACGCTCTCCGCCCAGCTTGATCGGCTGGCGGCCGACGGGGTCTCCATGGACGCGCCTCCGGTGCCTGTCGTCGTCTCCAGCGGCACCGACTCGGATACGGCCCCGCTGGTATACCACCTGCACAGGCTGGCCAGCCTGCTGCTCTCAGCCTCGTGTACGGAAGACGCGGTAGCCCTGGCCCTGGAACGGATCACCTGTGCGTTCGGGGCGCGGGCAATGGCCATCAGTCTGATCGACAGCGCCCGGCTGCGCGTGGTGGGCACAGCCGGATGCTCCAAGGACTTCATATCCTCGTTGAACGACATGCCCCTCACCAGCGCTTCGCCGGAGACCGACGCGATCGCTCAACAGCGCCAACTGGAATACCTCCCTGGCGATGACAGGACGCGCGGCAGGATGGACAGCGCGGATCCGGACAACGAGAACTGCGTATGGGTCGTTCTCCCCCTGCTGACTGCGGGACGCGCCGTCGGCACGTGCTCCATCGGATTCATACCGGAGAAGAGCCGCACCGTAATCGCCCAAGCAATGCTCACAGCGCTGTCGACACTGCTCGGCCAGACCATCGAGCGCACACAGATGTACGACGCGCAGCATGCGCTGGCAGAGAACCTGCAGCAAATGCTCCTGCCCCGGATGCTTCCTCAGCCCGCTGGCCTGGCCATCACCAGTCGGTACATGCCCACCCCCAGTGGAATCGAACTCGGCGGAGACTGGTACGACGTGATCAACCTGCCCGACGGCGGGGTCGCCGCGGTCGTGGGTGACGTCCAGGGCCACAACATCTCCTCCACCGTGGTCATGGGGCAACTGCGCAGCGCGGTGCGCGCCTACGCAACCGAGGGGCACGACCCGTGTGCGGTGCTGAACAGAACCAACCAACTGCTCCTCGGCCTGGACACCGACCTGTTCGCCACCTGCTGCTGCGTCTGGTTGGACCCTGACACCGGACGCGCCCAGATCGCCACCGCCGGCCACGAGGCTCCCCTCATGCGCACCGCAGACGGCCATTACCTAGCCCGGATACCCGACGCGGGTATCCCCCTGGGCGTCGACGCAGACCCTCACTATCACGCCACCGGCCTCATACTCGAGGCGGGAACACTGCTGGCACTCACCACCGGCGAACTGCTGACTTCCACCGAGAACGCCGCCGCTGTACTCGAAGACGCCGTGACCACTGCTACAGGAGAACTGGAGACCATTGGCGACCTGTTGATCAGCACCCTCACCGGGTCCGCCCGCGCCGACGACGCTGCCCTGCTCCTCGTCCGCTACGAAGGCCCACCAGCCCAAGCGCGGCACAGGGTCGCCCAGACCGCCATCCACCGCCACGACGTGCAAGGAGTCGCCCGCACCCGCGCCTTCCTCCGCCAGCTTCTGCAGACATGGGAGCGGCCGCACCTGACCGAGTCGATGGAACTTCTGGGCTCCGAGGTGGTCACTAACGCGCTCATCCACGGCGACAGCCATGTGGACGTCTGTGTCCGGCTGTACCCCTCACGTCTGCGCATGGAAGTCCGTGACAGCGATCCACATCCAGCACGTCCCGTGGTGTACCCCCGTCGAGAGGACCAGGCAGAAGGCGGACGCGGCCTCCTCATAGTCGCCGCCCTGGCCTCCTCCTGGGGTAACTCACCCAGTGGACGGGGCAAAACCGTATGGTTCGAGCTTGACGATCCCCTCGCCAGGCAATAGCCGACGCAGTGAGGCGGATCGATCAGCCTGCGGGCCACGCGTCTGCTGTGGACGCACGCTGGCGGCCGCTAGTAGGGCTTGGTCAGGTTTGTATTGCCGTGGTTATGTCGCGGTGGCAGGTGGGGCAGGCGCCGGCCCAGAGGGCGAGGAGTGTCTGCAGTT
>NZ_JBITDA010000068.1:0-7921 GCF_044453765.1 Streptomyces sp. NPDC051636 | reverse complement strand
GGGGTCAGCCCCCTCAACATTTGGGCCCGATCGGGGGCTCGACTCCGCCGACCGCCTCAGCAACCGCATACACGCAAAAGCTCCGCCCCTGGCTGACCAGGGGCGGAGCTTCAGGTTGGAGCGCCGGGCAGGCCTTGCACCTGCATTTCCCCGCAGGAAGCGGGACGTCTTTCCTTAGGACCCTCCCGCGCAGCCGCCGTCTGGCGCGGCCACGGGCCGCCGGCCGGCGCTGAACATCCCCGACGTCTCCTGCAGAAGCCACCCGCGCTCGGCCAGGCGCCTGGCCTTCGAGCGCACCCCCTCGACCTTCGCCGGCGTCGTCCCCAAGCCCAGCTCCACCGTGATCTCCTTCGCCTTCGCCGGTCCCCTGCCCGCTGACCGCCGGTCCTCCAGCATGCCCAGAATCCGCTGGTAGTCCGGTGCCAGCACCGTCACCGGCAGCCCGTCCCGCCAGGGCGGCACCGTCGAGCCCGGCACCGACACTGGCACTGGTGACGCCGTTTCCTGCTCCGCCTCGGTCACGGCAGTCGTCCCGGCGGCGGACACAGCCAGGGCCTCGACCAGAAAGACCGCTCGCTCGCCACGGTCGCGGACGACGAGATCGGCGGCGCCCTCGAACAGCTGTGGGTGAGGCGGCGGTCAACACCTGGAACGCCCGCCGGGCGGCAGTGCTGTCGTGGCTGAGCTGGTGCGGCGAGCACGGGTATGACGGCCCGAGGGTGCCAGCGTGGGCGAAGCGGCTGACCCCGCCGGACTCAGAGACCCCGGCCCGCTCGAAGATGGCCATCGACCGGCTGATCGCCCGCCGCGATGTCCATCTCCGGGAGAAGACGCTCTGGCGGATGCTGTACGAGACCGTCGCGCGGTCGGAGGAGATCCTCGGCGTCAACGTCGAGGAACTGGATCTCGCCGGGCGCCGCGCCCCAGTGAAGGCCAAGGGCGCCCGGCCGCGCACCCGCCGCCGCGGCGCGGTGCGCGAGGACTACGTGCTGGAGACCGTGTACTGGGACGCCGGCACCGCCCGCCTGCTGCCTCGCCTGCTCAAGGGCCGTACGCGTGGGCCGGTGTTCGTCACCCACCGCAGGCCGGGCCCCGGCAAGGTCGTCAGCGCGCGCGACGTGTGCCCGGACACTGGGCTGGTCCGGCTGTCGTACGGGCAGGCCCGCATGCTGCTGGACGAGCACACCGCCCTCGGCGGCCAGAGCGGCACGGGCTGGGACCTGCACGAGTGGCGGCACTCCGGACTCACTCACCTCGGCGAGGCCGGGGCGAGTCTGCTGATGCTCATGGCCAAGTCCCGGCACAAGAAGCCCGAGAACGTACGGCGCTACTTCCATCCCTCTGCGGACGCGGTCGCCGAAGTCACCAGTCTTCTCGCGCCCGGCGACAGCAGGCGCTGACCGCTGTCGGCCCGGTATGGGGCCGATGAGGGTTCACTGTGGGTAGCGCACGATCAGCAGAGCCTCGACGTCTCCGGACGGTGCTTGGTACAAGTGCGGAACGTCGGCGGCCCAACTGCCATGCATGCCGGGGCCGATCAGGGCAGGAGCGGAGAGTACGCCGACGCGCGCGGTGCCGGCGAGGACGATGATGTCCTCTGTTGTGCCGGGGGTGTGGGCGGCGGACTCCTGCGTCGTTCCCGCGCGGATGCGCACTCGGTAGGTTTCCGTGACCGCAGCAGCAGTCTCAAATCGCTCGGTGAGGACGGCGTCCACGGCGTGACCAGAGACCTTGGTGGGAAAGGCGAGATTGTGCAGCGCTGTGCTGAGGGGCACTTTGAGGGCCGTCGTCAGAGCATAGAGCGTTTCCAGGGTGGGATTGCGCCGGCCGCTCTCCAACTCGGAGAGCGTCCCCTTGCCGATCTTGGACCTGCGGGCCAGCTCGGACAGTGACATCCCCTGCGCTTCGCGCAATTCCCGCAGGCGCAATCCGACGCGAGTGGCCAGGTCCATGGTGAGCCCCTCCTTGTTGCCGAGGCCAGTTGATCCGATGCCGCGCGAGACCTATCGTTCCACATACGGAACGTTCTGTATATGGAACACGTGATGATGCGACCTCGTATGAAGGAGTCTCATGGGGCCTCAGGAAAACGCGTCCCTGCCCGTTCGCAGCATGCAGGTGGCCCGCGTCCTCGCTGCGGCCGGCGTCGCGGGTCAGGTACGCGAGCTGCGGAGTCGACGCGCACGGCCGCCGAGGCTGCATCGGCCCTGGGGTGCGACGTGGGTGCGATTGCCAACAGTCTCGTGTTCATCTCCGATGATGAACCCGTTCTGGTTCTGGCCAGTGGTCAGCACAAGGTGGACACCACGGCACTCGCCGCCCGGTGGGGGCGTGGCAAGCTCCGGCGCGCCACCCCCGAGCAGGTACGCCAGGCCACCGGACAGGCGATCGGAGGTGTGGCACCCGTCGGCCACCCCCGTGCGCTTCCCACCGTGGTCGATGCAGCGCTGGCCGACTACGCCCGGGTCTGGGCCGCCGCCGGAACTCCCCGCACGGTCTTCCCCACCACCGCTGGCGAACTTGTCCGGTTCACAGGTGGACTTCTGCTCCCCGTCGGCCCATGACGAACGGGTCCGTCGGCCCGGGGACGGATCTGTCCGGGCAGGTGGCTCTGGTCACCGGGGGCTCG
Source organism: Streptomyces sp. NPDC051636 (assembly GCF_044453765.1). Classification (NCBI taxonomy): domain Bacteria; kingdom Bacillati; phylum Actinomycetota; class Actinomycetes; order Kitasatosporales; family Streptomycetaceae; genus Streptomyces; species Streptomyces sp. NPDC051636. Next base: position 5,292 of record NZ_JBITDA010000068.1, on the reverse strand, counting down.
ACCGGGCTCGGCCGGGCCATCGCGCTGGGCCTGGCGTCCGCCGGATGCACGACAGTGGTGGCCAGCCGGCGGCCAGAGGTGTGCCGTCAGGCGGCGGCCGAGATCGCTGCCCAGACGGGCAATGCTGCCTTGGGCCTCGCCTGCGACGTAACCGAGGAGGACGAGGTTCACCACCTCGTCGAGGAGATCGTCACTGAGTACGGCCGTGTGGACGTGCTGGTGACCAGCGCCGGGATCCAGGCGCGAGGCGAGCTCGGGGCGCTCGACGCTGTCACGTTGCGTCGCTGCCTGGATGTCAATGTCGTCGGAACCTTCCTCGCCTGCCAGGCGGTCGTACCGGTGATGCGCAGTGCCGGGTATGGCCGCATCGTCACCTTGGCCAGTGCTCTCGGGCTCGTCGGTGCCGCAGGTCGGGCAGGCTACGCGGCCAGTAAGGGCGCGGTCATCCAACTCACCCGCAGCCTTGGTGCCGAACTCGCCGGCGCCGGTATCTGTGTCAACGCGCTGGCTCCAGGTCCCTTTCGCACACCGTTGAACGACGGCATCGATGACGACCCGCACGTACGGGACTTCCTCGATCACCAAGTCCCCATGGGGCGCTGGGCCGACCCTGAAGAACTGGTCGGCGCGGCAGTCCTGCTGGCCAGCCCAGCGGCCTCTTACCTCACGGGTGCCGTACTTCCGGTCGACGGAGGCTGGACCGCCCACTGACAGCGACGGTCCTGGGCTGCCCCGGCCCCGGCCCAAGCCAAGGACAATTCGATCTGCCGCGGGCATGCCTGTCGGCATGTCGTGTACCAGGCCCGCCGCCGAAGAACCCAAGTGGGTGCAGCGAGCCGCCGTCCCTGGCGCCTCGCTGCACCCACTCCGATGCTGAATAGCGCCAACGCGGGGATGCAGGTGACCCGGCAGGAGGCGGTCACTCGTCCTTGGGGGCATGCGGATCGCGTAGGGGGCGCAGTCCGCCGGGTATGTCGGAGAGTTGGAAGGAGTAGCGGCCGAGCATGTTGATGTGCTGCCGCACGAACGGCGAGAGGCGGGCCACGTCCTCGTCGCGGACGTCGAAGCCGTCCGCGCGCAGCTGGTTCACCGCGGCGTCCACGTAGCGGGTGTTGAAGAGGACGACGGCGTTGAGGGCCAGGCCGAGGGCGCCGATCTGGTCTTCCATGCCGTCCTGGTAGCGCTGGTAGAGCTGTCCGGAGCGGCCGTGGAAGATCTTCCGGGCGAGGGCGTGGCGGCCCTCCTGGAGGTTGGCCTGCGCCTTGATCTGGCGGCGGTAGCCGGGCTCGTCGGCCAGGCGCAGGATGTGCAGTGACTTGGCGATCCGCCCGTAGTGCGCGATCGCGTCCCCAGCTCCGACACCCGGACCCCCGGGGCACGTTCAACAGGGAGTCCAGCACTGCCCGCTGGCCGGTGGTGAGCAGCCCGTAGAGGCTGTCCCACAGCCGTTGGTTCGCCGCCTCCCGCACCGAGGCCACCAGCCGTACGAGCGTCGTCACTCCGGGCAGCAGCACCCGCCGCTCGCGCAGCCACCCCACCGCCGCGTCGAACAGCGCTTTCGGCCCCTCCCCGGTCGTCCAGGCCCGCGCGTCCACCCACACCCGCAATTCGGCTTCCGCCTCGGCGAACTCCGTGTACTCCAGGATTCGCCGCAGCTCACGCACGTGATCCAGGCGGGTGTTCTCCCGCTCGCCGTACGCCTTGAGTACCGACGCGTCCGCGATGCCGAGCTGCTCGGCGAGGTACTCGGCGACCTCCGGCGGGATGTCGGTCGGGTCGTCGAGGAAGACCCCGAGGTAGCGCACGGTCGTCAGCTGCGCGGCGAAGCCCAGGCGGTTGTGGGATCGCCGTTTGGCCTCGACCAGCTCGCGGTCCGCGTCATCCAGGAAGAAGTACCCCTCCAACTCCGTACGGGGCGGCGCCCCGTGAAACGCCGCGTACTCGGCAGCTTGCTGATCCGTCAGAAACTCGACCGGCACCCCGGACCTCCACACAGTCAATGATCAACTCGACTTGCTGAAGGCTCCGCCCTCAAAGAAGTCCAGGTCAAAGCGCTCTCAGGTGCGCGGGAGGCTCAGCGCCGGTTTTCGTTCCGATGTTCCTCAACCCCCGAACAGCAGAAATCAAGGAATCACGTTCGGTTGAGATACGGCTTCTCAAGATGGCGGCAGCTCAGTGTTGAGCCTGTCGGCAGGCACTCGCTCGATGCGGGTCCAGCCCCTCCAGCCCCGCTCCTCCAGGATCGCCAACAGCCGCGCCGCGCCCGGTGAGGACTCGACCATGGTTGAGTCCAAGAGGTCGACGAACTGGTCGTCGATGCCGTCGTCGGCACCCACCTCGCCGGCCTCCACAGCGCGAATCATCAGGCGCTCCATGATGTCGGCGACCTCGACGATCCGCGGGTCGTCGGCCGACCAGTCGAGTGCCCCGCTGAGAAGGCTGTAGAGCTTCACCATGTCGGGGTCGTCCAGCTCCTCGTGCTTCTTGGCGATCACGGAGTCGATCAGGTGCGGCACCTGGGCGGCGATCATGATCCAGGCATCCCGCTCCATCTCGATGTACTGCTCCTCGACGCCGAGACCGCGCAGCCGGTCGAGGTAGTCCACCACGCTCTGCGGCAGCGCCAGGTGCTCTCCGACGGCGAGCTGGGCGAGCCGTCTGCGGGTGCCCTGCAACCGCCGGATCTCGGCGCGCAGATCCTTGTCGATCTCCTCGACGCCGGCGGCGAACTCCTCCGGGCCGGCGTCGAGGAGTTCCTGCACCCTGGCCAGCGGCACGCCGGCATCGGCCAGGGTGCGGATCCGGATCAGTCGCACGACCGCACCAGCGTCGTAGGTCCGGTACCCGGACCGGTCGCGCTCGGGCTCGGGCAGCAGGCCGATCTGGTGGTAGTGGCGTACCGCCCGTACCGTCACCCCGGCGTACGCCGCGAGCTGGCTGATGGTGAGCATGGGTCTCAGACTGCCTCAGGCGATCTTCCGGCGATAGGCGGCCATCGCGAAGACGTACGCCACGACGAGGATGCCGACGCACCAGGCGAGGGCGGTCCAGATGTCGTCGCCGACCGGCTGCCCTGTGAACAGAGCACGGATCGTGTTGACGATCGACGTCACCGGCTGATGCTCGGCGAACCAGCGCACTGGGCCGGGCATCGTCTTTGTGGGCACGAACGCCGAGCTGACGAACGGCAGGAAGATGAGCGGGTAGGCGAACGCGCCCGCTCCCTCGACCGACGACGCGGAGAGCCCGGGGATCACGGCGAGCCAGGTCAGCGCCAGGGTGAACAAGAGCAGGATGCCGGCGACCGCGAGCCATGCCGACACACCTGCCCCTGAGCGGAAGCCCATGAGCACAGCGACGCCCACGACGAGCACGAGCGCGATCAGGTTGGCGACCAGAGAGGTGACGACATGGGCCCACAGCACACCCGACCGCGCGATCGGCATGGACTGGAATCGCTCAAAGATCCCGCTCTTCACATCGGTGAACAGCCGGTACGCGGTGTAGGAGATGCCCGACGCGATGGTCATGAGCAGGATGCCGGGCAGCATGTAGTTCACGTACGAAACCGACCCGGTATCAATGGCGCCGCCGAACACGTAGACGAACATCAGCATCATGGCGACCGGCGTGATGACGGTCGTGATGAGGGTGTCCATACTGCGTGTGACATGGCGCAGGGTCCGCCCCGTGAGCGCGGCAGTGTCGCTGAAGAAGTACGCGGTCATCCTTGTCCCCCAGTTGTCGTGCCAGTGGCGTCGCTCTTGTCGCCGCCGCCGATGACCGTGAGGAAGATCTCCTCCAGAGTCGGCTGTTTCTCGACGTACTCGACCTTGGCGGGCGGGAAGAGCTGCTTGAGCTCGGTGAGGGTGCCGTTCACGATGATCCGACCCTGGTGGAGGATCGCGATCCGGTCGGCCAGCTGCTCGGCCTCGTCCAGATACTGCGTGGTGAGCAGCACCGTCGTTCCGTGGCCGGCGAGCTCCTTGACCGCATCCCACACCTCAATGCGCGCCTCGGGGTCGAGTCCGGCCGTCGGCTCGTCCAGGAAAATCACCGGCGAATTCCCGATGAGACTCATCGCGATGTCCAGTCGGCGGCGCATCCCACCCGAATACGTGGACACTCGCCGCGCGCCCGCCTCGTTCAGCGAAAAACGCCTCAGCAGGTCATCCGCGATCGCGCCCGGGTCCTTGAGGTGGCGCAGCCTGGCGACGAGGGCAAGGTTCTCCCGACCGCTGAGGATCTCGTCGACGGCCGCGAACTGCCCGGTGAGACTGATGGACTCCCGCACGTTCGCCGGTTGCGTGGCGACGTCGAAGCCATTGACGCTCGCCGTCCCAGCGTCGGCCTTCAGGAGCGTGGCGAGGATCCTCACGGTCGTGGTCTTGCCCGCCCCATTGGAGCCGAGCAGGGCGAAGATGCTGCCCGGCGCCACGTCGAAGTCCACACCGCGCAGCACTTCGAGCTTCCCGTACGACTTCTCCAGACCCTGCACGCGCATCGCCGGACCGGCGATCGTTTGGGCCGTCATGGTCATCTGCCTCCTTTGCGGAGCTGTTCCACGCGTCTGCGAGGACGCCCCTGCCGGAAGGATGGAGGGTTGACCCAGCGTCAAGGTCAAGCCCGCTCCGACCACGGCATCCAAGTCTTGCCGGAGACGAACGCCTTGCGACCCGGGCGGCCTGCACGTGGGCGGCGGACTTGCACCTGTGCCGTCGAGCCGCAGCTTCACGCCTTCGGCGTCGGCGTCGGAGAACAGATCCTCCAGCGTGCGCTGAGTACGTCCCGGACACTTACGCGACGCGTCACTCCAGGTCAGCATCAATGCCGCCAGTCGCCCGTTCGGAAAACAGGACCACGACGTGCTGATGATGTAGGTGGTCCTGAGCCGTATCCGGGTGCCCAGGCTCGGGCCGGGCCGCCCGTGCACCCGGCCGGACAAGGTTCGAGCCGACAAGGCGTACGGCTCCCGCGCGAACCGCGCCTACCTGCGCAAGCGCGGTATCCGCTGCACGGTCCCGGAGAAGCGCGACCAGGTCGCCAACCGCAAGAAACGCGGTTCGCACGGTGGCCGGCCGCCGAAGTTCGACAAGACCGACTACAAGGAACGCCACGCGGTGGAGCGCGGCATCAATCGCCTCAAACGCCACCGCGCGGTCGCCACGCGATACGACAAGCTCGCCGTCCGCTATGACGGCCTCGGGACTGGTGAGGTCGCATGTTCAAGTGTCGCGTATTCCGTCGACGGCACCCCATCTGCTCGCGTTGAGTAGTCGCTCAGCGAAGGGC
>NZ_JBITDA010000067.1:0-8320 GCF_044453765.1 Streptomyces sp. NPDC051636 | reverse complement strand
CTACGACAAGACCGCGACCATCTACCTCGCCGGACTCCACATCGCCGGCATCTTCCTCTGGTCCGCCCGATGATCCAAACGAAACCGCCTAGGCTCAGAAGATCACTGAGCCTTTTCAGCAGCGACTCGGAGGGGTGACGTGAGAGTGACGGTTGACGGGCTGGCTATGTACACGAGAACGGAAGTCGTCTGTCGACGGCTTCGGGAGTCACTTCGCCGGCCCAACCGGTGATCAGTATCGATGGGTTTGGGAGTCGCTGCGGCCTTCCTCGCGAGCCGGGGGTGGCCGTCGCTCACCGCTCCTCCTCTGTCATGGGCCGCAATCGCGGTTGATCTTGATCGACGGGTATCGCGAAGAGACGTATGGTCGCATAGGCGCGCACATGGCATGCGTGATAGTCGCTGCATGGTGATCGACGACACCGGTAAGCGGCTGCTGTCGCGGCGAGTGGCCAACGACGAGGCGGAACTGCTGAAGCTCCTGGCCGATGTCCTCGCCCTGGGCGATGAGGTCACCTGGGGCATCGACCTGGCCGACGGCGGCGCCGCCCTGCTGATCGATCTGCTGCTCAACCACGGCCAGCACACGCTCTACATCCCCGGCCGAGCTGTCAGCCGCGCCTCCGAGGGCTACCGGGGGGAGGGCAAGACCGACGCCAAGGACGCCGCGATCATCGCCGGCCAGGCCCGGGCGCGGACCGAAGCACCCGTCAAAGCCGGCTGACCGCTGCATGGTTCAGCTTGATGGTCCTCCACCCCAAGGATCGTCAAGCACTGTTTCGGGGATGTTCGCCGTGAGCATTTCGTCGATGCAGCTGCGCAGCCCGACGCCGGTGGGGTCGATCCAGGTGAGCCATGGCACCGGCTGGAGCAGGCCGTCGTATTGACGGGTGCCGGGGTCGGTGAGGAGGGCGCGGAGTTCGTCGGGGGCGGGGTCGGTGACCAAGCACAGCCAGGCCAGGCCGGCGCCGATGCGGACCTCGGGCGGTCGTCCGGGATCCGACCACAGGCCCCGGGCCCACCTGGGAGCGTGTTCATCCTGGTGTTCGCGGGCGAGTTGGGCGATCGCCAGGATCAGGCTCACCTGGACTACCGCATTGTCTTCCTTCGCCAGCCTGGACTGCAGAGCAGAGGAGACGTGTGAAAGCTCGCCGGTCGCCGCCGCCAGGACGTAGGCGGTCACGGAGCGGACCTCGGGGTCGGGGTCGGAGAGAAGCGGGAGCAGAAGGTGCAGGTCGTCCGTGACGGCCTGACGGGCGGCCTGGATCGTCCAGTCCACCGGACACATCGTGCTGCCCTCGATCATCAACGGCTCCTCGGCGACCTGGAGCAGGCCTTCCCGCGATCCGTCCCCCATGTGCTGACACCGGCCGATCTCGGCGACCAGACGAAGGGTTTGGGCACGGAGTTCGGGGCGCGCGGCCGCCGCGATCCGGAGCAGGAACGGCACCGCCAGTGCTCCCACCGCGATCGTGCCGCCCTGGTGGTGAAGATTCGTCCAGAGCTGCCACAGGGCCCTGTCGGCAGCTTCGGCGTCCCCGGACGCGAGCGTGGCGAGCAGGCCGGGGATCTCCTCGCCCGGGCCGTAGAAGTGCCGGAACCGCTGCCAGGGGACCTCGTCGTACCTGAACCCGTCCTTGACCTCCCGCGGGATCGCGCTGACGGCCGCCCGCACGTCGCAGTCCGTGGCGACCCACCGTTCCGGCCAGTCGTCCCAACGGTCATCGTCCATGGCTTGGCCTTCCAGTCCATCGACAGCATCCGAACGCCGGGAGTCTAACGACCGGTGATCAAGAGACGGACCGCTTCAGTCGCGCTCCGGTGGCACCGCACCACGGCGACGTCATTTCTCGTGAGCATCTGCAGCACTCAAGATCGCCGACTGCTGCCCAAACTGCTGATCAAACGCTGCTACTTCACGTGAACGAAGCCAGCATCGAGTCGTCCCGACGCCTGGGCCGGCACCGCTGGGTCGTGGAGCGGACCGTGTCCTGGCTGTCCGGCTGCCGCCGCCTGCACCGCCGCTACGAGCGCAAGCCCGAACACTTCCTCGCCTTCACAGCCATCGCCGCGACCCTCATATGCCACCGCAGACTGACCAAGTGAAATGGCGTCTAATACTGCAACGGTGCTTGTTCTGAGTGCTGGGCAGTTTTCAGGGGCTGTGTCCGCGTCGTTTGTAGTGACTCAGGCGGGCCTGATACTGGCGTCGTCGGCGCCATGTTGACCATTGCAGAATGTGCTCGATCGGTGCTGGCCGGCGGTCGGTGAGGCGGTGGATCAGGCGTCGGATTTCGGCGAGGCTGAGGTGGATGAGCTGGGAGGATCCGTTTCTGCTTTGTCCGTGTCCAGCTGTCGGGCCCGCAGGACGGTCAGGCAGGCGTGGGCGGCCATCGCCAGGGTCATGTGGCGGGTAGCGGCGGACCTGGTAGTCGTCCAGGCCGCATTGCTGCTTGGCGGTCTGGTCGGGTAGGACCGCCGCATTGCTGCGGCGGTCCCCCCTCAGAACCGTGCGGGCCCGTTGTCCGAGCACACGGCTCAAGCAAGCCCTGATGGCTCGCGGGCGTATGCAGGTGCTGGCTTGTGTTTGCGACGTCGTTCGGCCCAATAGTCGGCAAGGACTGGGTCGTCGACGGACGACGCGCCTTTGACCATCTGATGCCGGACAATCTTGGTCCAGGAGAACTTGGCGAGATAGCGGCCGCTGTCGCGGTCGCCGAAGACCCACCGGTCACGCCTGGCCTTGTTGAACATGCCGAAGTAGCGGGAGGTGACCCAGTGCCTCGGCTTGTTCGGGTGTGTGTGAGTTGCCCACTTGTAGACGAGCTTCCACACGTAGGCGTCCAGGGCATGGAAGATGCGGCTGGACACCGCGCTCCGGTAGTAGGCGGCCCATCCCCGGATGATCGGGTTGAGCTTGTGGATCACCGCTTCGGCGTTGGCCCCTCGCAGGGCCTTGACTTCGGCGGCAAGCCGTTTCCGGATGCGTCGCACGGCTGTTGTGCTGGGTTTGATCAGGAGCACCGTTCCGCCGCGGTAGCGGCGGATGTTGAACCCCAGGAAATCGCAGCCCTCGTTGAGGTGGACGATGCTCGTCTTGTCCTCGTTGAAGACCAGACCTCTGGGTTTCAACCAGGTGGCCAGTTGCGCCTGGATCTGCTCGGCCTCAACTCTGGAGTGAGCGAAGGCAAGCAGGTCGTCAGCGTATCTGATCAGCACCGGCGAGCCCGGTCTTGTTTCACCGGCGTGTGATCCGCCGGTGAAATAGCGGACTCCGGCAGCCTCTTCCATTCCATGGAGAGCAATGTTGAGCAGGAGGGGACTGATCACTCCGCCTTGAGGTGTTCCTTCCTCAGTGACGGTGAAGCACTCCTTCTCGATGACTCCGACTTTCAGCCATCGGGTGACCATTTCCGTTGCGGGAAAGGTTCCCAGCATCTCGACAAGGTGAACGTGATCGATGCGGTCGAATGCCGCTGCCAGGTCCGCGTCCAGTACCCACTTCCGCTTCGGGTTCTTCCCGTGCGCGACCGTGAATATCGCCTGGATCGCATCCTGACATCCCCTGCCCGGTCTGAAGCCATAGGACTTCGGCTCGAACCGGGCTTCCCATTCGGGTTCCAGCGCATTGACTGCCTTGGCTTGCAGGACTCTGTCAATGATGACGGGAATCCCGAGGGGACGCCGCTTTCCGTTGCTCTTCGGAATGTAAACACGCCGGGCGGGCTTGGGCTTCCACGGAGCTGAGCTGTGCTGGACCCAGGTGGCCAGCTCGGCCTTTCCCGGGTTGGTGAGCACGACTCTGCCGTCGATGCCCGCCGTCCGGCGGCCAGCGTTGATCTCCGTCACCCGTCGCACGCTGACCAGCGTGTTACTGCGGCTGCGGAGCATCAGTTTCTGCAAGTTGCGGACCCTCTTCAGGTCCCCTGCCTGCGACGCCGCGAAGATGCGCTGGCGCAGACGACGTACGTTCTCCTCGGCGGCATCCCAGTCGATCGCATGCCAGTCGAGTAGCTCGTCTTCCGGTCCGTTCACCCCGCCGCCTCTAGGCGGCGGGGCGTCTAACGTGCCCTTCAGTTCCGTCGTCCTTTTCATCGTCCTCTTCGCAGGCTCACCTGACCCACGTCAGCACCCTTTCGGGCTGAGTCACTTGGGACCCTGTCCGGCCAGTTATGCGGGACGGCTGGCGGAGTGACCAGCTGTTGTGTCCCGGTTTCCTGTTGTCTTTCGGCCACCGGCGTTCGCTTCTTGGGTCATCCTGTTCCCGCCGGGGATTTGAGCTTTCCTTGCGGTCGGCCTACCCGATGCACTGTGTGACCGGGACCCCTGCGGGGTTTCCACGTTCTGCATGAGCGAGATGCGAGCGGGATGGGTGCCCTCTCTACCCCGGGACGGCGGTGTTCTCCCGGCTGACTGCTTCTCTCCAGCCGGCGCCCGCCGCTTCTCAGCGGCCAGTCCTGTACCCCGCTGGAACGTCCCATCGGCGGGGTTCGAAGTTACGAGGCATGGCCAAGGGTTCATTCACATTCACCCGTCCGCTCATTCCCCTTGCCTGTAACTCCCGGATGGAACGGGAGCCCTTGGGCTTTTCCCCCGGGCTTCGCACCCTCCCGTTACCAGGAACGCACGCCGGGGCGGGGACAGGCCCTGAACACTGGCCCGGAACTACACCTTCCTCAACGGAACCTCCCCTCGGTGAGCTCACTCAGCTCAAGCAGCCTCGTGTCGCACGAAGCATTCCTCGACCGCCCAGCGGCTGCCCGCGATGCGGATCAGCTGGTCCAGCGTCGTGCCGGCCGGACAGTAGGCGATGTAGTAGGAGAGACTTCGACGTGACCTTCGGGAGCTCCAGGGCCAGGTGCAACTGAACGTGTTGTGCGGCTTCCTGCGGGCGATCGGACGTTCCTTGGACAAATCTGTAGTGCTCGCGCCGGAGACTGACCCCGGGCACCAGGTGCTCGGCTTCGATGTCGACGCGGACCGTGTGGTGTTGCTGGCTGATCCGCACTTCACCGGGTGGCACCGGTCCCCGTCGTGCTGAACCCGGCGTCGTCCGCAGGCCGGGAGCCGGCGGAGCCGGGAACTGCATAGGCTGCAGCGGTGATCGTCCGATGCATCAAAATCATCCAGCCCGGGACCTCGACGGTAGTGAGCGAGCATCCAGGCGTGCGGATCGGCGAGGAGTACCCGGTCCTCGAAGTGTCCGCCGCTCGGCCCAGCGTCCTGTTCCGCCTTCCTGACCGCAATGCGAGGCGAGACGAGATCGACTCCCCTGGACTGTGGGACGCGGCCATGTTCGAGATCGTGTCCGATCGGATGCCGACCTGTTGGGTCACCGCACTGAACGACGGCAGGCTGAGCCTGGCGCCCCAGGAGTGGCAGCGACCTGGTTTCTGGGAGGACTTCTTCGATCACCTGCCGGACGCGGTCGCCGAATATGACCGGCTCAAGGCCCAGATCATCGCGGAGGCGTGAGGACCTAACCAAGGGCAGCGACACCGTCCTCCCCTCGGCCGATTTGGGCTCGCAGACGTTCGGCCTGCTGTTTCTTGTCGGCGATGTGCCGCAGGCTCTCCTGTAGTCCGGCGACCTCGCCGAGCCACTGCATCCGCTGGGCCTCTCCCAGGCGCTGGTGGGTGTTGGTCTCGATCTCCAGCAGCCGGGGCTCCTGGGCCAGGTCAAGCCGGAGCATGGGGCACCTGACACAGGCGTTTTCATGCTGGCAAGGGGTCCCGTAGGGCCGGTCGCAGGTGCCGAGTGCGACCTTGCGCAGGCTGAAGTGGTCACGGAAGTCCTGCCACTCGGTGTCGCTGGGCTCGCGGTACTCCTCGCTGGGACGGTGCGTTCGGCGCTGGTCGACGAACTGCCGGTAGTGGCGGATCACTTCCTCGGGATAGACAGCGACGTAAGCCTGAGTGGTGTTGAGATCGAGGTGGCCAAGGAGCTTCGCGGCAATGTGGATCGGCAGGCCGCCGTTGACCGTCTCTGTCGAGAAGATTCTGCGGAAGTCGTGCGGCGTGAACCTCAGCGGTGTCCCGTCGACGTCGACGATGCCAGCCCGCAGCGCAAGCTCGGTGAGGAACTCGCGGATCCGTTTGGGGGAGATGACCTGCAGCCGGTGCTGGGAGGGGCACTGAAACAGGTACGGCATCGGTGGGCCGAAGACCCGCTCGTAGCCGTCGTACCGGGTCAGCAGCGGCACTCGCTCGCCGGTGCCCTTGATGCGGCGAATGATCCGGGCGAGCACCGCGACCAGGTCCGGGTCGGCGGGGATGACGCGCTCACGGTCGGTCTTGGACGGGCTGATCTGCAGCAGCGGCACCGTCTCCCCAGTCGGCGCCTGGTACTGACGCAGACTCAGGTGGGTGAGTTCCAGCAGTTCCTCGATCCTGGCCCCGGTGCGTCGCAGAACCTCGATGCTCGCCAGGTCCAGAACGCGTTGTTCTCCTCGCATTCGGCATCGAACCGCGGCCCCAGTTCACCGACGGGGGCGAGGAACAGCGCGGTGGGACGCCAGTGGCTGCCGTCCCTGCCGGTGCGTCGATACTGCGAGCCCTCAACGGTGAACTCCTCACCAGGCTTCGCGGAGCGGGCTGCCTGCAGCAGCAGCGTGGCACGTTGCAGCCGGGCCTCGGCAGCGCGGACGAGCTGCGGCAGGACGGGGACCAGGGTGCGGGTGCGCTGCTGCATTCGCGCCTGCCGGTGCCGGGTCTCCTTGATGTAGCCGCGGATGTCGGCCTCGCTGATCGGGCAGGGTGCTGCCCAGGCCGCCCAGCGGGCCGGGTCCTCCATCGACCATTGTGAGAGGTCCAGGTAGAAGGAGCGGACGGCCAGGAACACTGCGTGGGCGGTGCGGCGCGGTCGCCCGTCGGGCAGGACCCGGACGCGTTGCTTCCATGCCTGGGCGACCTCGTCAGGCAGGTTGAGCGAGGAGATCGTGGGGTGATGGCGTTGCAGGTCGCCCCAGAACAGGTCGGCCAGCATCTGGGCGTGGTTGACCAGGGAGCCGTAGTCCAGGACGGCGGATCGCTCGGCAAGGTAGTGGACGAGCACGTCGCGGACCGCGCGGTTGGCGATCGGATGGCGGTCGATCAGCTCGGCGGGGGTGAGCTGGCCGCGGGCCTGGGCCTCGCGCAGGGTCGGTGGCGAGTCCTTCAGACCGCCGACGGCGTGAAGGATGTCGTAGGCGAGGGGCAGGGCCGTCACTGTGCGGCCGTTGTCCCGACGGGCCCTGGCGTAGTCGGTGAGGTCCTCCAGGTCGAAGGCCATGAGGTCCTTGCCGGTGACGATGCTCATGCGGGTGAGCACGTTCAGGGCTTCGGTCGCGTGCTCGTCGCAGCGCTGTCCGCCGGCGCGCTGCTTGAGTTCGGCGAACAGTGCCGGCTGGTTGTGCCGACGGTAGGCGTCGTAGACGCCCAGGAGGCGGCTGCCGAAAAGCCAACCGTAGGAGGGCCGGATCACCTGAGGGACGATCAAGGTGCCCAGACCGGCGGTGAAGCGCGACCGGGTGCCCGCGCTGAGCCCTTGCGGTCCCCAGCCGGAGCCCAGGTCGTCGGAACCGCTCAGCAGCCATCGGTCCTGCCAAGTGTCGGCAGGGAATCCCTCCAGCCAGTCGAAGATGCGCGTCAGTGAGAGCTGCTGGCGCCACATGTCATCGTCATGCCGTCTCGGTGGTCGCGCCGAATCGCGGCGTACAGCTCGACCTTCGACATCTGCGGCATGACCAGGGCCTTTCACCAGGAGCACTCCCGATGCTGGTCTGGCAAGTACCCCGGTGACGTCGAAACTCGGGTTCTGGCACAACTTCTGTCAAGTGAATCCGAAGAGTTAGATGCCTGCCGTTTCATGTTGCTTTTGCCGATGGAGGCTGCCCATGTTGTGCCTGCCGGATGCGCTGGGCGAACATGCGGGTGACAGAGTTCAGGACCTTGGGATCGGCTGCGGTGGTTGGGCCGACTGTGTTGATGACCACGTAGGCAAAAACGGAGTCCAGGCGGAGAGTGATCGAGGTGCTGCAAGTCCGCCCGGCAGTAGTGCCGATGCAGTAGGAGGCCGTGAACGCTGCGTCGACGTCCGGGATCTGTGCGGGCCCAGCTTGGGCGCTTGCCATCTTGGACTTGCTCTCCGTGTACCTGCCGATGGCCTGAGCCCTCGTCCGGAAAGATTGGAGACCGAATCCAACAGTGCCTTCGACGTCAGTCGCAGCGTAGCCCAGGTGGCCGTAGGCTAGGCAGTTTCGTTTGGATCAGTCGGTCGTTGGTCCGGGTGTGCCGTTGACTGATGCGCAGTGGGCGCGGATCGAGCCGTTGCTCCCGGACCG
>NZ_JBITDA010000066.1:0-8862 GCF_044453765.1 Streptomyces sp. NPDC051636 | reverse complement strand
CCTCGGCCATCTCCCCAGGTGTCACACCACCACAACGACACCCACAGCCCAACAGACATGCCACTCACGAGTGAAACTGACCAAGCCCTACTAGGGCGGGGCTGCAGCCGATGGCGGTGATCGCTGCGTGGGTGATGCCGTACAGGCAGGTGTTGGCTGCGGACAGGGCGCGGTTGACGGGGTCTTGGCTGTCCCAGTCTGCGGGGTCGTAGGAGCGTTTGAAGGGGCGCACCCGGTGTTGCTGGGCGAGGAGGCGGTACATCGCCTTCATCCGCTGGCCTTCCAGGCCGCGTAGTTGGGCGATGGTGGTGTCCTTGGGCGCGGTGTCGCCGAAGCGGTGGTTGTACATGCGTCGGGCGACGGCTGTGCGTTGGGTGTCGTCGGCCCAGGCCCGTACCTGTGTCTCGAGCCAGCGGTTGGGCATGCCGTCGGGGACGGTCGCCGCATAGCAGCGCACGCCTCCCGCGCCGATGCAGATCACGGTGGTTCCGTGGCGGGCCAGGGTGGACAGGGCGCGGGTGGTGATGGAGGTTCCAGGGCCGAGGAGCAGGCAGCTGAGGGCGGCTGTGGGGATGGCGACGCGGTGTGGTCCGGTCTTGGACTTGATGATGGCGTCGACGCCGGTGTCGTCCTGAACGATGCGGGCGGCGTCCAGGTAGAGGAAGGAGAGGGAGTCTGCGATGCGGGGGATCATCGCGGCGGCGGGTGCGGCCAGTTGGCGTCTGGCTCGTATGGGGGCGCTCATCGGGCGGCGGCGATGCTGAGCAGGCCGCAGCCGTACGCTTTACCGCGGCCGATGCCGGCGGTGATGCGTGCGATGAGGGCTTGGGTGTCGGTGATGGTTGCGGTGCCGTCGAAGCGGGTGCGTGCGTGGGTGATTCTCGCTTTGTCGCTGCCGCGTTCGCCGTGTGCGTCGCTGAGCCGGGTGCTCCTGGTGCTGTGCAGGGCCAGTCCGCTCTGGTGTGCTTGGCGGTCCCACCATTGTTCGGCTTCCTCGCCGTGGAGGGGGACGACCTGGCCGGGTCGGCCGGCGGTGGTGTTTTTCCCGAGTTTGCGGGTTGCGTTGGCGGTGAGCCGGTAGTGGACGAGGGTGCCGTTGCGGAGCGTATTGAGGAGCGGTGTGAGGGGTTTTGCCTGCGCGGTGCCGTAGGAGGGGGCGAGGCGGGAGAGGTCGGGTGGGGTTGCGCTTTGGACCAGGATGCTGAAGCCGTGTGGGGTCTCGTCCAGCCGGAAGAGCGTGCCGGTCTGGTGGCGGGCGTCCGCTCCGAGGCCGTCGGGGAAGAGGTGCATGACGCGGTGGTGCAGGCCGACCGCGCTGCGGATGTCGCGGCGGGCGTCGCGGTCGCGTGGATCGGGGACGATGCGGGTGAGCCACAGGGCGGTCTGCTGGTCGGGTTTCACGTCGGTGTCCATGAGGTTGGTGTTCACCGCAGGGCCTCCCGCTCGAGGTAGGTGCTGATGGCGGTCAGGTAGTCGCGGCCGAGTCCGGCGCACCTGTCGGCGGGGAGCGGCAAGGTGATGCGGTACTGGGTGCGGGAGCGGTAGCGGCGGTCGAGTGTGGTGAAGGAGACCGGCTCGTCGTGTGCGTCTTGGGTGAGTTCCTCGATGTCGGGGGCTGCCGCCGATTCTCCGGCCGCCGTGTGGAGCTGCTCTGTCAGGGGCTGGTCGGCGGTGAAGTCGACGGGCACGGGTTTGGCTGCGCCGTGGTGCGGGGCTGTGCGGGCGAGCGGGAGGCGCAGCAGGTGGGGGAGGATCGGGTGCTCGGTTTCGGCGAGCAGGACGGGGCCGCTGGGCGGGCAGGCACGGCGGCCGAGGAAGAGCGGCCATTGGGGGTTGCGCAGCGCGTGTGCGCTGTCCCTGAGGATTTGAGGGTTGCTGCTGGTGACGGCCACGGTGAAGGCGGCGTCCTGCAGGTAGTGGCGTTGGGAGACGAGGGTGGCGGTGTCGCCGCTGCGGCGTTTGCGTTCTGCGGTGGCGATGGTGAGGCGGCGGGGCATGCCGCCGCCGACTGTGTGGAAGTCCCGCAGTCGGGTGCCGGGCCGGTCGATGCGTACGGTGAAGCGCAGGGCGGTGAGGTCGTCGAGGGGGTGGTCGCGGTGGTGTCCCATGGCGGCGGCGATGAGTCCGATGAGGCCGGAGCGGGTGGGTGCGGCTGTGGTGTCGCGTGTGCTGAAGCGGGAGTTGCTTCCCCAGGACTGCAGCGGGCCGCTCAGGTGCAGCAGCAGTCCGCCGCGGTCGTTGGCGGCGGGCGCGGGGGGTGTCACTGGTTGTCTCCGGCGGGCAGGGCGGCGTCGGTGGCGGCTTGGATGAGGTCGTGGAAGGAGTCGGCGCGGGCGCCGAGCCCGGTGATGTCCTTGGCGGCCAGGGAGGCGTAGCCGCTGTAGGGGATGCCTGTGCCGCCGAGGAGCTTGTTGACGGCGGTGGCGTAGGCGTCGAGTTCGGCAATGGAAGGCTCGGTGTGCCCGCCGTCGCGGCCGGCCCGTACGGGCTGTTCGAAGGCGGAGGCGTATGAGATGGGGCGGTCGGTGCGCACGGCGAGGTGGAGCAGGGCGGGGATGGTGTGCGGGGCGGTGGAGTTCTTCTTGGCCTGCGGCAGCGACAGGACGGCCGCGTCCAGGAACCCGGTGACCAGTTCTCGTGCGGAGCCGGTGTCGTTAGCGAGGTTGCGGAGCAGTTCGCGGGTGTCGACGACGACGTAGCGGTAGAGCACGCCGGCGCTGTGCTCGGTGTTGCCCATATGCGCGCTGCCGGTGGTGTCGGCCCAGTCGCTGGTGACGTCGTCCACGGCACTGAAGTAGTCGATCTCGGTGTCGGTCTCGTGGGTGGTGAAGGCGTGCGCGACCTGGACGGCGCCGTCGACCTTGGCGTCGTCGACCTGGGTGAGCATGCGGCCGAAGAGATTGATGATGCCGTTGCGGGAGCGCAGGACCGCGTCGACGGCGTCGGTGGGAACGAGGGCGTCTTTCTGTTTGAGCGTCTTGCTGTCCTTCGCCGTTTCCAGTTCGCCGCGGTGCTGCTCCGCGAGGTCGGCGAGCTGGGTGACGGCGGTGTCCGGCACGTAGACCATGGCCGCGGAGGACCAGGCGTCGTCTTCCTTGTCCTTGCCCGGGGCTTCGCCGCCCACGCTGCTGGCGACGACGATGTGCTGGCCGGCTCGCCGGGCTAGTGGCTGCGGCCACCCGCGCTCGTCACTGAGGTGGCGTTCGATCCGCTCGGCCAGGCGCCGGGTGCGCAGCGCCTCCTGGCCGAGTTTGGTCTGCAGCCGCAGCCGCATGGCGCGCTTCCAACTCTGGCTGCTGACGCGCGTGCGGTTGACTCCGCCGAACTGGACCGTCTTCACGGAGTTGGTGTCGTCCCGGTTGAGGTTGGCGAACGGGATGCTCTGAAGGATGTGGGCCTCGATGAAGTGGCCGTGGGTCTGGGACATCGAAAAACTCCTGCAGGATGAGAAGAAGAAGGGGAAGCGGGTTCTACTGGGCGGCAGGCGCGGCGGCGCTGTGTTCTTCTCGGTCGGCGGCGTCGGCGCTGTGCTGGTCCCTGCGCAGCCGGGTGCGGTAGAACGCCTGCAGCCAGCGGCGTGTGATGCATGGCCGGTCGCGCTCCCAGAATGTGAGGTCGACGAGCAGTTGGGCCCAGTCGACGCCTTCCGGACGGCCGGCCAGGATCCTCACCGTGGAGGGCAGGTGCCGGTGCAGGCCGCCCACACTCTGCTTGGTCAGCAGCCGGAGCCGGGACTCGGCGCTGCTTTCCCGCATCAGGCCCGCCTCGACGGCCTGCGCGAGGCACTCGCCCAGGTTGCGGCGCGCCGTGCCCGGCATGGCCGAGGTCTGCGCGGGATGTGCCGGGGCGGACACCGGGCCGGGCACGGAGGCGATCATCGCAGCGATTGCGTAGTAGGCGCGTTCGGTGCTGTCGTAGTGCCGGTCCGGGACCGGTACGAGGTCGGCGATCACCCAGTGCATGCGGGCGCAGTCGTCGACGGGCCGGCCCAGGCCGCTGCGCAGGGCGGCCCGTTTGCCGGGATCGTCCTTGCACAGGGTCCGCACCTGGGCGACGAACCGGTGGGCGCGGGCGTGCGGGCCGGGCGGGTCCTCCGCGGGTGGCGTCTGGTGGGGAATGGCGGTCATGGCACCTTCTCGTAACAGGACATGAGGTTGCGGTGTGATGGGGCCGTGTGCCTGTTCAGGGCGGCGGGGCTCAGGCCGTCTTCTGCGCGACGGCAGAGGGAGTGCCGCGGGTCCCGCGCCGCCCTCCGTACAGCTCCAGGCGGGCGTGCTCGACGGCTCGCGCGCCCCGGGCCGTGCGGGCCGGGCCGGCGGTGACCTCGTCGTAGGCTTCCTCGGCCAAGCGGCGAAAGCCGCGCCAGGCGCCGTCGAAGTCCTCGGCCCGCACCCGTGTCCAGAACAACTGCTCGGCCCGTGGCCAGTAGTGAGCGGCGGCCTGCTCGGCCCAGGCGCAGTCCGCTATCTTCGCGTTGTTGATCTCGGCCCAGGCCCGTTTGACCGCGAGGCCGAGCCGGCGGCC
This sequence comes from Streptomyces sp. NPDC051636, assembly GCF_044453765.1. Taxonomy (NCBI): domain Bacteria; kingdom Bacillati; phylum Actinomycetota; class Actinomycetes; order Kitasatosporales; family Streptomycetaceae; genus Streptomyces; species Streptomyces sp. NPDC051636. The sequence goes on along the minus strand of NZ_JBITDA010000066.1, from coordinate 4,338 downwards.
GTACAGTTCCCCGGCGACGCGGAGGTCGCCGATACTGCGCGCGATCTGCGGGCGGCGCTCTTCCATCAGGTTCAGCAGCCGGGGCGTGCATGCCTGGACGAACTGCACGTCTTTGGTTTTGCCGTCCTGCTCGAAGCCGAGGGCGCGCACGCTGATGCGGTCGTCGTCCATGAGGTCGCCGACGGTGGCGAACACGGCCGGCCGGCGCGCGGCTTGAGAGCCGCTGGGTTCCTTGAGCAGGAGAGCGTCGATGTCCCGCCACAGGGCGCGACCGGAGTCGGCGGGCCGGGCATAGGGGTTTCCCTGCTGGCTGACCTGCCAGATCACGTACGCGTCGTTGGTCGGTGGCTTCTTCCCGCGGTGGCCCCAGGTGATGTAGGCATCCGTCACATGCCGGGCGTCGGCATCGGGGACGAGGAGCAGGGCGTGCTGCCAGCCGCCGGTCAGCCGGGACAACGGGCCCGCATAGGCGGTTGCCGGGGCAAGAGGGTCAGACGGTTGCTCGCGTTCCCAGGGGCACAGGGCCTGCTCTGGTCTGACCGTGCTCTCGGGCGGGACGAGGCCCGCCAGGAGCGTCTCCCACAGGTTCGCGCCCTCCGGGTGGAAGGAGAGAGTAGAACGCAGCGGGCCGGCGGAGGCATTGGCCTCGCTGGTGTCTGCCACTGTGCGGGTCGCGCAACGGCCGGAGGGTCCGTAGTACAGCCACATCAGCAGGTGGCTGACGGCCTCGGCGCAGTCGACGGGCGCAGGGGCGTCGTCGAAGTGGTGCCCGAACCAAGTGGAGTTGTTTCCAGCTGGGCGGCCGAGGACGAGTTTGTTCACGCCGGCCGCCTTGGGGCACTCGCCGGCCAGCCGCGGGTCCTGGAGGAACGGCTGCGGCCCGAACAGGTCGAAGCGTGCGGCCAGCGGATCGAGATACGCATCGACAGCGGCGGGATCGGGTCCGTTCTCCAGCAGTTCCGCGCGGCGGTCGAGCCACTCGTCGGGACCGTCCTGTGCCTGGTCGAGGCCGGTGACGCGGGCCGTGATCGCGTACAGGATGCGGTAAAGAGCGGACAGTGCGGGCGCCGGGCCTACTGCCAGGGCCCTGATCTGCCGCGCCTGTGTGAGCAGGGTCTTCAGCCCGACCGCCGGCGGGCGGTCCTGTGGGCCATCGGCCCACAGGACCGTCATCCAGTGCTCGGATAACAGGGAAAACTGCGAATGCTGGTCCACGAGGACGACCACCTCCTTGTTCGGTAGCCTCGTTTTGAGGTTCCTCGCGAGCGCGAGGGTGAGCCGCGATACTGCGCAAAAACCGTTTTCTTCGTGGTGCGGTTGCCTGGTCCCCGCGACAGCGGGGGTGAGCCGAACTCGTTCTGTCACCCGACGGAACCGACGGTAGCCAAAGAAGCCGAAGCGATACTGTGCTAACCGAGAATCAGCCCGAAGTCGCCATACCGGGCCGTTCCGCGCTGTACAGTGCCCCGCCACTCCCCCTTGGTCCGGCGGCGCATCGGAAGGATCTTCCAGTCCCTCAGGACCGCGTTCCTCTTCCACGCGTCAGGAAGCTCGAGCAGCTCAGCCCCTTCACGGAACCGACGCCCGGGCGCCGGGATCATGTACTGCGCAACCAGCCGCGCCCCGTCACGCCCCACTCGCGCCTCGCCGTTCAGGCCGGGCACCGGAATGCCGCCGCCCTCGTCCAGCGTCCACCTTCCGCTGTCCTGCTCGTACGCGCACATCACCCGCTCGGAGTCGGCACCCAGCCGCGTGGCGATCAGATCCTCGTCCACCGGTACCGGGCTCTCACTCAGCCGTCTCAGGTCCTGCCCGGTGTCCTTCGGGGCCGTCACCCGCACCATGTCCGCCAGTTGCACCTCGGCCGCCTCCTGCGCACGACGTGCAACGTCAGCGGCCTCCAGCTCCCTGCGGGACTCCGCATCAAGATCACCGCCGAACTCCTCGGCGTACACGGCGCCGACGAGCTCCTGCACATCCCCAGGCACATGCACCAGGCCCCCCGCACGCTGCGCCAGCAGCTCACTGGTACGCCGCAGCAGCGACTCGTGGTACACCGACCCCCACGCTTTCGGCTGCTCGAACTCCCCTTCGGCGTTCACTGGATTCAGCACCACGATCCGGGGATCACCAGCCGCCCAGGCCGGCCGCTGCCCACCGTGCAGGTCGTACCCGTTCAGCTTGTGGCGCTGGCAGCGGCCCGCGCGCTGCAGCAGAAGAGCCAGCGGTGCAATATCAGTGATCAGCAGGTCGAAATCGAGGTCGAGTGACTGCTCCACAATCTGTGTGGCGACCAGGATCGCCGCCCTGGGGCGCGGTCCCGTCTTCCCGAACGACGTCTCGCACACCTCAGTGATCCTGCGCCGGTCCCCCGCCCGGTAGCGGGAATGCAGCAGATGCAGATCGGGCACCTCGGCTCCTGAACCCGCGCGTTCGGTAAGCCACGCCTGGACAGCCGCAGCGGTCTCCTGCGCCTCGGCCACCGTTGTGCAGCAGACCAGTACGGTGCCACGGCAGTCCTCGACGACCGGCCGCAGCAACTCCTTGACCACCGACCAGCGATGCCGCACATCGCCTGCACCCGCATCCCGGCGGACCGGCAGCAGCCGGAACTCCAGCGCCCTCTCCCGCTCACTCGGCACCCCGCGCGGCTCACTCACAGCACCGCCGGGCGCCCCGTCGACGTAGACCCAGCCCGGGTAACGCGGCTGCAGGCTGGCCACCGGCAGCTCATCGGTTCGGCCGCATCCCCGCCGGTAGGCCTGCAGCAGCGACCCCGCCGTGCTCCCGGTCAGCGTCGCGGACAGCACCACCACCGGCGCTCCCATCGCACCGAGCCATTCCAGCAGCCGCAGCAGCAGAGCGTGCATCCACGGCCCGTACGCGTGCGCCTCGTCGATGACCAGGACCTTCCCCGACAGGGCCAGCATGCGCAGCACGTTGTACCGCAGAGGCAGAACCCCGGCCAGGGCCTGATCAATCGTGAACACACTGAGCGGAGCGAGCATCCCGCGCCGCGTCGCGTGCAGCCACCGGGCCGCCTCCACCGAGGCATGCGCACTGGAGAGCACCGGGCCGGCGGTGGCTGCGGAACCGGCCGCATCCGTGACAGCGTCCGCACTCAGCCAGGCCATGCTGTGCACCCGCGTCAGGGCAGCATCACCGTCGAGCGTCCGCTCGGCGAACGCCCGCACCCGCTCGTACATGGCGTCGGCCGTCGCCATCGTAGGCAACGAAAAACCGACACCGTTCGCGCCGGCAGCACGCATCAGCACACTTGCCCCGAACAGCGCCGCCTCGGTCTTGCCGTCACCCGGCGGAGCCGTCACCAGCAGAAGCCCCGGACCCCGCACCAGCTCCGGCAACTCCTTCACCAGGGACGCCTGCAACGCGTTCGGCTCGAAACCGAACATCTCCCTGAACGACAGCTCCCGAACGACGGCCCGGCCCAGACCCGCCTCACGCACCACCGCCGGAGCATCCTTCACCGAACGCTCCCAATGAGCCAGCAGCCCCTCGTCGTCAGCGCTCCAGCCCGAGGCGGGCATCCGCTGCGCGATGAAGACCTCCTGACTGGCCAGCCAATCCGCGACAATCACCAGCCCCGCGACAACCACAGCCACGGAAGCGGGCAGGTGTCGAGGCGGTACGACAGCGCTTCCCGTCATCCGCCTGACCACCTCGGCGTGAGCCCGGCACTGCTCCTCCCACACACCCAACCCGAGACCGGGATGATTCAGCCGCGGTCGGCGGGCCTGCTGCCGCGACATGGCCGGCCAGAACCGGCCGTGGTGGCCACCCAGCATCTGCGCGACCTGGTGCCCCACCCCACGGTGAGCACCCCGCGGGTGTGTTGGATAGCCGAACTCTTCGAAGATCCTCACCAGCACCCAGTGCGTGGCCTCGTCATGCCCCAGAGTCAGCGCATCACGCAGTTCCTCCACCGAAGCCGGCCCGTACGCAGAATCCGCAGCCTGCAACGCCTCATACAAATTGCTGCACTTGCGCTGGAACGCCGGACTGATCTTCCCGATGTCGTGCAACCCAGCCCACAGGCAGACCAGTCGCCGCAATTCAGCGGCCTCAACCCCCACCTCGCCGCTGAGCCGCTCGACGGCCTCATGACCCAGCAGACCGTCCCACAGCGCACCAGCCATAGCAGCCGTATCCAGCAAATGGCACACCACGGGATACGCACGCGGCAACCCATGCTGCTTTCCCCACAGTTGGGGATCGACGGGCGCTAGTAGCGCGTCGCTGCTTAATTGCGGCGTGTCTGGTGGGTTCCTCCTTCCCTTTTGCCGGACAGGACTCCGTCATGGGTTCACAGAAGAAGCG
>NZ_JBITDA010000065.1:0-9207 GCF_044453765.1 Streptomyces sp. NPDC051636 | reverse complement strand
CGCCGCGCTCGTCGAGATCGCCGTACGCGCCGGTGACCAGGTCGGCCGTGGCACCGTCCGCGACCTGACCCTGCACGCCCCCCTCGTCGTACCGGAAACCGGCGCCGTCGCCCTGCGCGTCCGCGTCGGCGAAGGCGACGAGCCGACCGTCACCGTCCACTCCCGCCTCGAAGGTGAGGACACCTGGACCCTCCACGCGGAGGGATCCCTGTCCGGCGAGGCGGTGGAACCCGCTGCCGACCTCGTCGCCTGGCCCCCGGCCGGCGCCGAGCCCGTCGACACCACGAGCCTCTACGACGACCTGTCCGCCATGGGCCTGCACTACGGCCCCCTTTTCCAGGGCCTCACCTCCGCCTGGCGGTCCGCCGACGGCACGGTGCATGCCGAGGTGTCGTTGCCGAAGGACGCGGATGCGGGCCGGTTCGCGCTGCACCCGGCGCTCCTGGACTCCGCATTGCACGCCCTCACCTACGCGGGTGCGGCCGAACGGGCCGAGTTGCCCTTCTCCTGGAGCGATGTGGCCGTACACGCCTCGGGGGCCAAGGCGCTCCGGGTGCGGGTCACCGCCGAGGGATCGGGTCACCGGCTCGATCTCGCCGACCCTTCGGGCCGGCCCGTCGCCACGGTCACCGGGTTGGCGCTGCGGCCGCTGGCGGCGGAGACGGGTGCCGTCCGTGACCTGTACCGGATCGACTGGATCCCGGTCTCGTCCGAGGCGACCGAGCCCACGGCGTCGTACACCGTCCTGCGGGCCGACACGGCCGCCGATCTGCTGCCGCGGCTCCAGGCCCGCCTGGGCAGTGACCGGCCTCTGCTCGTCGTCACTCGCGGGGCCGGCACCGATCCCGAGCAGTCCGCCGTCCGCGGCCTCACCCGGGCCGCCCAGGCCGAGCATCCGGACCGGATCGTCCTGCTCGACGCCGACGGGGACATCCCCGAGCACCTGCCCACCGGTGAGCCGGAACTCGCTTACGCGGAAGGCAGGTTCACCACTCCGCGGCTCGCCCGCGAGACGGCGCCGGCGGACGGCTCCTGGTCCACGTCCGGCACCGTGCTGGTCACCGGCGGCACGGGCGGGCTCGGCGCGCTCACCGCGCGCCATCTCGTCACCGCCCACGGCGTGCGCAGCCTGCTGCTCACCAGCCGGCGCGGCGCCGACGCGCCCGGTGCCGCCGAACTCGCCGCCGAGCTGGCTCAGGCCGGCGCCCGGGTGGAGACCGTCGCCTGCGACGTCTCCGACCGCGAGGCGGTCGCGGAGCTGCTGGGCGACCACCCGGACATCACCGCCGTCGTCCACACCGCGGGCGTCCTCGATGACGCGACCGTCGACCGTCTCACCCCTCAGAGCCTGGGCCGGGTGTGGGCGCCGAAGGCGGAGGCCGCCCGGCACCTGCACGAGCTGACCGCCGGACGGGACCTCGACGCGTTCGTGCTCTACTCTTCGACCGCCGCCACCTTCGACGGCACGGGACAGGCCAACTACGCCGCCGCCAACGCCTACCTGGACGCCCTCGCCGCCCAGCGGCAGGCGCAGGGGCTGCCCGGAGTGTCACTGGCCTGGGGGCTGTGGGACCCGTCGGTCGGCGGCATGGGCGCCGGTCTCACCGCGGCCGACGTGGAGCGGGTCGCGCGGACCGGGCCGCGGGCGCTGGGACGCGAGGCGGGGCTCACGCTGCTGGACGCGGCGCTGGGGAGCGGGCGGGCGCATCTGCTGCCGGTGCCGTTCGACACGGGTGCCCTGGAGCGTCGGGCGCGGGACGGGGTGCTGCCCGCGATGCTGCGGGGGCTCGTCCGGGTCCCGGGGGCCCGGCGGCGCGGTACGACGGCCGAGGCGGCGCAGGATCCCCAGGCGCTGAAGGAGACGCTGCTGCGGCTTCCGGCGGCCGAGCGGACGCCCTACGTCCTGCAGGTGGTGCGGGCCAAGGTGGCGTCGGTGCTGGGGCACGCCTCCGGTGACGCGGTGGATCCGGAGCGCGGCTTCGGCGGGCTCGGGTTCGACTCGCTGGCGGCGGTGGAGCTGCGCAACCAGTTGGCGCCGCTGACCGGGCTGCGGCTGCCCGCCACGCTGACCTTCGACTATCCGACCTCGCTGGCGCTCGCCGAGTACGTGCGCGAGCAGCTCGTGCCGGACGAGCGCGGGCCCGCCGCGCTGCGGGCGGTGGAGAGCGAACTGGCCTCGCTGGAGGCGAAGCTGCTGGGGGTCGTGGGTCCGGACGGGCTGGACGCGGGCGACCACGCGCGGGTGGCCCAGACGCTGCGCACGCTCGCCTCGCGCTGGTCCGAGCTGCACGCGGCCGGTGACGCCGACGCCGCTGACGCCGACTCGCTGGCGGATGCCGACGCCGAGCAGATCTTCGACATTCTCGACAGCGAGTTCGAAGGCATCGACATCGATTGAGACATCCCCCTCGGCACCGACGCCGACAACAGCTGAGAGATCGACCGACCAGCCCGTCCGGGCTGTTACCGCGATGAGGAGCACCGTCATGGCCACACGCAAGGAGACCGACCTGTGGCTGCTGGAGCGGCTCGTACCAGGGGCCGGGGTCAACAATCTGTCCGTCACGTTCGACGTCGACGGGATCGTCGAACCCGCCGCCGTGTCGCGGGCGCTGACGCTCGTGGTGCGCCGGCAGGAGATCCTGCGCACCGTGTTCCGGGCCGGGGAGAGCGAGCTGACGAAGAGCGTTCTCCCGCCGGAGGCGGTGGAGCTGTCGGTGCCCGGCGTTCCGGTGGGCGGGGGTGACGTGGCGGACGCGGTGCGGCAGTTCGTGGCGGCGCCGTTCGCGCTGGACGGGTCGCTGCTGGTCCGTGGGACGGTGTTCCTGCCGGAGGGCGGCGGCTGCACGGTGAGCGTGGCGCTGCACCATCTGGTGTTCGACGCGATGTCGACCGTATCCTTCCTGGGCGAGCTGCTGAGCGCCCTGGCCGACCCCGACGGCTACGACACGACGCCGGTCGCGGCGGCCGTGGAGCCCGAACCGTCCGCGGAGAGCGTGGAGTTCTGGCGGGAGCAGTTGCGCGGTTTCCGGGGCGGCGCGGAGGGGGGCGGGCTGTGGTTCGGCAACCCGCCGTCCGACACACCGGATCTCGCCGGTGAGAGCACCTGGTACACGGTGTCCCGGCCGGCCCGGGACGTCGTACGGCGGCTGTGCCGTGAGCTGCGTGCGCCGGAGGCCGTGATCCTGCTGGCCGCGTACTGCCTGCTGCTGTCGCGGCACGGTGCCGGGCAGGACCTGGTCGTCGGGTCGCCGGTCAGCGTGCGGCCGGCCGGGCACGAGTCGGCGATCGGCTACCACGTGAACGTGCTGCCGCTGCGCGTGCGGATCGACTCCGCGAAGCCGTTCAAGCGCCTGGTGAACCGGGTCCGGTCGGTGTTCCTGGAGGGGATCGGGAACAGCGGGGTGCCGGCCGAGCGGGTGCTCGACGAGGTGCGGGACGCGGGCGGCGGCGCGAGCTGGCGCAACTCGCTGTGCACACACCTGTTCAACTACGTGCCCGGCGGTACGTCCGGCGACTTCCAGGCCGGCGGGTTCCCTGCGCGGATGCGGGAGGTGGAGAACGGCTTCAGCAAGTTCGACCTGGAGTTCTTCTTCATGCCGGGCGCCGCGGCGGAGTCCGGGGGCGAGCAGGAGCTGCGGATCCGGGCCGTGTTCCGCACGCAGGTGTTCTCGGCGACGGAGGTGGGTCTGCTGCTCGCCCGCTACGACGCTCTGCTGGTCCGGCTCGGTGAGGAACTGACCGCACCGGTGGGCGAGTTGTCGGTGTGGAGCGACGCCGACCGGGCGGCGGTGGCGGGCGGGCACCGGCACGGGCTGCCGTCGGCGCTGCCCTGCTCCCCCGCCGTCGCCCAGTTCTCCTCGTACGCGCCGGGCGAGTGGTCGGCCGTACGGGCTCTGGTGGCGGCGCCCGACGGCGGTGAGCTGCCGGTGCGGGTGCGCGGGGAGCTGTGTCTCGCGGAGGCGGACGGCACCGTACGGCGGACCGGGGAGCTGGCGCGCTGGCTGCCGGACGGGCGGCTGGAGCTGCTGGGGCGGCTGGACAGGCGGGTGACCGTGCGGGGCGTCACCTTCGGGCTCGACGAGGTCGACGCGGTGCTGCTGGCGCATGCCGAGGTGGCCGGTGCGGCGAGCGTGTCGGCCGGGGGGCGTGTGGTGTCGTTCGTGGCGCCCGCGGGCGGGGCGCCGGCCGAGGGGTTGGCGGAGCGGCTGCTGAAGCAGATCCGGGTGTCCCTGCCGGGCGCGGCCGAGCCGGACCGGGTGGTGGTCGTGGACGCGCTGCCGTCGGTGGGCGGCCGGCCGGACCTGGAGGGGCTGCGGCTGCGCGCGGAGGCCCTGGACCGGCGGGAGGCGCCCGCGGAGCCGGCCATCGACACGGAGGAGCTGACGGAGCAACTCGTCGCGCTGTGGCGGGAGTTCCTGAAGCGGGAGGACATGAAGGCCGGTTCCGGGTTCTTCGCGAGCGGGGGTCACTCGTTGCTGGGCGTGCAGTTGCTGCAGCGCATCAAGCGCACCACGGACGTGAAGGTACGGATCCGCCTCGCCGACCTGTTCGCCCATCCGACGCCGAAGGCGCTGGCGGGGTTCATCGCGGAGAAGTCGGCGTAGGACGTACGCGTCGGAAAGGGGCCGGGTCCCGCTCAGTGAGCGGGACCCGGCCCCTTTCTTCTGCTGTGCGGCTCAGCCCACCTCCGCCAGCCACTTCCGCATGACCTGCTCGAAGCGCTCCGGTTCCTCCACGTGGGGCATGTGGCTGGAGTGTTCGAAGAGTTCCCAGCGGGAGTGGGGAATGTGGTCCAGGAAGGGGCGGATCGTGGCCTCTGTCGCCTCGTCGTGGGCGCCGGTGATGACCAGGGTGGGGACCTCGACGGCGTGCAGCCGGTCGACGACCGTCCAGTCCTTCAGGGTGCCGATGACGTGGAAGTCGGCGGGCCCGTTCATGGTGCCGTAGACGGTCGGGTCGCTCTGCAGGGCGAGGAGGGTCGTGGCGACCTCGGGCGGCAGCGGGCGGGCCCGGCACAGGTGGCGCTCGTAGAAGGCGAGGACGGCCCGCTGGTAGTCGGGGTGGGCGTAGTCGCCGGTGGCCTCGTGCCGGCGCAGGATGTCGCGGACTTCGGCCGGCAGCTCGTCCTTGAGGCGTTCGCACTCGGCGCGCCACACGTGCATGGAGGCCGGTGAGTTGGCGATGACCAGTCCGCGCAGTCCCGCCGGCCGGCGTACGGCGTGCTCCGCGCCGAGCATGCCGCCCCAGGACTGGCCGAACAGCAGGTAGTCGTCGGCGATGCCCAGATGGGCGAGGAGCGCGTCGAGTTCGGCGAGGAAGAGGTCGACGGTCCAGAAGTCGGCGCCCTCGTCGGGCAGATGGGTGGACTGGCCGTTGCCGAGCTGGTCGTAGTGGATGACCGGGCGGCCGTCGGCGGCGAGGGCGGTGAGGCTGAGCAGGTAGTCGTGGACGGAGCCGGGGCCGCCGTGGGCGACGACGAGGGGGGTGCGGCCGCTGTGCAGGTCTCCGGTGACGCGGTACCAGGTTTGGTGGCCGCGGAAGGGAACGACTCCCTTGCGGCTGGGGGCCAGGAACATGAGGGTCCCTCTCGTTCGGATCAGGGCTGGACATGCGGATGGGCGCCGGCCTCGGCGGCCGGCGCCCATCTCCTCGTACGGGCTCGGACCGGTCAGGCCCGGGCCGCTTCGCGCCGGTAGCTCAGGACCACCGCGCCGGAGAACACCAGCGTCCACGCGGCGAGCACGGCCGCGCCGACCACCGCGCGGGTGTCGTGCAGCAGGGCGCCGTGGCCGATGTCGGCGAGCCAGTAGCTCGGCATGACCTTGACGATGGCGACCAGCCAGTCCGGGAACCCGGTGGTCGGCAGGAGCAGACCGCCCAGGAAACCGAAGAGGATGATCAGACCCTGCAGGTACATCTGCTGCTGCTCCGGGGCCACGTACAGGCCGATGACCAGGCCGAGGACGGCGCACGGCAGGGCGGCGACCCAGATGCCGAGGGTGATCTGCAGCCAGCCGGCCGCCGACATGTGCACGTCCTGCACCAGCCAGCCGAACAGGGCCACGAACGCCGGGCCGGGCAGCGCGACGACCATCGCCACGAACACCTTCGTCAGCAGGTAGGTGCGCGGCAGCAGCGGCGTCAGCCGCAGCTGCCGGTGCCAGCCGATCTGCCGCTCGTGCGAGACGCGGGCGGTGGTGTGCATGGAGGAGGTGAACGCGCTGTACGCGGCCAGGCTGCACATCAGCCAGGCGCTGTAGGTGATGCCGTGCGAGTGCGGGATGGTCTGGTTCTTGTAGAGCATGCACTCCAGCAGGTACATCACGACGGGCACGACGAACGCGAAGACGATGAAGCGCGGCCCGCGCAGCATCCGCTTGATCTCGATGGTGAGGTAGCCGGTCATGCGGCTTCGTCCTCCGTGGTGTGGGAGTCGTCCTGGGCGGCGTCGTCCGCGGTCAGCGTGAGGAACGCCTCCTCCAGGCCGGTGGCGCTGATCTCGATGTCATGGGCGCCGGGGTAGGTCGTCACCAGCGCGCGCACGGCGGCGTCGGAGTCGTCGCAGTGCAGTTCGGCCTGACCGAGGCGGACGGTGGCCTGGTGGACGCCGGGCAGCTTCCCCAGCTCGTCCGCGCTCGCCCCCGGCACCGCCGCGCGCAGCATGCGGCCGGCGGTGAGGGCGCGGATCTCGGCGACGGTGCCGTCGGCGACGATCTGCCCGGCACGCATCAGGACCACGCGGTCGGCGAACTCCTCGGCCTCGTCGAGGTAGTGGGTGGCGAAGACGACGGTGCGACCGGTGTCGGTGAACTTGCGCATCGACTCCCAGAACTTGCGCCGGCTGCCGACGTCCATCGCGGAGGTCGGTTCGTCGAGGATGAGCAGCTGCGGATTGCCGACGAGGGCGCAGGCGAACCGGGCCCGCTGGCGCTGGCCGCCGGAGAGCTTGGTGCCGCGCCGGTCGGCGATGTCCTCGATGTTGGCGCGGCGCAGCACCTCGTCCATCGGCAGCGGGTTCTTGTACAGCGAGGAGATCATGCCGAGGGTCTCGCGGACGCTCAGGTCGTCGATGAGGGAGCCCTCCTGCAGCACGGCGCTCGCCAGGCCCTCCCGTACGGCCAGGTAGGGGGCCTTGCCGAAGACGGTGATGCTTCCCGCGGTCGGCTTGGCCAGGCCGAGGATCATGTCGACGGTGGTGGACTTGCCCGCGCCGTTGGGGCCGAGCAGGGCGACCACCTCGCCGGGCGCGATGGTCAGGTCGAGCCCGCGTACGGCCTTGACGTCGCCGTAGTCCTTGCGCAGCCCGGTCACCCGCAGGGCGGGCTCGGGGGCGGCGTGCCGGGGGCTCCTGACGGCCTTCGTCTCCGTGTCGCCGCCGGCCTGCGCCGCGGCGTCCGCCCTCGTCCCGGCGGCGGCCTGCGTCGTGGTGCCCGTCTTCTTCCCGCGGCGCGTCTTCTTCGCCGCGGCCCGCTTCGGTACGGGGGTGGGGGTGGGGGACGGGGCCGTGACGGTGGTGCCTCCCTCGTCCCGTGCGGTCCTGGTCTCTGGAGTCGTCGTCATGTCACATCCGGATCTGTCGGGAGAGGTCCTGCGGGGACAGCAGCGCGTCCAGCGCCTTCGCGGCGGCCTCGTCGCGCAGCAGGTTCATGTGCTCGCTGCCGAACCGGATCTCCCTGGCCACGACGCGGGCCGCGGTCTCCGGATCGGTGGAGCGAAGCCGGTTGAGTCCGCTGAGCGGGCTCGCCGAGCTGAAGGCCACCGCCCTGTGCCAGTTCTCCATGGAGTCGAAATCGCCGGCGGCGACGACATAGGCGACGAAAGCGGTGAACGACTCGGTGAATTCGGCCCGGCTCTCCTCGTCGAGGTCGAGCTGGTCGAACGCCGGTTCGCTCACGCTCCGGAAAAGCCGGACCAGTTCGGTGCCGAGCACCCGGATGTCGTCGGTGCTTTCCAGGACGTGGTGCCCCGCAGTGTTCGCCACCGAGATCGGTTCGGGCCCCACGATGGATTCGAAGAGGCTCAGGGACATGTGGAACTGCCAGTACAGTCCGAGCGGGTTGGCGAGTTCCGGGTCGAACAGAATGAGCTGCGGCGCGCTTTCCTGCCACTGCGTGAGACGTTCGGCGAGCGCGGCCGCGTACACCGAGCCGGCGCAGAAGCCGAGCACGGCGCTGACCGGCCGCCCGGTCTCACGCACGGAGTCGAACCAGCGGTCCAGATACTCCTGGCCGCCGGGCCCCACGTCGGTGGCGATGGCCTGCGGCATCGTCTCCCACACAGGGTGGCGGCCCGCCGCGGTGAGCGAGAAGAGATCGGCGAAGCGGGCGTCGGGACGGCCGGTGGCGGTGAAGTCGACAGCGAGCACCAGAGCGTCTCGGCTGCTGTTGCCGCCCAATTTCAGCCACACGTCATTGTTGTCCACCGGCTGCCCCTTCCTGACCTGTCTGCCGAGTTCTCGACCTGCGCACCGCACTGGTTATGCCGGGTGCAGTCGATGCTAGAAGTGGCCAAGGGGGCTGAGAGCCCCTATGGCCACCCCTAGCGCCCCCTACCGCCCCGCTTCCTCCGGGACGTCCGCCGGCGCGTCCTCGAGTTCTTCTGCCAGGAACTCGACGAGTTCTTCCGGAGTTCCGTATTCGTAGATCACCGCGGCGGGCAGCTTCAGGCCGAGCGCGGCGGTGAGCCGGTCACGGAATTCCACCGCGAGCAGCGAGGTGAATCCGAGATCCATGAAATCGCTGTCCGGCTCGACGGCGTCATCCGCCCCGGTGTGCCCGAGCACCCCGGCGATGGCGTCCCGCACCAACGCGCCCAGCAGCTCGGCGCGCCCCGCGTCGTCGGCCGCCCGCAGTGCCGCCAGCAGGGCCTCACTGTCCTCCGGTTCCCGATCGGGCAGGGTCATCGTGTCCCCCGCGCCCATGCCGCCGACGGCCCGTCCGGCCGAGGCGAGCCAGTAGTGCTGGTGCTGGAAGGCGTAGGTGGGCAGGTCCACGGCCTGGCGGCCGGGGCCGAAGTAGGCGGTCCAGTCGACGGAGGGCAGTCGGGTGAGGGCCTCGACGAGCGCCTGCGGCTCGGACCGGTCCCGGCGCAGGGCAGGGACGGCACGCGTGTCGGCGACCATCGGGGTGAGGGCGGCGTCCGGCCCGATTTCGAGGAAGGCGCCGGTGCCCTGGGCGTCGAGGGTGGTGACGGCGTCGGCGAAGC
>NZ_JBITDA010000064.1:0-9701 GCF_044453765.1 Streptomyces sp. NPDC051636 | reverse complement strand
AGCTTCCTGCGGCCCTGAGCCACCGTCCGGGTCTTGCGGATCTCGAACATCGCACCCCTTGAGCTGGGGTGTTGCGACGATCGCTAGAACTCAAGGAACGTTCCGGGGGCCTTCACCGTCGTACGGACGCCTACGCCTGCGGCAACCGCTCCAGTTGCGCAGCGATCCGCGCGATGTCCTCGTCCGCCTTGGCGAGCCGCGTGCGGATCTTCTCCACCACGTTCTCCGGTGCCTTCGCGAGGAACGCCTCGTTGCCCAGCTTGGCCGTGGCCTGGGCCTTCTCCTTCTCCGCGGCGGCCAGATCCTTGGCCAGCCGCTTTCGCTCCGCCGCCACGTCGATCGTGCCGGACAGGTCCAGCGCGACCTCCGCCCCGGCCACCGGCAGGGTCGCCGTGGCCGTGAAGCCCTCGCCCTCCGGCTGGAGGCGCAGCAGCTGGCGGATGGCGGGCTCGTGGGGCGCCAGGGCCGTCCCGTCGAGGGTGAGGCGGGCCGGGACCCGCTGGCCCGGCTGGAGCCCCTGGTCGGCGCGGAAGCGGCGGACCTCGGTGATGACGGACTGGAGCGTCGCGATCTCCCGCTCGGCGTCGGCGTCCCGGAAGCCACTGTCCGCGGGCCACTCGGCGATGACGACCGACTCGCCACCGGTGAGGGTGGTCCACAGGGTCTCCGTGACGAACGGGACCACCGGGTGCAGCAGCCTCAGCGTGACGTCGAGGACCTCGCCGAGGACGCGCTTGCTGACCTCGGCCGCCTCGCCGCCCGCCTGGAAGGTGGTCTTGGACAGCTCGACGTACCAGTCGAAGACCTCGTCCCACGCGAAGTGGAAGAGGGCGTCGGACAGCTTGGCGAACTGGAAGTCGTCGTAGTACGCGTCGACTTCGGCGACGACGGAGCCCAGGCGGGACAGGATCCACCGGTCCGTCGCCGACATCCTCGACGCGTCCGGCAGCGGCCCGTCCACCGTCGCGCCGTTCATCAGCGCGAAGCGCGTGGCGTTCCAGATCTTGTTGGCGAAGTTACGGGAGCCCTGAACCCAGTCCTCACCGATCGGGACGTCGACGCCGGGGTTGGCGCCACGGGCCAGCGTGAAGCGCAGGGCATCGCTGCCGTACTTGTCCATCCAGTCCAGCGGGTTGACCGCGTTGCCGAAGGACTTCGACATCTTCTTGCCGAACTGGTCGCGGACCATGCCGTGCAGGGCGATGGTGTGGAACGGCGGGGTGCCGTCCATCGCGTACAGGCCGAACATCATCATCCGGGCGACCCAGAAGAAGAGGATGTCGTAGCCGGTGACCAGGACGGAGTTCGGGTAGAACTTCGCGAGGCTCTCGGTCTGTTCGGGCCAGCCGAGCGTGGAGAACGGCCACAGGCCGGAGGAGAACCAGGTGTCGAGGACGTCGGTGTCCTGGTGCCAGCCCTCACCGCTCGGCGGCTCCTCGTCCGGACCGACGCAGACGACCTCGCCGTCCGGGCCGTACCAGACGGGAATCCGGTGACCCCACCACAACTGCCGGGAGATGCACCAGTCGTGGAGGTTGTCGACCCAGTCGAAGTACCGCTTCTCCATCTCCTGCGGATGGATCCTGACGCGCCCGTCGCGGACGGCGTCACCGGCCGCCTTCGCCAGGGGACCGACCTTGACCCACCACTGCATGGACAGGCGCGGCTCGATGGTGGTCTTGCAGCGCGAGCAGTGGCCGACGCTGTGGACGTACGGCCGCTTCTCGGCGACGATCCGGCCCTCGGCGCGCAGCGCGGCGACGATGGCGGAGCGGGCCTCGAGCCGGTCCAGGCCCTGGAAGGGGCCGTGGGCGGTGATGACGGCGTGCTCGTCCATGATCGTGATGGACGGCAGGTCGTGCCGCTGCCCGATCTCGAAGTCGTTCGGGTCGTGGGCCGGGGTGACCTTGACGGCGCCGGTGCCGAACTCGGGGTCGACGTGCTCGTCGGCGACGACCGGAATGGACCTGCCCGTCAGCGGCAGCCTGATGAGCTTGCCGACCAGGTGCCTGTACCGCTCGTCCTCCGGGTGAACGGCGACGGCGGTGTCACCGAGCATGGTCTCGGCGCGGGTGGTGGCGACGACGATGGAGTCGTCCCCCTCCCCGTACTTCATCGAGACGAGCTCACCATCGTCGTCCTGGTACTCGACCTCGATGTCCGAGATGGCGGTGAGACAGCGCGGGCACCAGTTGATGATGCGCTCGGCGCGGTAGATCAGCTCGTCGTCGTAGAGCCGCTTGAAGATGGTCTGGACGGCCTGCGAGAGCCCCTCGTCCATGGTGAAGCGTTCACGCGACCAGGCGACACCGTCACCCAGGCGCCGCATCTGCCCGCTGATCTGCCCGCCCGACTCGGCCTTCCACTGCCAGACACGCTCGACGAAGGCCTCCCGTCCCAGGTCGTGCCGGGACTTGCCTTCCTTCCCGAGCTCCCGCTCGACGACGTTCTGCGTCGCGATACCGGCGTGGTCCATGCCGGGCTGCCACAGCGTCTCGTACCCCTGCATGCGCTTGCGCCGGGTGAGGGCGTCGATGAGCGTGTGCTCGAACGCGTGCCCGAGGTGGAGCGAGCCGGTGACGTTGGGCGGCGGGATGACGATGGTGTACGGAGGCTTGTCGCTCTTCGCGTCGGCCTCGAAGTAACCGCGCTCTACCCAGCGCTCGTACAGCGGCCCCTCTACGTCGGCCGGCGCGTACTGGGTCGGCAGTTCGGTGTCGGGCGCTGGTGGCTGCTGCTGAGCGTTCTCGGTCACGGGGTCAGTTTAGAGGTGTCACGGGGCCGTCCCGAAACGCGTTTGTTCTGTAACGGTGCGGCCCCCGGTGCCGTGTGCTCCAGGTGCCTGCGCCAGGATGTCAGGTACGCATAAGCATCTGGAGGGGAACCCAGTAATGAGCAGCAACCAGCCGGGCCCGTACGGCGGGCAGCCCCAGCAGCCCGGACCGTACGGGCAGCCGGGCCCCTACGGCCAGCAGCCGCAGGCCCCCCAGCCCGGCTACGGCTACCCCCAGCAGACGCCGCCGGCCCAGCCGCAGCCCGGGTACGGCCACCCGCAGCAGGGCGTGCCCCCGCAGCCGAACCCGTACGGCCAGCCCACGGCTCCCTACGGCCAGCCCGGGTACGCCGTCCCGCAGCCCCCGGCTCCGGGTGGCGGCAAGAAGAAGACAGGCTTGATCATCGGGGCGGTGGCCGTGGTGGCGGCGGTCGCGGTGGGTGCCTTCTTCGTCGTCGGCAAGGGGAGCGGCAGCTCGGACATCGCCGATGACGGTCCGCACAAGCTGACCACTCCGGCGGTGGTGCTCACCGAGTACAAGAAGAGCGACGACGCCGGTGGTCCGATGTCGGAGGACGACCTCAAGGACGCCGAGTCGTGGGGGGTGAAGGACGCCAAGGATGTCAGCGCGTCCTACGCGGTCAAGGACGAGGACAACCCGCTCGGTGGAAAGATGATCACCTTCGGCGGCGTTTACGGCACCATCGACGACCCGGAGAAGGCTGTCGACGGCCTCTTCGCCTTCACCAAGAAGGACGCCAAGGACGACGACGTCACCTTCGAAGGCAGCCCGCAGGAGTACAAGCCCAGCTCTCTGGACGGCGCGGTTCTCAAGTGCCAGGGCGCCAGCGCCAAGAACACCGACAGCGGGTCATCGGGCATGGCCAAGACCATGAAGTTCACGTTCTGCGTCTGGGGCGACCACAGTACGCTCGGCTTCGTGATGCCCATGGAGTACTCGGACATCGTCGCCGGGAAGGCCACCGACCCGGCGAAGGCGGCCGAGATGACGGCCAAGCTCCGCAAGGAAGTGCGCGTCAAGATCTGACAGTTGCCGGACCTGCCGACGGGGCGTGTCATCAAAACGATGAGACGCCCCGTCAGTCATTCCGCGCACCCGGGCCTCACGCGCGGCGGCAGGCGGCGAAAGCGGTGTCGGCGTCCACGTGAAGGACGAGGAGGCCCCCTTGACACAACGGATACGGAGCGCCACCGACATGTCCGTAGCCGCACGCCTCCCGCACCTTCGGGCCGGCAAAGTATCCATGGCTGACCACGTAGTCGCAGCAGTCACTCTGCGTGGCGCTCGCCGGTGAGGCCACGAGGACCGGCAGGGCCCCTGCCGCCACGACGACACCGGCCGCGGCCGCCCTGCGCTTCGCCCTCTGGGAAGTCGTTCGGAGTCCTCCCGGAAACAGGATGGACTCCGGTTACCGCCGGAAGGATGACTCGATCCGGTCGTCCCTGGCCTGACACGCCGACGGGCAGGCACCCAACGCAGGGTGCCTGCCCGTCGGCGCTGAGATGCTCAGGCCGTCTTCTGCTCCCCGGACCCCCGCCCCCGCGCGTCCCGCGGGATCAGCGTCGGGTTGACGTTGGAGTGGACGACGTCCGCCGTGACGACGACGCGGGCCACGTCCTTGCGGGACGGGACCTCGTACATCACGGACATGAGGACTTCCTCCATGATGGCGCGCAGGCCTCGCGCGCCGGTCTGGCGGAGGATGGCCTGGTCGGCGATGGCCTCCAGGGCCTCGCGCTCGAAGTCCAGTTCCACGCCGTCGAGTTCGAAGAGGCGCTGGTACTGCTTCACGAGGGCGTTGCGGGGCTCCACCAGGATCTTGAGCAGGGCCTCGCGGTCGAGGTTGTGCACCGAGGTGATGACCGGGAGGCGGCCGATGAACTCGGGGATCATGCCGAATTTGACCAGGTCCTCCGGCATGATGTCCTCGAAGACGTCCTTGGCGTCCAGCTCCCGCTTGGAGAGGATCGTCGCGCCGAAACCGATGCCCTTCGCACCCGCACGCGCCTCGATGATCTTCTCCAGGCCCGAGAAGGCGCCGCCCACGATGAACAGGACGTTCGTCGTGTCGATCTGGATGAACTCCTGGTGGGGGTGCTTGCGGCCGCCCTGCGGCGGGACGGAGGCCGTGGTGCCCTCGAGGATCTTCAGGAGGGCCTGCTGTACGCCCTCGCCCGAGACATCCCGGGTGATCGACGGATTTTCACTCTTTCGGGCTACTTTGTCGATCTCGTCGATGTAGATGATCCCGGTCTCGGCCTTCTTGACGTCGTAGTCCGCCGCCTGGATCAGTTTCAGGAGGATGTTCTCGACGTCCTCGCCGACGTACCCCGCCTCCGTGAGCGCCGTCGCGTCGGCGATCGCGAACGGGACGTTCAGCATGCGGGCCAGGGTCTGGGCGAGGAGCGTCTTGCCCGAGCCCGTGGGGCCCAGCAGGAGGATGTTGGACTTCGCCAACTCGATGGCGTCGTCGCGGCCTTGGGCGCCGCCGTTCTCACCCGCCTGGACCCGCTTGTAGTGGTTGTACACCGCGACCGAGAGCGCCTTCTTGGCGGCCTCTTGTCCGACTACGTAGCCCTCGAGGAACTCGTAGATCTCGCGGGGCTTCGGAAGCTCCTCCCAGCGCACTTCGCTCGTCTCGGCGAGCTCCTCCTCGATGATCTCGTTGCAGAGATCGATGCACTCGTCGCAGATGTACACACCGGGCCCTGCGATGAGCTTCTTGACCTGCTTCTGGCTCTTGCCGCAGAACGAGCACTTGAGCAGATCGCCGCCGTCACCGATGCGTGCCACGGTGTGCTTCCCCTTCGCCTGGGAGACGCCTGGACACTTACGAGTCCAGCGGCTCCTGGTGCTGCCTTATGTCCGACGGTACCTTGCCGGGCCCCCCGTTCGGGCCCCCCTTGGCACGGTTCACTTTGACGTGCACCGTTCCAAGGGCGGCAGAGAACCCCGCTCCGCGTCAGCGGATCTCGGCGTTGTTCATCTTCCGGGTGGAGATGATCTGGTCCACGATGCCGTACTCCAGCGCCTCTTCGGCCGTGAGGATCTTGTCGCGCTCGATGTCCTCACGGACCTTCTCGAGCGGCCGGTTGGAGTGCTTGGCCAGCATGTTCTCCAGCTGCTCACGCATCCGGGTGAACTCGTTGGCGATGATCTCCAGGTCGGAGAGCTGCCCGCGGCCGGTGGAGCCGGCCGGCTGGTGGATGAGCACACGGGAGTTCGGCAGCGCCATGCGCTTGCCGGGTGTACCGGCGGCGAGCAGGATGGCCGCGGCGGAGGCCGCCTGGCCCATGCACACCGTCTGGATGTCCGGCTTCACGAACTGCATGGTGTCGTAGATCGCCGTGAGGGCGGTCATGTCACCGCCGGGGCTGTTGATGTAGATCGAGATGTCCCGGTCGGGGTCCATCGACTCCAGGCACAGCAGCTGCGCCATGACGTCGTTGGCGGAGGCGTCGTCGATCTGGACGCCGAGGAAGATCACGCGCTCCTCGAAGAGCTTCGCGTACGGGTCGTACTCGCGGATGCCCTGGGAGGTGCGCTCGACGAAGCGCGGGATGACGTAGCGGCTCTCGGGCCGGGGCCCTTCGTACTGGCCGCTGGCGGCGCCGGGGAAGTTGCTCATGTGCGTGTTCACCGTCCTGGTGGCGTTCTGGGGGCTGGGGTCTCGGCGGTGCGTGGCGTGGCCGGGCCGGTCAGGCACCGGTGCCGCCGCCTCCCGGAACACCCGAGGCGTGCGTGATGATCTCGTCAATGAGACCGTACTCCTTGGCCTCTTCCGGGGTGAACCAGCGGTCGCGGTCACCGTCGCGAATGATCGTCTCCACCGTCTGGCCGGAGTGGAACGCGGTCAGCTCGGACATGCGCTTCTTGGTGCGCATCAGGTACTCGGCCTGGATCTTGATGTCCGAGACCGTGCCGCCGAGGCCCGCGGAGCCCTGGTGCATCATGATGTCGGCGTGGGGCAGCGCGAAGCGCTTGCCCGCGGTGCCGCCGGTGAGCAGGAACTGGCCCATCGAGGCGGCCATGCCCATGGCGATGGTGACCACGTCGTTCGGGATGTACTGCATCGTGTCGTAGATCGCCATGCCGGCCGTCACCGAACCGCCGGGGCTGTTGATGTAGAGGTAGATGTCCTTGTCCGGGTCGGCGGCAAGGAGCAGCAGCTGTGCGGTGATCTTGTTGGCGATGTCGTCGTCAACCTGCTGGCCGAGGAAGATGATCCGCTCGTTGAGCAGCCGGTTGTAGACCTGGTCGCCGAGGCCACCACCGATGGAAGGCTCGCCGGCGGCGGAGGGCATCAGATTCGTCACGTATCCACCTGCTCGTCTTACGACGGCTTCCGTGCCGTCTCACGTGTTCCCTGCGGGGTCCTGCCGGGGCTTCAGGGGACTCCCCTGCCCCCGTACTCATGGACCCTAACGCGCGGGTCCCCTCGGGGAATCCCGGAGATGGGAGTGTTCGCGGGGGGCGTAGCGCCGTCGGGGCTCCCGGTGCGCTCGCGAGTGCGGGCGCATGGTGGCTTGTCGCGCAGTTCCCCGTGCCCCTGGGCAGGACGACGGGCCCCGGGCTGCAATGGCGCCCGGGGCCCGTCATACACGCGTCAGAGGGACGTGAGGGTCAGCCCTCGGTCTTCTCCTCGGAGGCCTCGGCAGGGGTCTCCTCGGCGGAGGCCTCGGCGGTCTCGGTCTCGTCCTCGTCGTCCAGGTCGACGATCTCGCCGTTGGTGTCCTTGACCGTGGCCTTCTCGACCACGACGGCCAGGGCCTTGCCGCGGGCGACCTCGCCGACGAGGAGAGGCACCTGGCCGCCCTCGACGACGGCCTGGGCGAACTGGTCGGGGGACATGCCGGAGGAGGCCGCACGCCGCATGAGGTGCTCGGTGAGCTCCTCCTGGTTGACGTTGAGCTTCTCCTGCTTGACCAGCTCGTCGAGGACGAACTGGGTCTTGATGCCCTTGACCGCGGCCTCGCGGGTCTCGGTCTCGAACTCCTCGGCGGTCTTGCCCTGGAGCTCCAGGTACTTGTCGAGGGTGAGGCCCATCTGGCCGAGCTGGTGGTGCTCGAGGTTGTGCTTGCGGGTGTTGATCTCGTCCTCGAGGAGCTTCTCGGGGACGGGCACCTCGACGAGCTCCAGCAGCTTGTCCAGGACGCGCTCCTGGGCCTGCGTGGCCTGGTCGTACTGCTTCATGCCGGCCAGGCGCTTGCGGCTGTCGGCCTTGAGCTCCTCGAGCGTGTCGAACTCGGAGGCGAGCTGCGCGAAGTCGTCGTCCAGCTCGGGCAGTTCGCGGGCGGCGACCTGGGTGACCTTGACGGTGACCTCGGCCTCCTTGCCCGCGGCGGAGCCGCCCTTCAGCTCGGAGGTGAAGGTGGTCTCCTCGCCGGCGGACAGGCCCTTCACGGCGTCGTCGATGCCGTCCAGCAGCTCACCGGAGCCGATCGTGTAGGAGACGCCCTCGGCGACCCCGTCCTCGAGGACCTCGCCGTCGACCTTGGCCTGGAGGTCGAGGGTGACCACGTCACCGTCCTCGGCGGCGCGCTCGACCGGGGAGGTGGAGGCGAAGCGCTCGCGGAGCTGCTCGACCGACTTCTCGACGTCCTCGTCGCTGACCTCGACGGCGTCGACCTCGACCTCGATGCCGGAGTAGTCCGGGATCTCGAGGGCCGGGCGGACGTCGACCTCGGCGGTGAAGTTCAGCGTCTCGCCGTCCTTCAGCTCGGTGATGTCGACCTCGGGCTGGCCCAGCGGGCTGAGCTCGGCCTCGTTGACCGCCTCGGTGTAGAACTTCGGCAGCGCGTCGTTGACGGCCTCCTCCAGCACCGCACCGCGGCCGAACCGCTGGTCGATGACACGGGCCGGGATCTTGCCCTTGCGGAAGCCCTTCACCGTGACCTGCTGGTTGATCTTCTTGTACGCCGCGTCGAGGCTGTCCTTGAGCTCCTCGAAGGGCACCTCGACAGTGAGCCGAACCCGGGTCGGGTTCAGGGTCTCCACGGCGCTCTTCACGGTTCGGTCTCCTTGTGGCTGACTTCTTGGTTTTCGCCGGAGCCAGACAGGTCCGGCGGACTTCGCCGCCCGGAGGAGTTCGTAGGCCGAGTGGGCCGGGACACACGGGCGCGCAGCTTGCATAGTAACCGCAGCCGCTCAGCGCCCCAAAAGGCGATCATCACGTGACGTGAGCCGGTGGTCGGGGTGGCGGGATTTGAACCCACGGCCTTCCGCTCCCAAAGCGGACGCGCTACCAAGCTGCGCCACACCCCGTCTGGTGCGACACGTAGGGTACATGCCCGGGCCGGATGCGTCGGCCGCTTTGTCCGCGGCCATTCCCGCAGACCGATCTCGTTGGCCTACGTGACGTGCGACCCGCTACGATGCCTCCTGTGCCGCGGTCCTCGGACCTGCGGCGCCGCGCGTGCGGGCGTAGCTCAATGGTAGAGCCCTAGTCTTCCAAACTAGCTACGCGGGTTCGATTCCCGTCGCCCGCTCTGTACGGCTCAGGGCCAGGTGAGAGGATGATTCCTCCGCCTGGCCCTGAGTATTTCCGGGAGCCCTGATCAGTCCGCCGTGTCACCCGCGTCCCCTCGGGCCGGCGACGCCGCTTGAGAGGCAAAGCCGAGCAGACGCGGCCCCTGGCGTCCAGGTCGTTCGTACAGTGGCGCGCTCCACCTGGACGCCAGGGACCACGCCTCCACGGTGTGTGGGTCGACGGCAGACGGGATGGGAGCTGGGTTGAGTGGTGGGTTGAGGTAAGACACCCCGCGTGGCCATGCCGTCGAGAGGGGGGAACGGTTGCAGGGAAATCGGGTTCGCTAAGACGTCGTTTCTGATGGTGTGATCGCTCGTTGAGCCGTGCATGACGGATCTGGTGGAGCGGTTGGTGCCGGACGAGTTGTGGACGCTGTT
>NZ_JBITDA010000063.1:0-10106 GCF_044453765.1 Streptomyces sp. NPDC051636 | reverse complement strand
AAACAGCGTCCACAACTCGTCCGGCACCAACCGCTCCACCAGATCCGTCATGCACGGCTCAACGAGCGATCACACCATCAGAAACGACGTCTAAAAAGGGGGCGAACACACAGGCCCGAGCCCCGTGGACCGGGGCAAGCCGGGTTCCAAGATGCACGTCCTGTCGGACGCGAACGGACTGCCCCTCCTCGTCGGCATCTCCGCGGCCAATGTCCACGACAGCGAGGGCCTGAAGCCGATGGTGGTCGGCACCAAACGAGACACGCCCCCCACCGAGGCCGTCACTTCAAGCCCCAGCGTCTCCATGCGGACAAGGCGTACGACGTGCCTCACCTGCGGAAATGGTTACGCGGCAAGCGCATCGGCGTGCGGATCGCTCGCAAGGGCATCGAATCCAGCGAACACCAGGAACCCACGGGCTACTCTGCGTCCAGCGGAGGAACCTCCCTTCGATTCCCCGGATTTCCCTTCCAGGCGCTTCCGGCACGAGCCGGGCCGGGGTCGTCGACAAAGACAAAGCTGAATCCGGGAATCCGCCCCGAATCGCCTCAAGCAAAGTTGCCTCCCACGCGGAAGCCGAATAGGGCGTCTCCTGGTGACACAGAAGCGTGGTTTGAGCCGGGTGGTCGCGGGTTCGAGAGGTGATCACCCCTTGAAGAAAGTCTGTTTACCGCCATTCCAAAACGGGCAAAAAGGACACAATATTTCACGGTAGGTTATCACCGCAGGTGATACCGGCGTTTGGGCGGATTTCTGTGCGGCCGATACATGGTCGCCACGTTCAGATAGCGCCAGTTCGGGCCTGTAGTGTGATTATTTCAGCCGAAAAGATCGTGCCCGGAAGGCGAGTACATGGCTTTACTGCGCAACGCTGTCCTTTTCGACCTCGATGGCACGCTGATCGACTCCTACCCGGACGCGGAGGACTGCTGGAACGAATGGGCCGAGTCCGTGGGGCTCGGTGACGTATTCGACCTCGCTCCATTTTATGGACAGAAGCGCGCGGATATCATCCGGACGTTGCTGCCGCATCTGTCGCAACGGGAGACGGAGGAGCAGGTGGAAAAGGTGCGACTGGCCGAGCGAGCCAGGGTCGCGAAGGTCGTCGCCCTTCCCGGCGCCGCGGACGTGCTGGCTGCGCTGCCCGTCGAGCGCTGGGGAATCGTCACTTCCAACGACACCGAAGTGGCACAGGCGCGCCTGCTCAGCGCCGGACTGCCCGTGCCCGAGGTGATCGTGAGCGCTGATCACGTGGTCCACCCGAAACCGCATCCGGAAGGTTTTCTGCTCGGCGCCCGAAAGCTCGGGTTCGAGCCCGACTCGGTAGTCGGGATCGATGATTCCCCTATCGGTGTCACCGCCGCACGGGAAGCCGGCATGACTGCGGTCGCCGTGCGATTCCGGCACGGTGTGAGCGCCCTGAGCAACGCCCACGTCATCGCCGACGGCGTCGGCGCCATCGATTTCTCTGTGCAGCCCGGCGGCATCACTCTCAGCATCGGCGGGAAAAACGTATGAGCATTCGCATCTCACCCAGCATCCTGGCGGCTGATTTCACCCGGCTCGCCGACGAGGCGGAGGCGGTGGCCAATGACGCGGACCTGCTGCACGTGGACGTCATGGACAACCACTTCGTACCCAACCTTACGGTGGGCTTACCCGTTGTGGAATCCCTCGTGAAGAAGGTGCGGATACCGCTCGACATCCACTTGGGTGTGGAGGCCCCTGACCGGTGGGCGCCTGATTACGCCGAAGCGGGTGCGGGGAGCGTCACGATCCACGCCGAGGCCACGCATTCCCCGGTGCGTACGCTCAGGTCCATACGCGCCGCCGGAGCGCAGGCAGGGCTGGCCCTCAATCCGGCCACTCCCCTGCAGCCGTACGAAGGACTGCTCGCGGAAGCCGACACCCTGCTCATCATGACGGTCGAGCCCGGGTTCGGCAGCCAGCGGTTCCTGGACTTCACGCTTGACAAGGTCCGCCAGGCGCGCCGGCTCATCGACCAGCTCCGCCGTTTCGGCGGTCGGGACATCCCCCTGTGGCTGCAGGTCGACGGAGGAATCAACGAAAGCACGATCGAACGGTGTGCCGAAGCGGGCGCGGACTCGTTCGTGGCCGGGTCGGCGGTCTACGCGAGGACCGACCCGGGCGCCGCGGTGCGCGCACTGCGCCAGCGTGCCGACGCGTCGCGTACGGTCAGCGCGCGCGCCTCGTGACAGGCGGCTGCACCGCAGGGAGCGCAACCGCCGTTTCCGGATCCGGTATGGACATGGAGAGGAAAACACACACATGGGACGCGTGGACGGCAAGGTCGTTCTGATCACCGGTGCGGCGCGCGGCCAGGGCCGTTCGCACGCCATCCGGCTGGCGCAGGAAGGCGCGCACATCATCGCCTCCGACATCTGCGAGGAGATCGGCAGCACGCACTACACCTTGGCGACCTCCAAGGACCTGGAGGAGACGCGCCGCCTGGTGGAGAAGGAGGGCGGCAAGATACTCACCGTCGGTGCCGACGTCCGCCGGCTCGACCAGGTGGAGGCGATGGTGGCCGCGGGCCTGGCCGAGTTCGGCCACATCGACGTGGTGTGTGCCAACGCCGGCATCGGTTCACTGGGGCGTTCCTGGGAACTGAGCGAGAAGCAGTGGCACGACATGATCGACGTCAACCTCACCGGAGCGTGGCACACCATCCGCGCCACGGTTCCCCACATGATCGACGCCGGACGCGGCGGCTCGATCATCTTCACGAACTCCGTCGCCGGTACCCTCGGCCGGCCGAACATGTCGCACTACGCGGCGTCCAAGCACGGACTGGTGGGGCTGATGAGGTCCCTCGCGAACGAACTGGCGCCCTACTTCATCAGGGTCAACAGCATTCACCCGGGGAACGTGGACACCGACATGGTGCAGAACCCCACCGGACGTCGTCTGCTGCTGCCCGACGTGGAAAGCCCCTCCCGTGAGGAGTTCGCCCGGGCCGCCACAGAACTGAGCCTCATGCCGGTGCCCTGGGTGGAGTCCGCGGACATCAGCAACGCGGTGCTGTGGCTGGCTTCCGACGAGGCCCGCTACGTCACCGGCGCGACCCTGCCCGTGGACGCCGGCGCCGCGATCAAGGCCTGACACACCAAGGAGTCACTCCCCATGGCAGGACCGTTACGGCAGCTCAGTGAGGCCGGCGTGTCCGTCTGGCTCGATCACCTGAGCCGCGAGAGCCTCACCACCGGCAGCCTGGCTGCCGCCATACGCGAACAAGAAGTCGTCGGTGTCACCACCAACCCGTCCATCTTTCACAAGGCGATCGCCGGCGGCGGATCCGCCTACGACGCGGACCTGCGTGACCTCTGGCTGCGGGGCGCCACCGCCGAAGAAGCCGTCCGCGCACTGGCGACCGCCGACGTGCGCGCCGCCGCCGACCTCCTGCTCCCCGTCCACCAGCGCACCAACGGGCAGGACGGGCGCATCTCGCTCGAGGTCGACCCTCGCTTCGCCCGCCAAACCGAGGCGACGCTGGCGGAGGCACGGCACTTGTGGTGGATGGTCGACCGCCCCAACCTGCTCATCAAGATCCCCGCCACTCCCGCGGGGCTGCCCGCCATCAGCGCGGCGATCGCCGAGGGCATCAGCGTCAACGTCACCCTCATCTTCTCCGTGGAACGCTACCGGGCCGTGGCGGATGCTTACCAGGCCGGCCTGGAAGCAGCGCTGCACAACGGCCGGGACATCTCCACCATCGAATCCGTGGCGTCCTTCTTCGTCTCCCGGATGGACACCGAGGTGGACCGCCGCCTGGAGAAGATCGGCAGCCCTGAGGCGCTGGAGCTGCGTGGCCGGGCCGGGCTCGCCACCGCGCGGCTCGCCCACCGGGCGTACGAGGACATCACCCGTTCGCCGCGCTGGCAGGCCCTGCAGGCGGCCGGTGCCCGTACCCAGCGCATGCTGTGGACGTCCACCAGCACGAAGAACCCCGCCTATCCGGACACCCTGTACGTGAGCGGGCTGGTCACACCGGGCACGGTCAACACCCTGCCTCCCGAGACCCTCGGTGCCGTCGCCGACCACGGCGACATCCAGCCGGAGACCGTACGCAGCAACTACGACGAGGCCACCCGGGTGCTGTCCGCGCTGCACGACCTGGGCGTCGATCACGACGAGATCGTCCAGCGCCTGGAGGAGCAGGGTGTCAGGGCGTTCGAAGAGGCGTGGGAATCACTCCTCGACAGCGTCGGCGCCTCCCTCGACCGCTTCCGCCGTGCGACGAAAACCCGGTGAACACCGTTCCATGACGTCCCTGACTCCCCCCGCCGAAGCCGGGCCACGAGTGTCGCGTGCCTTCGTGGTCCGGCTCGGACTGGCCTACCTGGGCCTGTACAGCGCCGTCCTGTCCGTGGCTCTGGTGACCCTCGCCCTGCGCATCGAGCATGTCGATCCCGAGCACAAGGAGAGCAGCCTGGCCGTCGCCGCGGCTCTCGGCGCGCTCGTCGCCCTGTTCGCCAACCCGCTGGCCGGACGGCTGTCGGACCGCACCACCGCCGCCTGGGGCCGTCGCCGGCCCTGGCTGGTCGTCGGCGTCCTCGGTGGTGGCGCAGGTCTCGCCGTCGTCGCTCTCGTACCGTCGGTGGCGGCCATCACCGCGGGCTGGTGCCTGGCGCAGGCGAGTTTCAACGCCTCCATCGCCGCACTCGCGGCTACCGTGCCCGAGCAGGTCCCCTTGCACCAACGAGGCATGGTGTCCGGGGTCATGGGTTTCAGCCAGCGCCTGGCCGTCCCCCTCGGGATGGGCGCCGCCGCGCTCTTCTCGGCCGGGCCGGCCGGTTTCCTCTTACCGGCGGCCGTCGCCGTCGGCTGCATCGTCCTGTTCGCGCTGCCCTTGCGGGACACCCGTGCACCTGAGCGGCAACGTCCCTTCTCCCTACGTGAGTTCGCCGGAAGTTTCTGGACCGATCCGCGCAGTCATCCGGACTTCGGCTGGGTGTGGCTGACCCGGTTCCTGACGTACTTCGCCTCTGTGGCTCCCGTGCCCTACCTCGCCTACTACCTCACGGACCACATCGACCTGTCCGGCGGCACGGTCGCCACCACCGTCGCCCTGCTCACGACGCTCAACTACACGCTCAGCGCCGTGACGGCGGCCCTGGGCGGATGGCTCTCCGACCGTGTGCGCCGCCGCAAGATCTTCGTCACCACGGCTGCGGTCCTGCTCGCGGCAGGCCTCGCCCTGCTGGCCGTCGCGGACACCCTGCCCGCCGTCTACCTCGCACAGACCCTGCTCGGGGTCGGCTCCGGCTGCTACTTCGCCGTCGACATGGCCCTGGCGACCGAGGTCCTGCCCAGCTCCGAGGACGTGGGCAAGGACCTCGGTGTCATCAACAGCGCCGACGTCCTGCCCCAGTCCATCGGTCCCGCACTCGCCCCCCTACTCCTCGCCGTCGGTCGCGGCCACAACTACACCGCCCTCTACCTGTTCACCATGGTCGTCGGCCTGTTGGCCCTCCTCACCGTCACCCGGATCAGAAAGGTGCGCTGACCCCACCCGGAGGAACACCCCGGCCGGTCCGGCCGAACCGGACCGGCGACTTCATCAGACCCCACGTGAAGGCAGGACACCCGATGATTTACGAGAACGCCTACCTATACATCACCCCTGGGTGCGAGGAGGAGTTCGAGCAGGCGCTGCTCACGGCCGCTCCCATCCTCGAGTCGGCCGAGGGCTGCACCTCGGTCAAGCTGCACCGCGACGTCGAGACGCCCGGCGCGTATCTCCTGCGGGTCGGCTGGGCTTCCCTCGAGCACCACGTGGAGATGTTCCCCAAGAGCGAGCAGGCGCCCCGTTTCGCCGAGGCCATCGAGCACTTCTTCGCCAAGGCGCCGGAACTGCGGCATTTCGCGGCCGACCCGGTAGGGACGCCCTCCACGGGGGAATGAGGCATCACCTCCGCCTCCAGGTCGGCGGCCAGCATCCGCCGAGGGCGTGCCTTCCCGACCTGCGTTCGCAGCGCGGGCCTACTCGGTGGCTTGACGATCACTCACTCGGGAAGGTACGCCCTTCGCGCGTCCTGCAAAGGAGCTGATCCACAAGTCCTGAGCATTGCTCGTCAGCTTCCGCCCTTGACCGCTCAGGCCGAGCACGCGGGCGACGGCGGCCTTGAGGTTGTCATAACGGATCTTGCTCCTTGGGACCCCGTCCAGCGTCCGCAGCGCGTGAACGTGGCCTTCAAAGAAGGCTTCCTGGCCGGCCGAGGCGAACACGCGGTGGACGGCCTTGCCCGAATACGACAGGCGGAAGGAGAACAGGTAGCAGGTCACCAGCTCGCCGGCGAGGCGGATCGTCACGTCCCCGAAGTCGACCTCCGCCTCATGACCGGGCTGGTGGGTCTGCGGGACGAATGCCTCCAGCGGCGCCTTGCCCGACTCGACCAGGATCTCGGGCTTCCGGGCCGCGACGTAGTAGCGGACCATCCCGTAGGAGACGTCGGCGCCGTGTTCCTCGACCAGCCGGTGGAAGATCCGGGTGACCGTGTGCCGCTGCTTGCACGGCGCGTCCAGGTCCGCCCGCAGGATCTCGTCGATCACCGGCTTGTAGCGGTCCAGTCCGGTCGCCCGCGGCGGCAGCTTCTTGCGCGGCTCCGGCCAGGACGAGTCCAACGCCTTCCGCACCGTCCGCCACGTCACGCCGTGCTTGCGCTCAAGCTCCCGCATCGACATGCCACCACGGTGGTCACGCCGGATCGCCGCGTACAGCTCGACCTTCGACATCCGCGGCATGACCAGCACTTTTCACCAGGAGCATCCCGATGCTGCCCTGGCAAGAACCCTGGTGCCTCCCGAACTCGTCGACATCACCCATCCGTGGAAAGGGGTGCCTCCCAAACTCATCGACAGGTGACGTCACTACTGCTCGATAAAGCCAGTCCCCGACATCGGCATGAATACTCATTGCCGTAAGAGGTGGTCTCACGTGGTGATGCTCCGCTTCGGCTGGATGTCGAGATGGGGGAGTCACTCGTCGCCGAGATAGCGGAGTACCGCGTCGTCGGGGATCCAGGGGAATCTGATCCCCGGAAAGCTCGCCGCCCAGGGGCCGTACGGGTCGAAGGCGAGGACCGCGTCGATGAATGGCTGGGGCGGCAGGTAGCCGTGGTCGGCGACGTAGTGGCCGATGAGATGCGGGGCTGCGAAGGCGGTGCCGAGGGTGCCGGGAACGCGGATCTCACCGGTTCCGGCGCTCGCGCGCAGGTGTCCCGGCCGTGGTGTGTACCAGGGGTGTGAGTCTGGCAGTGATGCGGGGCAGAGGTCGCACTCGTGCAGGCCCAGCATGGCGTTGACCTGCTGGGCGTCGAGGATGGCCAGGAGCCTGTCGGTGAAATCCTCGGAAGCCGGACCGTTCATCCAGCGGTGGCCGGCTGCCAGCCAGCCGATATTGAGGCGTACGTAGGTCGGCTGGAAGCTGACGAAACGCATACCGTCGGTGAGGTCGCTGAACTCATCGCCTTCGTCCCAGTAGGTGTAGGGGCTGAGGTCCTCATAGAACATGCAGCCATCATCGCGCCGTCATGACGGGGCCGTGATGCGGGCGCGACTGCAGCCGCCGACCCAGCTCAGGCACCTTTTCGGGCATGATCGTCTGCTATGGCTGTGGAGCTTGAGCGGGACCTCGTCCCGGATGGGCTGTGGAGCCGCTCATACCGCCGTTCCGGCCCGACGGCAGGGTGGTGGGACGGCGCCGGTGGCGGATCGGAAGGTGTTCACCGCGATTGTGTACGCACTGACCACCTCGTGCGCCTGGCGGCGGCTGCCACCCTGCTTCGGCGTGAGTCCGGCCACCGCCCACCGCCGGTTCACCGCCTGGACGAGGGCCGGCCTGTGGCCGCGCCTGCACGCCGCAGTCCTCAACCGGCTGGGCGCCGCCGGGGCCGTCGGCTGGTCCGCTGCACTGGTCGACTCCGCCTCGGTTCGGGCGAAAAGGGGGGCGAGCTCGTCGGACCGAATCCGGTCGACCGGGGCAAACCCGGCTCCAAGCTCCATGTCCTGACCGACACCGAAGGGTTGCCGCTGGTCACCGCGGTCCGCCGCCAACACCCATGACAGTCTCGCTCTCAAGCCGCTGGTCAAGGCCATCCCCGCTGTCCGCTCCCGTCGCGGGCCCCGACGCCGCAGACCCGCCAAGCTCCGTGCGGACAAAGGCTATGACAACCTGAGCTCCGCCGCTGGCTACGGGACCGGAACATCACACCCAAGATCGCGCGACGCGGCATCGAGTCCAGCGAACGCCTGGGTCGCTACCGGTGGAAGGTTGAACGCAGCATCTCCTGGCTGTTCAACTACCGGCGCCTGACCGTGCGCTACGAACGCAAGAGCCGACACTTCGCGGCCTTCCTCAGCCTCGCAGCCACCGTGATCTGCTACAAGAAACTCGTCAGACTCACCACGTGAGATGACGCCTAAGCAGCAACTCTCTCGTGCGCACGAGGTGTCGGCGTCCAGTGGGGATCACCCCCCTTTCCTTACCGCAAGAACGGCTGGCAGCTGGCCGAGTTCGCCGGGCACCGCTCGCCCGACGGTCTCCAGCGGCTCTTGAACGGGCGACCTGGGACGCCGACGACGTGCAGTTGTACGTCGCCAAACGCCTTGGCGAGGATGGCGGGGTGCTCGTCATCGACGACACCGGCTTCATCAAGAAAGGCATCACCTCGGCCGGGGCGCAGCGCCAGTATTCCGAAACCGCCGGCCGCACCGAGGACTGCCAGATTCCTCACCGGCGACGCCTGAGCGGGCGCCCTTACCGGAGACAGAACAGCCGAGGATACAAGACGGATCCGCGCCTGTCGGGTCACGTGGTCGACGTCCACGGGGTGGAGCACTGTCCGCGCCATGCCGTGCTCGCCTTCCGTGACGGCCGGCCTGGTAAGGGGAGTGCGACCGGCCGGCCGAAGGGGCGGGCGAACGCCGTTCCTCGCGGGGAACTTCGCGCCCGGGTCGCCGCTCTCCTTGACGCGGCGCCAGCGGTACCATTGCCGACGTCCGCGGAGCGCTGGGGGTCGCGCCGGCCACGGCGCAGCGGGTGTTGGCCGAACTCCGGGGTGAGCGGATCCGCGCGCTCATGGCAACGTCGCCGGCACTCTCCTTCGATCAGGCGGCGGACCGGCTCGGGTACCCGGCCGCCGTGCGGCGGGCCGCGCGGGACGTGGTGGCCACCGCCGTCGCAGAGTTGGGGGCGTGATCATGCGCACGGTCGTCGCTGTGGACGAATGGAACGCGCACTATGCCGCCGGCCGCGACTTTAGGCCCGTGACCCGCGAAGAAGGGGGGGCCTTTGACTTGAACGTCGGTCCGGGTGAAGGGCGTTCGGCGCTGGATATCGGTTGCGGCACGGGCGGATTCGCGTCCTTCCTGCGCGATCAGGGCTATTTAGTGACGGGCGCGGACTACTCGGAGGCGGCTATTTCTACGGCCGTCGCCCGCTACGGGTCGACCGCTAGTCTCTCCTTCCGCTGCTGGAACGCTGAAGCCGATTCGTGGGCGGCATTCCCGCGACATGATTTGATCTCATGTCGGCTCAGCTATGCATTTATTCAGGGGAAGGGAAAATTCCTGCGAAGCGTGAAATCCCACCTTTCGCCGGGAGGGGTTTTCTATGTGATGACCCCGCATTCCGATAAACTTCCGCCCGCTCGGAGTGACATCGGGGTATCGGTCGAAGAAGTCGAAGAATTGCGCTTCGGGTGGAGTTCCGTAAAGGAATGGATTTTGGATGCGCAGCACGTTTGTTACGCCCTGACTCTCTGATATTTCCGGGGAGATAGGATCAGGACCGGCGTCCGGTCAAGGCAAGGTGTGATTTCGGGGTTGTAGTTCGTGTGGTGGGGGTGGTCTGAGCTGGGATGTTGGGTGTCTTCTCATGAAGAAGCGGGCGTTTCCGGGGTGTTGGGGGAGGTGATGACGGGCGTCTGGCCTGCGGTTGTTCTGGGTTCGTGATAACGGTGGTGTGGTGTTGGTGATGGTCTGCGGTGTCTAAGAGGTCGTTTTCACCTGATTTGCATCGCTTCAGTGGCCACAAGGAGATGCTCACGCCTCTTGGGTATCGGGTTGCTAAGCGACGCGGCGAG
>NZ_JBITDA010000062.1:0-12030 GCF_044453765.1 Streptomyces sp. NPDC051636 | reverse complement strand
GCCCCCAGCAGAGCAGTTGACTCCTACCACCGGCCTACGACCAACCCGACCTGCCGTCAAGCCACACCACCACCGGATCTAACGAACTACCGGTATCGATGTCACCCTGGACTCGATCGCCGCCGACTCCCTCGGCGCACGGCGCACCTCCCAGATGGCCCTGCACGCCGCCCGGCAGGACCGAGTCCACTCCGTACTCGTGCCAGACGCCGAGATCATCCGCGCTCGACAGGCATTGTGGGACCACCGCAAGGTGGCGGTCGAGCACGGTGCCGCCACGGCCATGGCCGCGCTCACCTCACCGGACCAGCACGTCCCCGACCGGGACCTGCCGACCCGCCCCGCCGCACCGAGCCGAAGCTACCGGCCCGGCAACGGCGAGAAGGTCTGCGTGGTGCTGTGCGGAGCGAACACGGACCCGTCCGACCTGGTAAGTCGGCCCACCACACACTGATGAGCGGCCCGAGGGGGGTA
Source organism: Streptomyces sp. NPDC051636 (assembly GCF_044453765.1). Lineage (NCBI taxonomy): Bacteria > Bacillati > Actinomycetota > Actinomycetes > Kitasatosporales > Streptomycetaceae > Streptomyces > Streptomyces sp. NPDC051636. Next base: position 11,556 of record NZ_JBITDA010000062.1, on the reverse strand, counting down.
GGTACCGAGGACGACCACGGCGCGGAGACTGCCGCAAGGCGTTCACACGGCCGGCTTCCGCACCCAACATGCCCCCAACAGGACCAGGAGACAGACCTAACGGAGTCCGCAGGACAGATGCCGCGAGCTGCGACACCGGCTGCATTGTCCTCACCGTCCTGGGCGCAGGCCGTGTCGGTGAGCCTTGCGGTGACAGCGTAGAAGCCACCGAAGGCCTCGACACCGCTCTTCCCTTCCAGCTGGGCGAGCAGCGCCGCCGCTGCCACGCCGTGACGCACATGAAGTGAACCATGCTCGGGCGAAGTTGGCGTTATTCGTGGCTGATGTGTTCGCGTCGGTACCGCGTAAGGATCAGCGGGCGAAGGGTGACTGCTATCTGCGGGGGCTGATGCTGGACGGGCGGCGGAAGTCGATCCAGCCGATGGCGGAGCGGCTGCCGGACGGCAACGAGCAGAACCTGCAGCACAGCCGACGGCCGGGGTGGGGGACACTGTGATGCTGCGGGGCACCCCTGTGCTCTTCATCCGGTTGCGGGTGCCTCGGGACGCGTCGCCAGTCACCGCGCGAGCTACGTTGCGACTCGTGCACGTCGCGTCGAAAGCGTCGGTGACCGTGCTGGCCCGTCGCGTTGGAGTCTCGCTGTCGGTGGGATGCGTGAGACTGTCCACGTGTCCACGATCGTTCTTCTCGTCGCGGTTTCTCCGTGGTTGGGCTGCAAAGCCGGACCGGGACGCGCAGGCAGGCATTGTCGGCCAGGTCGGACAGCTTGCGGCACGGCGAACCGGCGGCGCGCTGCCGGAGCACGGAAGATAAGGCCTGTTCAGCAGCATCGGCCGCACGGCACCATGCTGCGCATGAGCAATCAGCGAGCTGAGATATTCGCCCGGTGTGCGGTGGCGCTGGCCGCGGAGTTGCACGACGCCCGGGACAGCGACAACTCCGAAGTTGGGAAAGACCCTTTCGCAACGTCCGCTCCGATGGATGAGGATCCGTTTGTTTCGTCCACGGGCGGCCCGGAGGGTGTGTTCGAGCAGGCGCTGTCCAACGGGCTGGCCGCGATCGTGGCCCACGAGTGGCCGGGACAGGAAGCGCACAGCAACGGCCACATCCGCTCAGCACGAGAACTTCTCAGAGTGATCATGGAGCACGCGCGTCGGGAACGCCTGCCTGAGCAGGACGCGATCGTCCTCATCCCCGACAAGCACAGGCCGCGTACGACACCCCTGAGCAGCCCGGAATCCCTCACCCAGGAACGCCCCCAAGGCCGCCACACCCCCATCGATGTGAGCACACTCCTGGACGGCATCAACGTCAGCCAACCGGCCCGGCACGCCCGTGGAGCCGGCGGCCTGCAGCGGCGCCACATCGAAGCCCTGCTGGCTCTGGACGGCCACGAGAGCCTGAGGAAGATGGGAGAGCAGCAGCATGACCGGATCCGGGAGCAAGCCTGGAAGGAGGACGCAGTTTCTCAAAAACGGGCTGCCGAGTATCTCGAACGCATCGGCGAGGAGGAGGCCGCGCGGCGTGCGGAGGCAGTAGAGAACCCTAACGCCTGCCACCCAAAGCACAATCCGGACGGCCGCCCCCTCGACACCTGTCCGGTCTGCGAGTACGAGACGTTTTGCGTGGATGGCCTCGCCCCGATCTGGGGTCGCGTCGCCTACGGGCAGTGCCTGGTATGCACCTACACCCGCACTCCCGACACCGCAGAGGACGAAGGCTACGCCGAGCATGTCGCGTGGATCATGGGTGAGTGAACTGCGGTTGAAGGCATCGAAGGGCAGCGGCGGGGCGTCGGGGACGGTGAGACCTGCCTTGTCGGTAGACCGTCGGCGGATGCCTGCGCGACCCACCCGGCCGCGCCGTGGACCTGGCGCACCTCGCTGGGCCCCGACCACAACCACCCGTGGGCCAACAGGGCCGCCGAGTACAAGCGCTGTCTGATTGACGTGAACGGCTTGTTCCGGGCGGCGGCGGGTGCTTCAGTATCTGTTCCGGGGAGGGGTGCGTGCGCTTCATCGTGCTGGAGGCAGGAGAGCGGCCACGCAGTGGTCGCCATACGGACGCTTGCCTCCTGGAGCCGGTCCCCAGAGATGACGACGACTACCTGACGCTGTATCGGCTGTGGTTCAGCGACGGCAGCGGCGCAATCGCGGAGCTGGGACTGGTCAAGATCGGCTACGCCGACCTTGTGCGCAAGCAGAGGCCTCTTCGGAAGGGCGAGTTTGGTCAGCTGGCCGGGCTGGACCGGCGGCTGTACTGGTTCTCTGCGGGGCAGGACACCGCCTACTACGAGAACATCGTCAGGCTCAGTGACTTCGTGCGCAGGGAGATCCTCAAGGGCCTGTGCGACATCGCGTACAGCCCCGCTGTTTTCGAAGACGCCCTCATGTGGGACGTGACGCAGACGTCGCTGCTGCGCAGCGTCGAAAGGCAGACGGTCGAGGTCCAGTTCCGGCGCATCGCCGAGGGCGGCTCCCGGCTGACGGACTACCACTTCTAGTATCTGGCACCCGTGGACACCACGGCACCCGAGCGACGGCTGTCCTTCTCGGTCACACCGCATTCCCAGCCGCCGAACAACATTCATGTGCTGATCGGCCGCAACGGCGTGGGCAAGACGACGCTGCTGGGCAAGATCGCCGAAGCGGTGGTGAACCCGGACGCGCAGGCCGGCGAGGTCGGCGAGATCATCTGGTCCCGCGACAGCAGTGGAGCGTTCACCAACGTCGTGTCCGTCACGTTCAGTGCCTTCGACCCCGCCCAGGAGCGCACCGAGGCACAGGTTGGTGACGACGAGCGCCACCCGGAGCTGAAGGGCTGGGACCCTGACAAGGACCTTCCCGGCGACCAGCCACCCCCGGCGGCCCCCGTCGAACCAACCGTCAGCTACACATACGTAGGCTTGGCCAAAATCGACGCCCTCGGACGTCCCACCAGGGAACGTAAGTCCTACGACGACCTGAGCAAGGAGTTCAGCAAGAGCGTCGAGGAGGTCGCTGCCGCCGGGCGGATCGGCCGCTGGACAGCGGCCCTGGACGTGCTGAGCAGCGATCCGCACTTCTACGAGTCCCCCATCCACCATTTCGCCCGGTCCCTGCAGGACCGCAGGAACTTCCTCGAGCAGGACGGGAAACGGGCGCGTGAAATCTTCTCCCGCCTCAGCGCGGGACACGCCATCGTCCTGCTGACGATCACACGGCTGGTGGAGACCGTGGCCGAACAGTCCCTCGTCCTCATGGACGAGCCCGAAGCCCATCTGCATCCCCCGCTGCTCGCCTCATTGGTGAGGGCCTATCGGAGCTGCTGACCGACCGCAACGGCGTCGCGTTGATCGGCACCCACTCCCCGGTGGTCTTGCAGGAGGTGCCCCGTTCGTGCGTGTGGAAGGTCAGCCGCTGGGACCGCCACCCGCCCCAGCGGCCGGCTCTTGAGACCTACGGTGAGAACGTCGGGGTCCTCACCCACGAAATCTTCGGGCTTGAAGTCAGGCAGTCCGGCTTCCACGCCGAGATCAGCAAGGCCGTCGACGAGCTGGAAACCTACGAGCAGGTACTGGACCGCTTCCGTGGACAGCTCGGCGGAGAAGCGAAGGGGCTGGTCCGGATCCTCCTGGCGTACCGGGCCGCAGACGGGCACCGCTGATGTGGCCTCTCTCCCCGCCGGCGCTCTCGGCCCGGGACAGCTACGACGCATGCGTGCGCGGCACCAGGCACCCGCAGCGACGCAGCCTGTTGCAGGCGGCCGCAGACAGCGTCGAGGCAGCGGGCGAGCGCTTCCGGCAGTCAGCACGGGAAGGCACTCTCCACGACCTGGACCGCTCGCAGTTCACCGTGCCGGGCATCGAGGCCGGGGACGTGGTGCGGTGGGCCTACGAGAACGGCATGGTCAACACCACGGACGGACGAGCCATCTACGACCAGATCATGGCCGCCCCCGCGGACGAGAGATGCCCTCTGTGCGGCCATGGCGTGGTCCGGACACTCGACCACTTTCTCCCCAAGAGAATGTTCCCCGCACTGTGCGTGGACCCCCTGAACCTGGTGCCGGCCTGTGCCGACTGCAATCACGCCAAGGGTGAGGGCATGCCCTCGGGCGCGGAAGCCACTCTGCTGCACCCTTACCTTGACCGTATAGACCACGACCCCTGGCTGGAGGCAAGGATCGCGGACCACAGCCTGGTCCGGCTCGACTTCTTCGTCAGTCCTCCGCCAGCCTGGGACCAGGTCCTCATCGACCGCACCCGCCACCACTTCGCACTCTTCAAGCTGGCCAGGCTCTTCGCCGTGCAAGCCAACCGCACCGTGAGCGGCATCCGCCGGCAGCTCACCGACATACTCGACGCGGGCGGCAAGGACATAGTCCGCGCCTATCTGTCAGCCGAAGCCGACACCCGTCTCGCTCACCGGCTCAACGGCTGGGAAGGAGTGACCTACCGGACCCTCGCACGCGACGACGCCTTCTGCAGCGGCTCGTTCACCTCGTGACTGATCGGCGAACAGAAGCTGGCGGAGGCGGGGCGGGCGAGGCGGACGCTTGCATGCGGGACTGGGATGCCCACACCGTCAAGGTGGAGAAGTCGGCTGTTGCTCTGCCGGAGACGGTCACCGCTTTGCTGGCCCAGCTGGAGGAGGAGATCGAGAAGCTGGCGAAGACCTCACCGCTGGCCGCCCTGCGGGCCGCCCGCCGACTGGAGGTGACCGCCTCTCAGGCCGGGTACTGGCCAGCCCAAGATGCCCGCAGAGACACGACCGCCGGGCAGGCCGCCGCAGCCCTCGGGGTGAACGATGACGTGGTGTGGAAGCTGCTGGCCCGCTTGGGCCGCTGGAGCCCCTACTGCTGAGCGCCTGTCATCGCCCGAAGTGCAGACCTGCGGTGATGAGCGCCCATGACTTCGTCAGCGACGACCACACGGCGATTGGCGGGCACCTGGGCCAACGGGAGAGTAGGCAGTTCAGCGGCGCACAGCACGCTCCTCCACCGAGCGCAGCCGGGTGGCGGGGTCGTCGTAGGGGAGCAGGGAGCGTCCATCGACGAATGGCACGATGACGGGCCACAGGCTGTCGGCGGCGGGGGAGGAGTTCCCCGCGTGGCGTTCGGTTACGGCCGCGGCCGCGCCGGCCAGTAGGTCGGCGAGCTGGATGGAGGGGTGATCGCCGGAGGAGCCGCGGACGACGGCGGCGACGTCAGCGCCCCGTTCACGGGTCAGCAGGGTCATGCCGACGGGGCTGTTGGAGTAGAGCCGGACGGTGCACAGGGCGTCGTCGGTGAGCATGCGCTGCTCGTCGGTGAGCAGGCTGACACGGCCGACGCGGCTACCCCACCGGCGAGCCGTCTGGGCCACCGCGGGTATAAGCATCTCCAGCTGGAAGAAACTCCACTTCCTCATCATGCAGGCCTGCAGCGTAGGGCCGTGTGCCACGCACCCGTGCCAGCAGTTCGGTGACGGCCTTCCGTGTCGAGGCCCCCCAAGCACGATCAACCACAGTGAAGAAGGCCCCCAGCGCCTCCTCCTGCCGACCCACGGCACGCTGAGAGGCCAGCGTCACGAACGCGGACATCAACTCCTCGAACAGAGCGCCGCGCAGAGCCCGGCGTCCCTCAAGCGCAAGTGCGCGCGCCAAAGTACGGGCCTGCCCGCCGGCATACAGGTTCCTGCCCTCGTCGTACTCCTTGTCCTCCAATAGCAGGTCGATCACCTTCGCCGCCGCGGCATACTCCTTGTCGACCACATACACCGAGCACCTTTCTAGAAGCACGCCGCCAGGGCCCCAGAGCTGCTGCAGCAGTGACCGGCGCTCCGGGCGGTCCTTGAACAGGCGGAACTTCAGCTCTCCGGCCTGCCGGATCCGGGCCCGCTCCCGCAGATCCTGCACAAGCGGGGCTGCCTCCGCGTCGTCGACGGCGACGGAAGCGAAGACCATGAAACGGCGCTCGCGGCCGACGAGCTGCTCGCCGTCCCAGCCGGACTCGTCGCAGGCGACCCACCGCCCGTCATCCTCGCCGTCCGCTGTGGACTGAGCCTGGTTCAGCTGGGTGTACTTCTCTCCGGTCAGTGGCACGACGACATTCTCCATCCCATCCCACACAACTCAGCTCTGCGGGCTGCCGTCAGGACGGGGCTTCCTACAACAGCCCCACCTCGGCCTGGACGTGGCCGAAGGCCTGCGCCATGTGGACCAGAGCCCGGCGCAGCAGGTCCTGGCGCTCGGTGCTCTTCATGGCGGGCTCAGCGGTGATCGTGACGGCCATCTCCGTTCGGGGGCTGCGGCTTGTGGGGCCGAGCGGGCTGAAGTCGATGACGGATGCGAGTGTGGGCGTCACGCCGGTGTGGTCGCTGCGTTCGAAGCTCAAGCCCAGCTCGGTGGTGGGCGGGGCCGCCCATCGCCTGCAGGCCGGGTCGCCGAGCACTTCGGGCAGGAGTTCGGCGGCCGTCTCCCAGACATGGAGCAGGATGTCCTGGACCTCCTCGAAGGCCAGCGGTGTACCCCGGTGGCCGCCCAGTGCCTCAGTCCAGGCCGCCGTGTCCTCGATCAGGACGTCCGCGCACGACACGACGGCGGAGTCCATCACCCCAGGTGTCGTGATCATTGCGGCGGCCGCCATGGCCGGCCGGCCGCCGGGGGCGTGGATGACGCTCGTGTAGCTCGCGGCGTGCAGAGAGTTGTCGTGCGGGCCCGCATTCCACCGGGCAGCGGGAAGGCTGCCACCCCGGCGCTGAGACAACATCGTCACCGAACCAGAAAGTGGACTGTACGGAAGCTGCTGCTCAAGGTGCTGGCGCCGGGCCTTGGTGATCTCCAGCGCGGAGGCGTCGGTCCAGGGAAGGGTCACCAGGGCGCGCAACCGCAGCTGCGGCGGTGGTGCCTGGCTCGTCCACCTGAGGGCGGACCGGGTCTGGTCGAGGCTGAAGCGAGCGGCGGGCTGCCACCGCCATCCACCGGTCCCGGCACGCACCAGGCGGCCGGCGCCCCACTTGCCGCCCTCCAGCTGCACGCGCAAGGCGTCGGCCTTCACCACCCACGGATCCCCGGCCCGCGCTCGCCCCCGGCGGTACGGGGTACCCGATCGCCGCGAGCGGATCCCCGCCGATGTCGGCCCGGCCAGCGGCAACGATGGCTTGCCACACGGGCGCGGCGACCACGACCGGCGGACGCGGGGGAGCCACACACAGCACCCACCCCGGCTTCCCATCCACGGCATGGTCGAGATCCTGCAGAGCGGCCGGCCCGTGACGGTAGGCCTCACCGGCCGACTGCCCCAGGCTCGCACCGGCCAGTTCTTCGTACGCCTCGCGCATCTCCCGTTCCCAGTCGGGCAGGCCCTGCCCGATCCGCAGCACGGCCGGCCCCGAGCCCTGGGATCGGGCGACGGCGTCGTGCAGGAGCTGGGACAGCGCCTCGGCGGTGGGCATACCGGAGGCGGCAACACCGGCGGAGAGCAGGCGCTGGATCTCGGTGCGGGGAAGCCAGTGCGTCCCGTCCGCCTCGCGTACGGGCACCGCGACCGTGTCCGTGCGCGGCGTGCCCGGCTTCCCGACCGGCGCCGCCACGACGAACAGGCAGTTCTCCTCCTGGGCGTGGACGTCGATGAACAGCACGCGGGCGCCCTGCTGGTCATCGGACCACTCCACGCTCACCCCGCGCGGGGACGGGGTGATGCGCGCGCGGATCAGCTTGCGGATCTGGTCGCGGTCGACCGAGGCCCGGTCAACCGGGATGATCTGGTCGAGGATCTCCTCGTCGCCCACCAGACGCGTGGCGATGCCCAGGACGAGGACACCACCGCCACCGTTGGCGAACCCACAGATATCCTTGGCGAGTTCCTCCACGGCGCGCGGATCGCGCAGCTCGTACGGCACGGTCTTTGCGTCCAGCCACTGCCCCTCGGGCTGCTCCAACAGCAGGGCAGGCTTCTGCGCGCGCAGCGCAGCCCGGACGGCTTCGAGATCCATCGTCGACACCCTGGAAGTATCCCGGCTCCGCCCGCCCGCACAGAGCTGGACGACTGAATCGCCCATGGCGCTAAGGATGCCGATCCACCGGATGGGCTGCGTTCTACCAGTCAGCTATCGGTCCTGAAGGCCCAGGTGTTCCTGCCGCAGGGCTGTGACGAGGGGTTCCCAGAGACCGTGCACCAGATCGGGAACAACGAGGTGTGCTTTCTTCCTGGCGCGGGTCATCACGACGTACAGCAGCTTGGAGCCGGTTGGGTACGGCTCTGCTTCCGAGCTGTGGAACTCATTGTTTCCGAGGAGCAGGATTGTGGTGTCGGCTTCCCGGCCTTTGGCCTGATGGAGGTTCATGACCTGGATCGGGGCTCGTCGGGCTCTTCCTGCCCCGACTAGATAGCGGCCTGGGCGACGTGGTCCTTCACGATCTTCTTCTTGCCGAACGCCTTCACCTGCGGGGTCGCGGTCCACACGGCGTAGCCGTTGGTGATGACGCCCTTGGACACTCCCTTGACCCCGCTGGAGGTGATGGCGATGGCAGCGTTGAGGTTCTGGATCTTTGCCTGGGCCACCGGCTTCTTGCCCTTGGCCTTGCTCTTGGTGGAGAGCGTGAGCGTGACGGTCTCGGTGGTGACCGGGATGTTGTAAATGCGTTCGGAGACGGAGAACCGCCACCATCGCCCCGTAAATCCCTATGCGTGGCTGCATCAGAAGTGGCACACACCGCAGCACCGCTTCGTCTACCGGACGACGCACCGGTCGGCGCGGATCTGAGCCAGCAGGCGTGGCGGTGGCTAGTTGATCAATCCGCACGGTCGGGACTCGATCACGGGACAGGCGCTGGCGGGACACCGGCGTTGTCGCCTGCGGCTGCTGGGGACGCCTGCCCCGCGTACCCGGCAGCCAGGTGGTCCTGGAACTCGGCGTGCCGGAACTGGTAGATCGGTCCAACGGCCCGCAGCAGGCCCAGGCGATGGGCGTCGTCCAGGAACGCCATCAGCCGACGGGGCAGCTGGCCCCTTTCGGCCAGGCGGCGAGTGGCCGCAAGGTAGGCGAACCACGCCCGGTGCTTTCCGAGCACCAGCCCGTTGACGAAGCCGGATACGGATCCCAGCACGAGGGCGAACATGAGGCCAACCCAGAGTCTTTCTTCGAACGCGCCCTCATACGGGATCCCGCTGTACTCGGTTCCGAACAGCACCCCGGTCGGGACCCCGACAGCAATCCCGGACGTACCGGCACGCAGGAGGTTCAGGGCGCGATCGGCCCGCCAGTTGACCGGTGGAGTACTTGCCCGTTCTTCAGGAGTCGGGGTTTCCGCCCAGGAGACCACCCCTCTCGCGATTCCGACCACAGGACCGGCCCAGAGTCCGACCGTGCCTCCGAGAACAAGGTTGTCGTCAAATCTTTCGCCGGTCGACGTGCTTCCGTCCAAGAGGTAGTCCGCCAGTTCGGTCACGAACGCGATCGTGAACCCGAGCGCGGAGGCGAGAGCGAAACCCCAGGCGATCTCGACTGTGAACCTCCGCAGCAGCATGGCCAGAGGGCTATGGAGGCGGAGGTTGAGGAAGCCCGGTTCCTCCCGCGCCCAGGCGCCGGCCGCGACCGCGGCTGCGGGGCCGACCAGGAGCCCGACGGAGATTCCGATCGGTACCCCCGCGAAGACGACGGCCGACAGACCGTCCTCGAATATCAGTCCTTCCATGGACGCGCCCACCCCGATCAGTCCGGTGAGGAGCACGATCAGGACGGCGAAAGCAAGCGCGGTCAAAGCGCCGAAGGCGACACGAGTGGTAGGGGTGAGAGCGTCGGTGTTGCGGGCCAGTTGCCACCAGGCGAAGTCACGGGTGCCCCTGGTGTCGAGGTAGTGGGCCAGGAAGCCCAGCCAGCGGCGTACCTGGTCGGGGTCGTGGCGAGTGCTCGGGCGGAAGACCTCAGTGGGGTGTTCGCCGGGCGGGCGTGTGGTGATCAGGCTGCCGACGAGGTGGTCGAGCAGGTGGGCGCGCAGGGCTGGGGAGTCGCGGAAGTGGTCGGGGTCCAACAGCGGGGCAGGGTCAGCACCAGGGGTGACGTAGACGGTACGCAGCAGCCACAGCCCCAGCGGGGTGGCAGCCAGGTCAGCCAGTGCCGCGACGGAATGGGCGGGGACGGGCGCGCGAAGATCCTGAAGAATGCGTTCCCAGGCCGGGGCCGGACGGGGCGGCAAGCAGCGTTCGAGATAGTCCGCCGCCACGGTCGGCCTGAGGGGGTCGGGTTCCAACACCAGGGCGGAAGTGAGCACATCTCCGGCTTGCTGGAGGGCGTGGCAGAACTCGGCGGTACGGCTGGTGAGGATGAGCTGGTCGGTCTCGGCCAGGGAACGGTTGAGTGCGGCGATCACCTCAGCCTGGGCAGGCGGGGGCAGTTCGTCCAGGCCGTCCAGGATCGGCAGGATGTGCCCTCGCCTGGCCAGCACCGCGGCCATGTCGGAGCCGAGACCGGGAGCGCGCAGGGCGGGATAGCCGGTGGCCAGTCGGTCGCTGATCCACTCCCGCAGCCTCGGATGACGCCCGGTGTCCCACCCGGCCGCCGAGAACAGCACCGGCACCGGCTCGTCCCCGTGACGTTCCCGGGAAGCCAGTAACTCACGCACCATCTGAACCGCAAGCGTGGTCTTGCCCGCTCCCGGTCCGCCGAGGACCACCAGCCGTCGGCGCTCCATCCGGCGGAACTCTCCCACCAGGCCGCTGATCTCGTTGCTGGACACCGATATCAGTACGCCCGGGGTGAGATTGGCGGGATGGTCCATCAAGTCGGGCCGACGGGCAACCCGCCAGTGCACGGGGATTGGGATCGGATCGTCCAGTGACCGCAGCACCGCCTCGTCCCGCCACTGCTCAGCCACCAAACCGGCCAGCATCTCCTTGGCCCGGTTGATCTCCTCGCCCGTGGCAGCCAGCTGGGGGCCGGTTGTCCGCCGCCACCAGGTCCACAGTCCCACCGCCAGCATTGGGGCTGCCAGCAACGCCGCGACAATCCCGGCCACCACCCCGGCAGCCGCCAAATCCCTGCGGATTCCAGCGACTCCTACCCAGACCAGCAGCCCGGCCAACGCGGTCAGGCCGAGTACGAGCACCACCGTGCGCCACCGCACCCCATCGGCACCCCTGCGCCCCACCATGGCCACAACTCTAGGGAGACCCGGCTGGTGCCGCTCCCGGATCGGGACGATTACCGTAACGATTCTCAGGGGCTATCGGCCGCTCGATGCGACCGGGCGGCCAACCCCACGAACGCGCGCACCGCGGATACCGTCCACTACGGGGACGGCCTGGCCGACCGGCCTCGCGGGCACGCCGACTGGGCGAGGCCAGGCAGTGAAGGGGTCCGGTACTCCGTGCGTAGCGTCCGTGCGGTTTCGGGTGGTCCGGCCCTGGGCCGACAGCGGTCCGCGGCGTTCGACCACGCTGCGGACGAGCTCGATTCCGTCCGATGAGCTTAGTGACTCCAGCAGGCGTGTCAGGTCGGACTGGTGTTCTGTCCACGGAGGTTGGTGACAGCGATCACTGACGTGTGATCTTGAAATAGGTGAGGGCCTTCTGGCTCGGTGTGGATTGCGACATCTG
>NZ_JBITDA010000061.1:0-12289 GCF_044453765.1 Streptomyces sp. NPDC051636 | reverse complement strand
CCGATGGTACTGCAGGGGGGACCCTGTGGGAGAGTAGGACACCGCCGAACAATCATTGAGAAAACCCCCGCACCCTCCGGTGCGGGGGTTTTCTGTTGTGGCATACGGTTGCCCCCATGAGCAGCCCTACCGAGACCTACGTCGTCCGTGCCATACGAGCAGAGGAATGGACCGCAGTGAAGGCGCTGCGGCTTCTCGCGCTGCGGGATGCCATCGCACACCTCGCCTTCCTCGAGACGTACGACGAGGCCGCCGCCAAGCCGGACTCCTTCTGGCAGGAGCGGGCGGCCGGGGCCTGCGAAGGGTCCGCCGGCGCGCGGCAGTTCGTCGTGGAGGCACCCGACGCACAGTGGGTCGGCACCCTTACCGTGCTCGTCGAGGAGCCCGGCACCACGGACTGGGCGGGACTGCCGGTCAAGCGGCGGCAGGGGCACGTCGTCGGCGTGTACGTGCGGCCCGAGCACCGCGGGTGCGGTCTGACCGAGGTGCTGTTCGACGAAGCCGTGCAGTGGGCCTGGGGGATCGGTGTCGAGCGGGTGCGGCTCATGGTGCACGAGGACAACGGGCGTGCGCAGCGTTTCTACCGCAGGGTCGGGTTCGTACCGAGCGGGGTCACCGTGCCGTTCGTCAAGGACGCCGGGCAGCAGGAGCTGGAGTTCGTACTCGAACGGGACTGACGCTCACACCGGCAGCTCGTCGTGCGGCCAGCGGGTGCGGGCCTGCTCGCGGGAGCGGAGCAGGGCCAGGGTCGGCAGGCCGCGGTCCGCTCCCCTGGACAGGAGGTCCGGGAGCTGGGGGAGCGGGGCCACCGCCGCGATGTCGTCCAGGACGAGGGTCAGTGGTGGGTCGAGCCGACCGGAGGATGACCGTTCGGCCATGCGCCGGCCGCGCTCGACCACGCTGGAGACGAGGGCCGTCAGGAGCGGCATGGCGCCGGGGGTCGTCCTGGGGTCCTCGATGGATTCGCCGAGCACATAAAGCGTGCCCCCTTCGTCGACGAAGGAATCCAAGGCGAGCGCATCATTTCGGTTCGGAGTGCACGCTTCCCGGATGTTGACCGTGGAGAGCGCGGACAGCGTGCGGCTCGTCAACTCGTGGGCCATGTCCCGGCGTTCGGTGTGCGAGGTGAGGGCGGCCTCGAGTTCGCCCGCGGCGCCGGGGGCCGCCTTGGGGTTCGTACGGAGGGTGCGGACCGCGTCCTGGATCTGGGTGCCCTGGGCCCAGCGGTGGACGTGGCGGATGCTGCGGCTGTCGATGGCGGCGGCGTGGAGGTAGCTGCGGAGGAGTGTTACGGCGGTGTCGCTGACCGCTTGGTCCAGCCGGGAGGTCGGTCTGACCGGGGTCAGGAGGGCGGTGGCTCTCTGTGCCGCTGTTTCCTTGTTCTCGCAGCCCGCTGTGGGAGACCAGTGGAGGCGGGCCGGGGTGTCGCAGAGGTGGGTGGGGTCGTAGAGGAGGACCGGGCCCAGTTTGGCTCTCGCGTCCTTGGTGTCCTGCCAGAGGGCCGCATTGGAGGTGACCACGACGAGGGGGCCTTCCGCGTCGCGTACGGCCTGGGTTGCGGTGGTCTGGCGGGTCGCGGGCGGGCCGTACAGCACCGAGCCTTCGGCTCGGTTTGTTTCCCGCCCACCCATCTGTTCGCCGGCTACGAGGTCAGGCGATTCCTCGGACTCAGGCTCCCCGCGAGGCGCAGGCACCTCGGGCGGCGGACCAGACGCTTCGTACACCGGCTCAGGCGCCCAAGCCCGTGCCTGGGCCGGTGCCTGGATCGGCGCCTGCGCCGGCGCGGCGGTAGCCGCGGTAGCCGCCACCTCCCTGTTGAAGCTCCGCCGGACCCGGCCCGCACGCCACCGCATCACCGTGCCCATCACGAACACGGTCAGCACGAACAGCACCATCAGCTGCCCGATGAACAGCCCCCAGAACAGCCCGTACCCCGACAGCTGCCCCGCCGGGGTGTCCGGCCAGGCGCCGGCCATGTCGTGCGGCCGGCCGATGAGGTGGCGCATGGCCAGGGGCGTACGGGTGAAGGTGACGCCGGACGGCCAGGAGCCGCGGGAGAACCAGCCCGCGAGGCCGGTCGCGGACCACACCAGCAGGGTCATGCCGAGCAGGAACGCGAGTATGCCGATCAGCAGACCGTCGGGGATGCCCCCCTGGCCGTCCCGTCGTCCTCGCCCTTGGTCGCGGTCGTCGGGTCTCACGCCTCCCCCTAGCCCTAGGCCACCGTCGACTCGGACGACCCGTCCAGGTCGCCGACATGCTGTTCCACGAAGGCCGCCGCCCGCTGTTCCGCCTCCAGTTCGGCGGCGCGCAACGCGTCGTCGGCGGCCAGGTCGAAGGAGGACTCGGTCATCGCGCGGTCGGTGAACACCAGGGGGCGTTCCGTCTCCGTCACCAGGTGCTTGACCACCTGGACGTTGCCGTTGACGTCCCAGACGGCGATACCGGGAGTCAGCGTCGGAATGATCTCCACCGCCCACCTGGGCAGACCGAGCACCCGGCCCGTCGCCCGCGCCTCGTCGGCCTTCTGGGCGTAGATCGTCCGGGTCGACGCCATCTTCAGGATCGCCGCCGCCTCCTTCGCCGCGGCCCCGTCCACCACGTCGGACAGGTGGTGGACGACCGCGACGAACGACAGGCCAAGCCGTCGGCCGAACTTCAGCAGCCGCTGGAACAGCTGCGCCACGAACGGGCTGTTGATGATGTGCCAGGCCTCCTCGACCAGGAAGATGCGCTTCTTCCGGTCGGGTCGGATCCAGGTGTGCTCCAGCCACACGCCGACGATCGCCATGAGGATGGGCATGGCGATGGAGTTGCGGTCGATGTGGGAGAGGTCGAAGACGATCAGCGGGGCGTCCAGGTCGATGCCGACCGTGGTCGGGCCGTCGAACATGCCGCGCAGGTCACCGTCGACCAGCCGGTCCAGCACCAGCGCCACGTCCAGGCCCCAGGCCCGTACGTCGTCTATGGCGACGTTCATCGCCTCGGCCGACTCCGGCTCGGGGTGCCGTAGCTGCTCGACGATGTCGGAGAGGACGGGCTGGCGCTCGACGATCGTCTCGTTGACGAACGCGTGCGCCACCTTGAGCGCGAAACCGGAGCGCTCGTCCAGGCCGTGCCCCATCGCGACCTCGATGATGGTCCGCAGCAGCGCCAGCTGACCGGTCGTCGTGATGGACGGATCCAGGGGATTGAGCCGGATCCCGTGGTCCAGGGCCGCCATCGGGTCCAGGCGGATCGGGGTTATCCCCAGCTCCTCCGCGATGAGGTTCCACTCGCCGACGCCGTCCTCGCCCTGCGCGTCGAGGACGACGACCTGGCGGTCGCGGAAGCGCAGCTGCCGCAGGACGTACGTCTTCTCCAGGGCCGACTTGCCGTTGCCGGACTCGCCGAGGACCAGCCAGTGCGGGGCGGGGAGCTGCTGGCCGTACAGCTGGAAGGGGTCGTAGATGTAGCCCTTTCCGGAGTACACCTCGCGGCCGATGATGACGCCGGAGTCGCCGAGACCGGGGGCGGCGGTGGGCAGGTAGACCGCCTGGGCCTGGCCCGTGGAGGTGCGCACCGGCAGCCGGGTCGTCTCGACCTTCCCGAACAGGAAGGACGTGAAGGCGTCCGTGACGGCGGACAGCGGGTCACGCATCAGCGCATCAACCCCTACCTTCGGATTCCGGTGGCGAACGGCAGCGTGTTCACGAACGCGCGGTGGTGCTCGCGGTCGCACCACTCCAGCTTCAGATACGACTTTCCGGCCGACGCTCTTATCGTGCGCTTGTCGCGGGCCAGCGCCTCCGGGGAGCGCGCCGAGACGGTGATGTAGCCGACCAGGTTCACTCCCGCGGCGCCGCTGGCGAGGTCCTCGCCGCGCTGGTCGAGGCGGTTGTGGGCGGCGATGTCGCGGGGGTCCACGGTCCGGTTCATCTTGGCGGCGCGGGACGCCTCGGCCTCGTCGTTGGTCTTCTCGGTCAGCATGCGTTCGATGGCGATCTCGGTGGGCTCGAGGTCCATCGTCACGGCCACGGTCCGGATCACGTCCGGGGTGTGGACGAGGAGCGGCGCGAGGAAGTTGACGCCGACGGGCGTCATCGGCCACTCCTTCACCCAGGCGGTGGCGTGGCACCAGGGCGCGCGGGTGGCGGACTCCCGGGTCTTGGCCTGGAGGTAGGTGGGCTCCGTGGCGTCCAGCTCGGCCGGCCAGGCGTTGCGCTTCGTCATCGCCTGGATGTGGTCGATCGGGTGGTCGGGGTCGTACATGGAGTGGATCAGGGAGGCGAGGCGGCCCTGTCCCAGCGGCTGCCGGACGCGGATGTCGGCCTCCTGCAGCCGCGAGCAGATGTCGGTCAGCTCACGCGCCATGACGACCGCGAGACCCGCGTCCCGGTCCAGCTTCCGTCCGCCCTGCGGCCGGGCCGCCCGGGCCATGGCCTGGGCCTCGGCGGCCAGCTCGCGCGTGTAGTGCATGCAGGCGACGAGGTAGGCACGGTGCTGCTCGCTGCTGGTGGACACCATCGACTGCAACTGCTCGTACGACTGCCTCAGCCACCCCGGGGCCCGTTCGTCCCCGCGCACGGCGACGTCCTTGGCGTGGGCGTCCGGGTCGGCGGGCAGGGTGCGGGCGAGCATCTGCAGGCGGGTGACGAAACCGTCGCCGTTCGCCACGTGCTTGAGCAGGGTGCCGAACCGGTCGACCAGGGCCTCCTGGTCCTCGGAGTCGCGCAGGCCGACGCCCGGGCCCTCGATCTCGATGGCCGCGGTGACGGTCTTGCGGTCGGCGTGCAGCAGTACGGCGATCTCGTCCGGCCCGAAGGGCGCGGCCAGCCAGTTGATCCGCCCGATGCCGGGAGGCGGCCCGATCTCGATCTCCCGCCCGTCGAGGCGGGTCCCGGCCTCCATGACACCGGAGCGGTAGGCGGCGCCTCGCCTGACGATGCGCTTGTAGCCGCGGTTGATCTCGAACCACTTGTAGAAGGTCCGGCGCTTGTACGGCACGTACACCGCCGCCAGCGCCAGCAGCGGGAAGCCCGTCAGCAGCACGATGCGCAGGGGCAGGACCGGGACGAGGAGCCCGCACATCATGCCGAGGAACGCGCCCGCGATGATCAGCGCGATCTCACCGGACTCGCGGTTCCGGCCGATGATCGCGTTCGGCCGGGCGCGGCCGATCAGATACGTACGGCGGGGCGTGACCGGATGGGACATGTGGGACTCGGTCGTCAACGCCCTTCACCTCCCGTGCGGTTGCTGCTGCTGCTGTTGCGGGTGTTGCTGGCGTGCGGGGTGTTGGCCGGGCTGGGGGCGCGCGGCGCGGGTGCGGCGGAGGGGACGGCTCCGCCGTTCGGGGTGCGGCCGCTGTGCGCGGCGACGCCGCCGGAGGCCGGGTTGGCCGGGCGGGGGGTGCTGGAGGACGACTGGCCGCCGCCTCCGTTGTTGTCGGCGCGGGCACTGTGCGTCTTGATGCCCTGCGCGACCAGGGTCGCCGGGGAGCTTATGACCGCGGCGGCCTTGCTCTCGGCGCCCTGCATGATGCGGTTGTTGCGGCCGCTGGCGATCTCGTCGCCGAAGCCCGGGACGAAGCGGTAGATCATCGTGCTCGCGAAGATGGCGAGCAGGATGATGGCGAGACCGGAGACGACGGCCGAGAACGCGTCCGGGCCCTCGTCGCCGGACAGCGCCCCGGCCAGGCCCAGCACGATGACGATGACGGGCTTGACCAGGATGACGGCGATCATGATCCCGGCCCAGCGGCGGACGTGGCCCCACAGGTTCTTGTCCACCAGGCCCGCGTAGACGACGGTGCCGAGGAGGGCGCCGACGTAGAGCAGGGCGGCGCGGATGACCAGCTCCAGCCAGAGGACGCCGGCGGCGAGGATGCTGACCAGGGACACGACGATCAGCATGATCGGGCCGCCGCCGATGTCGTCGCCCTTGCCGAGTGCGCCGGAGAACGTGCCGAAGAAGGTGTCCGTCTGGTCGCCGGTCGCCTTCGCCAGGACGTCCGTGACGCCGTCCGTGGCCGAGACCACCGTGTACAGGATCAGCGGGGTGAAGGCGGAGGCGAGGACCGTCAGCCAGAGGAACCCGACGGCTTCCGACAGGGCGGTGGTGAGGGGGACGCCGCGTACGGCCCGCTTGGCCACGGCCAGCAGCCACAGCACGAGGGTGAGGATCGTCGATGCCGCGAAGACCACCGCGTACTGCTGCAGGAACTTGGCGTTCGTGAAGTCGACGTTCGCCGTCTCCTTCACGGCGTCACTGAGCTTGTCGACGGTCCAGGAGGCGGCTTCGGCACAGCCCTTGGCGAGGGAGGCGAGGGGGTCGAGGGGGGAGGTGAGGGGGCTGTCGTTGGGTAGGCCGGACTTGCGGCCGGAGCTGTTGCTGCCTTTTTCGCAGTACGCCTTGGCCGGGCCGCGGATGAGGTCGCACGCGTCGTCGCTCTTGGACGGTGTCGGGACGGGGGCAGCGACGGCCTGGGTGGCGAGGAGCAACACGGTGGACTGCACGGCAGCGAAGGCTGCCGTGACCCTGAGCATGCGGTGGTTAGCGCGCATACGTGAACCCTCCGTACTCCTCGACGGCCTTCGTCATGTCGTCAGCGGTGGAGGCCTTCTGGTCACGACCGACCGGGACGGGGCCGTCCTTCTGCTGGAAGTCGGTGAGCTTCCAGTCGTTGTCGACCCACTTCAGTTCGTATGTGGTGGTGTACCAACTCTCGGACACCGGGTTGGTCGAGGTTCCGCCGGGCAGGCCGAAGAGCGAGGTGTACCAGACCTGGACGGTGGCGTTGTCCCCGGTCATCGACGTGACCTTGGTGCCCACCGGGATGACCCGGGAGACGAAGGTCTGGCCGCTGGGTGTGGTGCCGTCCTTGTTGAGGCCGATGTTGCTCAGGAACGACTCGCTGGAGTAGGCGCTGTCCAGAGCTGACTGTCTGGCGGCTGCCACATGGGGGGCGTAAACGGTGTCGACGATCTCGTGCCGCCGGGCGGTGTTGAACATGTCGGCCGAACCGAGTGCAACGGAATAGTTGGCCGCCGCACTCTCCGCCCCCTGCTGATCCCGCGCAAACCCCGTAGGAATCCCCCCGGTCTTGGACCCCACCGGCTTCGTCCCGCTCGCCGCGGTTGCCGCCGCCTTCGGTTTGTCGCCGGAATCGGACCCGCCGTCGGACGAAGAGTCATCGCCCCGGTTCGCGAAGGCGATCGCCGCGATGAGGAGGACGATGACGCCGACGACCGTGACCAGGCTCCGGGAGGAGGACCGGCCGCCGCGGCGGGCGCCCCCGTAGGGGTCACCGCCGCGTTCGGGCAGGCGGGTGCGCGTCTCGCCCGCGCCGCCGTAACCCTGCTCGTCTCCGAGACTCATGCCGCGTACGCCCCCTCGACCTCGACCTCGTACCGGAACGCGTAGAAGTACGACGGTAGCCGTGCTGGTTCCCGCGCGGGCGCGGTGTGGTGACTCGACATCAGGGAAACGCAACCTCAGCCGGTGGGCACGACGGGCGGGTGGGGAGGTGGGGACCGGGCGTGCCCGGAGGACTGGAGGGCCGGGGGAACCGTGGGACCGCTACACCGTTACACCGCCATGCCGTACACAATGGTGAACAGCGTGCCCAGGGAGCCGATGATGAAGACTCCCGTCAGGCCGGCGATGATGAGGCCCTTGCCCTGTTCGGCGCTGAAGGTGTCCCGGAGGGCGGTCGCGCCGATGCGCTGCTTGGCCGCGCCCCAGACCGCGATGCCGAGGCAGAGCAGGATGGCGACGGCCATCACCACCTCGATCATCACCTTGGCCTCGTTGCCCAGGCTGCCGAAGGGGCCCCAGTCCGGAGCGATCCCGCCGATGATGGTGTTGATGTCTCCCTTATCGGCCGCAAAGAGCATGTAAGTCACCGCCCCTGGTGGGTAGTTCCGCAGTCCCCCTGCCGTGTGCAGAGGTCAGGCCTCATTGTCGCCGACAATGGCGTCGCCGTATGTCGACTTGGCGTCATTGACTGGCGGGTTTCGTACGAATGGCTCGTACGAATGGCTCGTATGGTCACTCTGTGTATCACGGCAGGTCACACCGGGCAATGAGGCCTGTCGGGTGAGGCATCGTGACGATGTTCTCATGAGGAAGGGGCCCCGGTGGTTGCCGAGGCCCCTGTGATTGCCGGTTCTGTGCTCAGCCGCCGAACGCCGAGACGCTCTTCAGGGTGCCCCGGCCGGTCGGGCCGTCGTAGCCCGACCGGGCGGTGCACAGGTAGGTGGCGGAGCAGGAGCCGTTGGTGCCGCTGGTGACGTCGTTCAGGGCGGAGGCGCCGGCCTTGGCTGTCGCCGGCGCCGACGGTGATGGCCACGCCCGGGTGGTTGAAGTACGAGGAGTCGTACGACGTGTCGCTGGACGACTCCGAGCCGCCGTAGCTGTGGGAGACGAACGTGGCGCCGAGCTTGACCGCCTCGTTCACCGCGGTGCCGAGGCTGGCCATGGAGGCGGACTTGGCCTCGACGAGCAGGATGTTGCAGCCCGGCAGATGGCGGACGCCACGTCCAGGTCGAGCGACTCCTCCTCGGCCCGGCCGCTGTCGGCGGAGGGGAGGGAGGCCGTCGAGCCGGTCCGGCTGACCTTCTGGAAGCAGCCGTTGGCGGTGGTGCAGGCGCTCAGGCCGTAGTAGAGCGGTATTTGGCCAGCTGGAGGGCTGGCTGCGGGCTCAGCGGGGCTTGAGGCCGTGCAGCAGGTGGTGCACGTGTTCGTCCAGGCCGGCCAGGGCCTGCTCCGCCGGGACCGAGCCGTTGGCGGCGAAGGCGGCGAGCCCGTGCAGGCTCGCGGCCGCGACGAGGGTGATGCGCTCCGGGTCGCCCGCGACGATCTCGCCCCGCGCCTGCGCGTCCGCGACCAGCCGCAGGAAGGATCCGACGGACCGGTCGACGGAGGCGGCGAGCTGCGCGGAGGCGTCGGGGTCGTGCTTGCGCGTGAACATCAGCTCCAGCAGTGCGGCGTTTTCGACGGCGAACCCGAGGTAGGCCTTCGCCAGCCCGGCCAGCCGCGGTTCCAGTGGCAGCCCGGGATCGTCCGCGGACTCCAGCGCCCCGGCCAGCCGCTCGAACCCGGTCAGCGCCAGGGCGTCGAGCAGGGCCTGCTTGTCCTTGAAGTGCCGGCCGGGGGCGGCGTGGCTCACCCCGATCTCGCGGGCAAGTTCACGCAGGGACAGCGCGCCGGCGCCCCGGTCGCGCAGGGTGCGCTCGGCGGTCGCGAGGAGGGCGGCGCGCAGGTCTCCGTGGTGATAGGGGCGGCTCTCGGGCATGCGGACCATCGTATCGGGGATGTAGGCGCTGTCAGCTTTGTGACCGTACCAGCGTTGTTGACATTGTCATCATAGTTGCCATCGCCACCATTGTTGTCATTGACAGCATTGTTGGCGGCGCCTACTTTGTGGTCATGGCTGACAAGACCGACGCGCCCGAGGCGCGTACAGGGAACGCGACCCACCTCCCCGACCTCTCCGGCCGCACGGCCGTCGTCACCGGCGCCAACAGCGGCATCGGCTTCGCCGCCGCCGACGCGCTGGCCCGCGCGGGCGCGCACGTGGTGTTCGCCGTACGGGACCTCGAGCGGGGCCGGACCGCCGCCGCTCGGGTGACCGGCAGCACGGAGGTGCGCCGGCTCGACCTCGCCGACCTGGCCTCCGTCCGGGAGTTCGCCGGCTCCTGGCAGGGCGGCCCGATCGACCTGCTGATCAACAACGCGGGCGTCATGATGCTTCCGGAGCAGCGGACCAAGGACGGCTTCGAGATGCAGTTCGGCACGAACCACCTCGGCCACTTCGCCCTCACGAACCTGCTGCTGCCCTACGTCAGGGACCGGGTGGTGACGGTGTCCTCGGGCGCGCATCGGATGGGCGACAAGCGGATCAGCTTCGAGGACGTCAACCTGACCGGCCGGTACACCCCACAGCGCGCCTACTCCCAGTCGAAACTGGCGAACCTCCTGTTCACCCTGGAACTCCAGCGCCGCCTCACCGAGTCCGGCTCACCCGTCCGCGCCCTCGCGGCCCACCCCGGCTGGGCGGCCACCAACCTGCAGAGCCACACCGCGAACCCCCTCGCCCGCGCGGTGATGCAGCTCGGCAACAGGCTTGTGGCCCAGGACGACAGGGCGGGCGCCCTGCCCACCCTCTACGCCGCGACCCAGGACCTCCCCGGCGCGAGCTACGTGGGCCCCGACGGCCTGGGCGAGATGCGGGGCGCCCCCACCCTCGTCGGCCGCAACACGGCGGCGAGCGACCCGGCGGCCGCGCGGCGGCTGTGGGCGCTGTCGGAGGATCTGACGGACACGCGGTACCCGCTCTCGCTGTCGCCGTCGCTGTAGCCACGGGGTCCCGCCGGGATCGCGGGTGCCGGCGTCTTCCTCGTCTTCCTCGCGAGCGGCGGTGCGTCGTCCATCACTGGGCGGACGAACGCGGTGTACGTGCGGATGGCGACGGCCTGCCGACTTTCCCCGGCGTCCGGGGCGGCCGTGGTGCGGTCTTGCGGTACCTCGTCCCACCCGGCGCGTACCAGCCGGCGACCTTGCGGACGGCCGGGCTGGGGTCGCCCAGCCGCGCCGCCTCCAAGGCGTCGACCGCCTCGGGTGCGGAGTGCGCGAACTTCCCCACCAACTCCGCCGCCATCCCCCGGAGGTGAGGGTCGGGGTCGCCGGTCAGCCTGCGGATGCCAGGCCCGAGGACCAGATGGCGCCGGGTGCGCAGGTGTCCCCCCTGCACCGGTCACAGGCCAGGGCGTGCAGGGCCATGACCCGTACGCCGGCATCCGGGTCGTCGGCCATGGCGATGAGCAGACCCATGGACTCGGTGTCCACCAGGTGGTCGAGGAGCCGGCAACACCCCTCGCCGACTCGCGGGTTCGCGTGCCACAGCCCGCCCCGGACGGCGCCTAGCGCCGCGTCCCCGCGCCGCAGCAGCTCGTGCTACGCGCCGACCGCGCGCTGCGGATCGCCCAGCGCTGCGACCAGCGCGCCGCTGTCTGTGCGAGCGAATCCCAGCAAGGGGCCGCCCGCTTCTTTGCCAGTGTCGTGCTTCCGCGGCCCGCCTCAAGGGCGCTTCGCGTCGCCTTCGGCGATGGCCCTTCGGGCCACCCTTGACCCGGGCCGCTCCAGCACGGGGAAGAAGCGAGCGAGCGGCCCAGGAAAAGCGGGGGCCGAGGCAGGCCTTCCCTTGCGTGGGCTGCGTCCCCGGCCAGGGTGCGGGGGCGCGGTCGCGCCTCGCCAGCACGCCGGGTTTGCTTAGCGGCTTGCGGTGGGTGGGTGGTGCGGTGCGCGGTGGGTGGGCGGGGGCACGCCGGGAGGGCTCAGCGACTTGCGGTGGGTGGGCGGGGGCACGCCGGGAGGGCTCAGCGACTTGCGGTGGGTGGGGGGTGCGCGCTGGGTGGGCGGGGGCACGTCGGGAGGGCTTAGCGGCTGACGGCCGGTGGGCGGGTGGAGGTGGAGGCGGGGCGTCACATCAGCCTCACTAGCCTCACCAGTCGCGGTCGCCGGGTAAATGGAGGATGTGAGCCAGGGGCGGGCGGCAAAAGCGCGGGTCGGCGGGGTCGGGCGTGCCCCTAATCCTCCAATTGCTTCCGCCAGTCCCGCTACGCACCCTCCCTCCCGGCCCGATGGCGGCGAGTGGAGAGTTTGTCCCGGCGGCCGGACGCAAAGCCCGAGGTCACGGGTGGTCGGGGTGGGACAAACCTTCCACTCACCATGTCCCTTCCAGATTCGCCGGGATTGGGATGCCGGACCGCCTGTCAATCGCGGAGGCGACTTCAGTGCAAGCCGCCGCCCTTGCCCGGCGTCCCGCCGCCCGCCCGTCGCGCCCCGCCCACCGGCCGTAAGCCGCCGCCCTTGCCCGGCGTCCCGCCGCCCGCCCGTCGCGCCCCGCCCACCGGCCGTAAGCCGCCGCCCTTGCCCGGCGTCCCGCCGCCCGCCCGTCGCGCCCCACCCACCGGCCGCAAGCCGCTAAGCGGACCCGGCGTCCTGCCACCTGCCCGTCGCGCGCCCCACCCACCCACCGCAAGCCGCTAAGCGGACCCGGCGTCCCGCCGCCCGCCCGTCGCGCGCCTCACCCACCGGCCGTAAGCCGCCGCCCTCGCCCGGCGTCCCGCCACCTGCCCGGCGCGCACCCCACCCACCCACCGCAAGCCGCTAAGCAAACCCGGCGTCCCGCCACCTGCCCGGCGCGCACCCCACCCACCCACCGCAAGCCGCTAAGCAAACCCGGCGTGCTGGCGAGGCGCGACCGCGCCCCCGCACCCTGGCCGGGGACGCAGCCCACGCAAGG
>NZ_JBITDA010000060.1:0-12297 GCF_044453765.1 Streptomyces sp. NPDC051636 | reverse complement strand
CCGGTACGGCTGGTGCCCCGGCGCCCCTGGGCATACGGCTCAGGGCTGGTCGGGCGGCGTCTCCTGGCCAGTACCAGCCGTGGGCTGCCATGCACTCCTTCGTCCACTCCAGCAGCAGGTGGGCGCCTTCCGCGGCGCGGCTCGCGTCGTGACCGCCACCGTTCGCGAACCACTGGACGAGAAGGCCGGCCACCGGGCGGCCGACGTCGCCGGCGTCGCAGGCCGGGCACAGCTCCAGATGGATGGGCCGCCCGTGTTCGTCGTCCTGCGGCGCCACCGCGCCACCGTGGCCGACGCCCGCGAGTACGGCCACTGCCCATCGGTGAGTTGTCTGCGCGTCCCGATCGTCTTCCTACCGGATCCGCCCGTGCTGATGCTCTTCACGGATGGCCTGATCAACACCTCCGGCGGCGACATCGGCGATGGCCTCGACCGCCTTACCGGCAAGGCCGATCACTACGTAGGCGACGGCTTTCACGGCAGGACCTGGCACCTCATCGAGGACGTGGCAGCGGACGTCAACGATGACCGAGCCCTCTTTCTTGTCTGCCGCAAGGGCCCGCCAACACTGCGCTGATCCCTCGATTGCCACCCCACCGAAGCGGTCCGCAGCGAAGGAGCGGCACCCTGAACGGATGGGCTGCGATGACGAGCAGCTGCTGCACCGCCGGGTTTACGGCGCCGACACGACCACCCGGACCCGTGGCCGGACCAGCGCTCCGCCGAACTGGTCGGCGGCCCGCTGGTCGGTCTGCTGCTCGACATCACCGGCTGGACGCGGGACGAGGTCGACACCGGCATCGCGCTCTTCACCGAGCTGGGGCAGTTCCGCGCTGGCGGCCGGGCGATGTACAACCCGCCCCGGTGACCCGGCCCGCTTCGACTGGACCGGCGATACTCCCTGACCGCCTGACTCAGTCGAAGGCACATCACGCGACTTCACCGAGGCCCCGAGCCGCAGACCGTCGACATACAGGCCGACCCCGCCTGCCGAACGACACTGGGAAGAATCGTTGAACGACATGCGCGGAAACCCTGAGTCGATGACCGCAGGGGCACCGGCACTCAGCGAGGCGTCGAGAATCTCCGGTTGGTCGATGTCGACCAGAACGATTTCAACCACCTCACCGCTTTCTCGGTCCGTCTTGATTTTGACCAAGGACGCTCCAGCGTCCAGCACAACCGATCGTGGCGCTTCCCGCAGGCGCGAGTAACCCAACCACTGAACCGTCAGGGGGACATATTCGTCACCTCGACGACATGTTCTCTTTCCGGGCTAACTCCCAGAATTTCGAACGACACTCTTGCTCACCCAAGCCTTCGCGCATGTTTCAACACCGGATTATCCAGCACCGTCTTCTGTGGGACGATGATCAATTCCCAGCCATGACTGAGAACCCTCCGACCATATTGGATACCCTGCCTGGTTGTGTTAATCAACCGCCCTGACAAGGCTGACCAGTATTTCCTCGGTCTTCAGATTGCGCGAGAAAGAATTGTGCATGATCTCCTCAGCGATATGCTTCGTCGCGTTGAGGTGCACCCATATCTGGCGACCGGTCGCAGTCAGCAGATTGACCGATCTGAGAAGGAGAGTCTGGGATAAGCAGGTTGAGTCGCCCGCCCACTCAGAGGCTGCCGCGGAGTGAAATGCGCGCCCACTCCAAGCCTGGCACGTGAAAGCGGGTACCCTCTTGTTCGGCAAGTGCCTCGAACTCCCATCCCTTCGTGCCCGGTTGACCTCCGCTCGACACGCTCCATGGCTCCCCGAGCGACCAAGCCGCGCGCAGTACCTCGAACGTCATGTCGCCGAGAGAACCGTGCGGAACCGCGAGCGGCAGACGAACGTCCTGCAGCCCGGCATCTTTCCAGTACCGCTCAGCAGTAGCCTCACCGAGCGCCAGCGGGCACAGTTGCCGAACCTTGGAAAGGGCCTTGCTCATCGCCCTGTCATTGCTTACGCGCAGGAATACCTGCAACTCGGCACGCATACTCATTGATCCATCTGTCAAGGCGTCTCTCGTGCCTGTCTGGCACGGGAGACGCCGCCATTCTAGATGTCCGAGCACCCTACTTGTGCGTGAATCTCCCGTGAGAGACACGTTCAGATGACTTCCGTCCCGGCTCGCCCAACCGAGTTGCGCCCTGCCCTGGCGGCTCAGTTGAGCGTCCCACTCGAACGGCCCGAGGACATTACGGGCGAACTGCCGAACAGGTCAGCCACCGAACCTCGCTGACGAATCGAGGTTAAGAGACAGCCCGGGGCGGGCTCGCGGTCAACATCATCGAGTGCTGACCAGGCGCTCAGCGGATCCAGGGCGGGTGAAACGCTGAAGGGCGGCAGCGCTTACGGAGGGATGCGCTGCCGCCCTTCGGCCGGACTCAGCTCATGCCTCGTTCTCGATCCGGTCGCGAGCCACTTCCCGGATCTCGGCCCATGAATCGAACAGGAGCCTTTCCAGTACGGATCGTGGAGCCAGCCTGTGGCGGGCGACGGTAAGCCTGACGGATTCGTTGGGGTCACCCGCCAGGTCCGCCAGGATGTCGGGCGTTACCTTGCGCTTCATGGCAACCATGGACCTCACCTTGGGGTCGGGGTCGGTCGCAAGCGTCCGAAGGATCTCAAGAGGAACCGTCTTGTTCTGCGCAACCCAGAAGCGAGCCTCGGGATGGCGATCGACGATATCTCTCCACACCTCCAGAGAGGCCGATGCGGCACTTGCCCGCCTTTGTTCATCGGGGTCTTCACTGGAGCGCAGCCTGATGAACTCCTCTGCCGACTGGATCATCTTCCTATGCCCCTTAGCTGACTCCAGGGAATGAAGCGTCCGGTCTCGCCTTTCCACTTGTTGAGCATGAAGTCACCGTACCGATCCGCGTCCGCGATCCACTCGAGCCCCTTCTTGGTCTCCTTGTAGACCTTGAATGCCGACTGTCCGTGGCCCGTTATATCAGCGGTCCACCACAGCCCGTCAGAGGCACTCTTGTAGAACGTGGTCTTGAACGGCCCGACCTTCATGATCTTCGACGCTCCTTCGGCAGTGAGCTGCCAAAGGCCACGCTTGGCAAGTGCCTCGGCGCCCTCGGCGGCCAGACGCTTGCCCCCGCCCTCGATGGGGAAGGGAACCATGCTCGCGTACAGCCCCATGTTGTAGGCCGGCGGGCAGGTGATCTGTGCTCCGCTGAAGTAGCTGAAGGTTCCGAAGGTGAGGCCGTCGAGGAAGCCGAGGCTGGCTTGGCCGGACCCGTTGATCAGGCTGCGGGTGGTGGTGTCCGAGAGGTTCTTGGCGGCTTGGACGGCGGGGGGCTTGGTCGCTGTTTCGCGGTCCTCCTTCGCGCAGTTGTTGTTCCAGCCCCAGTTGCCGGTGAACACGTCCTTGAGCTGGGTGGTGACGCTGCACATGCCGCTGGGGTCGGTGCGGCTGGTCGGCGCGTTCTCCATGACGGCGCTGCGGGCACTCAAGGAGTCCCGCACGGACGTGGAAGCCCTGGAGTTCACCGACGAGCAGCTGCGCCGTCTGCAGGACGCTTATACGCAGGCGGGCGTCCAGTCCCGCAAGAGGACGGCCCGGTACGCCGACCGGGAGGAGGCCACCGCACCGCACTCGGTGCGCGAGGGCGATCAGCGTGCGCACCGCCCTCAGCAGTCGGACCCGCACCACGGGCCAGAAGCCGGCCGCTGAGCGCACCCGGTGCGGCGCACTCGATGCGGCCGGTGACACGCTCGTAGCTGCGTGGCGCCTGCAAGGGCCGGATTGTCGCGGCCTGTTACGAGGGAGAGCAAGCTGCACGTGAGGGCCCGGGGCAGCGTGAGGACCAGAAGTAGGCGATGTATCGCTGGTGAGCCTCAGAGCCACGTCACGGCTGTTCACGCGCAGTTGGCAGGCCACTTGTGAGGCTCTTGTTTCAGTCGTTCCGTTCTGGGGGCACTCCGTTCCGTTTTGTTGACTGAAGGTGAGCGGTGTTCAGCTCCCGGTCGCCTTTTGACATGCTCTTGGTGATTCCTTTTAATGGCGGCTTTCCGCCACGCAGTCGTGAGTTCGCGGTAAATCTCTGCCGACGGTTCCGCTTTGCGTCTAAGTTGCCGTCGGCGTTCCAAACGTTTGTGCGGACTGTGCGGGGCTCATCCTGTTCGGGTCTCCCCAACCGGCTTGGATCGCGTTGCCGTGGTGGGTCGGTAGTCGGCGCTTGACCGGCGCCATCGATCCACTTTTGTCGCACTTTCTATGGGGGAGTTAGCAAGCATGTTCAAGCTCAGGGCAAGTCTGCGTGCTGTCACTGCTGCCGCGACGTTGACCTTAGGTGCGGTGGCCGTACCGCAGGCAGTGGCTGTCGATCAACCTGCTGTCCCGCTCGCGAAGACAGCCGACGCGTCCACCCGGGCGATGGTCATGGCCGACCCTCAGGCAGCGGGGGCGGCGGCCACCGTGTGCGGGACCGGGTACAAGCTGTTCCGAGCCGTGCCGCTTCCGGAAGGTACAGACCCCCGTCAGCGGCTGGCCACGCTGTTCTCCTACGAGAACGGCGGCAAGGGGTGCGCCATCCTCGACAACAACGTTGGGGAGCGGCAGTACATGTACCTGAACGTGTGCAAGGTGGATGGCACCGGTTGCGACAAGGACTCCGGGAACTTCACTGACTACGCCGGCCCTGTCCGCGTCTCCAGCGCCGTCTGCGCACCCGTGACAGCGAAGATGGGGCAGAGCCCGAGCAGCTTGTACATCAACTTCAAATCCGAGTACATGTTCTCCTGTGACTGAGAACATGCCCGGCAAAGCCCGGGCCTCCGCGCGCTTCCTGTTAGTAACCATGGCAGCAGGGCCGCTTGCCCTGACCGCATGCGGCAACCAAGGAAGCCAGCAAACCGACAAGTCCTCCCTGCCGCGATCCTCGGCAACTGCTGCGGCGGCACCCAAGCCGTCGGGCACCGATGGCGCCCTCAACAAGGCAGCACAGAAGGCGGCCGCCCAGCGCGCGGCTGCCGCCCCCAGCGGAGACCCCGTCCACCCGACGAACACCGCTGTCCCCGATCCCAAGGACTACGGATTCGGGAAGGCCGCGGCCACGGCGTCGCACGGTGAAGTCATCGCGTACACACCTCGCCTGGACTCGGGACGGGTCGTCGTACCGCTGACCATCCACAACGGCAGTGACAAGCGCGTGGCTTATACCGTCACCGTGACGGTCGTGGGCGGCAAGGAGAAGTCTCCGTTCTCTGTAACCGCGAAGGCCGACAACCTCTGGCCGGGCACCACATGGCCGACCCAGGCGGACATCACGGCCTCCGGCTCCAAGGCAGGGGCGAGTGACTCGGAGATCAGCTTGAAGGTCGTCAAATACGACCCGTTCGGTGACACCCACTGACCTGTCACCTGTCACCTGTCACGCAGCCTCGCACGCTGTGCGCACTGCCATGCGGCTGGCACCAACGGTGCTCTCGGGGGAGCCGCTCACGTCAGCGACTCCTCCGAGGCCGTGGTCGGCTAGTTCACCAGCTCTAACACGGACGCGTATTTGACCATCGCTGTCACGCTTCCAGGGCGGGCAGCCCTGGCTTGACAAAGCCAGGGCTGCCCACGCCGTCGCCGCACCGTCGGCCCACTCGCCTCGCACTCGCGCCCACCCTCTGCCCCTCTCGCCGGAGGTGGGCGGCTGAGCCCTGCCCTGACCAGGCACGGGAACCTCTCAACAAGAAACGGGGAAGCTCTCTCTTGAGACGCAGAAGACGGACACACCTGCCCATAGCTGCCCTGGCTGCCTGCGCGGCCTTAACCGGCGGCCTGCTGCAGGCAGCGCCCGCCGCTGCCGCGCCGACAGCCAGCTCCGACCACGGCAACAACGCACACGCCACGCCGGCCCCTCCCGGCCGTGTGACGGATCCGGGCAAGAAGCTCGGCGACGGCTGGAAGACTTCCACGGACCGAGCGGTGACCGGGGCCGCCGATACCGGCGGGTTCAAGATCGTCACCGCCGACAGCAGCCAGGCGTACGCGTGGAAGACGGCCGCCGAACTGTCCGAGCCGGGTCTGACGGCGGACTCGTGGATCGGCAATCAGTGTGTGATGGACCGTGACCACGTCGCGGCCGTGTACGCGCCGCGCACCTTCACGAACAAGCCGGACCTGATGCAGGGCGGCGCGTTCGCCGCCATCGTCGACACGGCCACCGGGCACGTAACGAAGCTGCCGTTCACGGTGTCCCTGGCCTACTTCGACCCGTCCTGCAACACCCGGACGCACACGGCCGCGTTCACCGCCTTCCGGGACGTCAACGACCCGGCCCTGACGAAGACCCGTGTAATGACCGTCGACACGGCCGGAAAGTCCCTGGGCAAGGTGGCGCTGAACGGTGAGATCACCAGCGCCGTACCGGTCGAGGACGGGGCGGTGGCCGCGCGCGGCCACAACCTGGTGCACATCGACCGTGCCGGCAAGGTGAAGGACCTCGCCACTGGGGACAGCGTCCCGTTCGACATCCGTCCCGCACAGGACGGCAAAATCGCCTTCGTCGACCGCAAGGACACAAAGACCTCACAGGCGAAGGTGTGGTCCGGGCACGGCAAGCCGGCCCTCGTCGCCACCGGGAAGCTGGGCGACCTCGACCTGATGCCGGGCGAGGCGGGCCGGGTGTTCCTCACCGGACACCCCAAGGGAGCCCCGAATACGAAGGGCACCGGGATCACCCGCATCAACGCCCCCGCCGACACGGACATCTCCACCCGTGGCCGTCTCGCCGTCGAACCGGTCCTCACACCGGGCATCCTCGCGGGTCTGGCGCATATCAAGACTGCGGGCAAGGGATTCACCAGGAACGAGCCCGCCCCGCAGGACACCAGGCCGACCCCTGAGACCATAGCCGGGGACCAGCCCGTGACCGTCACCAGCACGGCCACCGCCACCGGTGAGAAGGTCACCCAGTCGGTCGCGGACGCGACGGCACCGGGCGGAAAAAACCCCAGCCCCGCTCTCCCCATCGCCGGCGGCAGGGGCAAGGAGTCCTCGGTGGCGCGGGTCAACGACCCCAACGCGCCGGTGGACCCGCGGGACACCGACCGCATCTGCGCCATCTCCCGCAACGACGTGAACGCGCAGGCGCTGCAACCGACGCCGAACCAGGTCGAGTGGGCCGTCGACATGGCCGTACGCGGCCAGCTGCGCTCCCAGTACCTGCGGCAGGGCGGCTACCGCAGCCAGACCGGCCTGGGCACGATCGACCCCCAAGGCCTGTTCCCGGTGCCGAAGCTGGCGGGTGGTGACGGCAAGGGACGTATCCCGGCGAACGTGCTGCTCGGCATCATGGCGCAGGAGTCCAACCTGTGGCAGGCCGAAGGCGGTTCGATCCCCGGCCAGATGGGCAACCCGCTCGCCGCGATGGACGGCTACTACGGCCGCAAGGCCGTGGAGAACGACCCCAACGCCTACTGGAAGATCCACTGGGACAAGTCCGACTGCGGATACGGCGTCGGACAGGTCACCGACGGCATGCGCCTGGCCGGCCACGAGAAGACGGACGACAACGGGCACAAGGAGAAGGCCCTGTCGCCGGGCCTGCAGAAGGCCGTCGCCGTCGACTACGCCACGAACATCGCCGCCGCGATGCAGATCCTGGCCGACAAGTGGAACGAGGTCCACACCGCCGGGCAGACGGTCACTGTCAACAACGACGACCCGTCCATGGTCGAAAACTGGTTCACCGCAGTATGGAACTACAACCTCGGCTTCAACCCGGCCGCGGACGCGGGCAAGAACGCCGGCCACTGGGGTTTGGGCTGGTACAACAACCCGGCCAACCCGCTCTACAAGAAGAGCTGGGGCCACCCGTTCATGGACACCGACGTGGACGGCCCGACCGCGAACAAGGACGCCGCGCATCCGCAGGACTGGCCCTACGAGGAGAAGGTGATGGGCTGGGCCGCCTGGTCCATGGACACCGGCTTCTCCTACGGCACCGACGGCAAGCAGGACTGGCTCGGTGACTCCGGATACAACACGGCGGGTTTCCAGCCCGCGTGGTGGACCAGCAAGGACTACCGCAGCCAGGTCTCGCCGCCGCTGGACACGTTCTGCAACACCAAGAACAACTGCGACCCGAACGTTCCGCCGGACTGCCCGAACAAGGAGTGCTACACGCAGTACTGGTGGAACCAGCCCAACGTGACCTGGAAGGTCCTGTGCGCCACCACCTGCGGGCACGAGAACATCAAGTACCAGACGCTGATCTCGGAGCCGGGGCAGGGGTACCGCCTGAAGGACGGCACCCCGGTCTGCACCGGAGCCCCCTCCGGGGCGAAAGTCGTGGCCTCGGTACCGAACGGCACACGGACATGGTCCGACTGCGGCAACACCAGTTCGGCGGGAACCTTCGGCTTCCGCTTCTTCCCTGACTCCGACGGCAACTACGAGGGCAAGGAGGACCTGCACCAGGTCGGCGGCGGCTACGGCGGCCACTACTGGTACGCCCACACCCGCAACGCCGACCACCTCGGCGGCGACGGCGGCCGGATGGCCATCAACGGCCTCTGGACCCTCGGACAGGATCTCCGCTGGGCACGTGTCCTGGTGCACCTGCCCGACACCGGCGCACAGACGAGGCAGGCGAAGTACCACGTCATCAACATCGACAGCAAGAGCCCCGCTCGGTCCGTGCAGCAGCGTGCAGGACGCTGGGTGAGCCTGGGCGCGTTCCACTTCACGGGGCGGCCGGCGGTCATGCTGTCGAACGTCACTGATGACGGTACGGCCGACGAGGACATCGCCTGGGGCTCGGTCGCTTTCCAGCCGCTGCCGGGCAAGCCGAAGAACGTGGTCGTCGCGATGGGTGACTCGTACTCCTCCGGCGAGGGCGCCTCCGAGGGCGACCGGGACTACTACCCGGAGACCAACTACCGCAGCAAGCTGGACGACAACGCCCGCAACGCCTGCCACCGATCCACCCAGGCGTGGTCGCGTCAGGCCACGATGCCCGGTGCATCGAAGTCGATCGGTCAGCTGGACGACTCGCTGGACCCGAGCATGGACTACCACCTGATCGCGTGCTCGGGAGCGCGCACCTACAACGTTCTGCCCAAGGATGTGGACGACAGCGCCCTGTCGAAGGGCGAGAGCCAGAACGGCGAGGAGCCCCAAATCGACAAGGGCTATCTGGACCAGAACACCACCCTGGTCACAATCTCCATCGGCGGCAACGACTCCCGGTTCACCCAGATCATCCAGCAGTGCCTGCTGTCCATCGGTAACGGCAGTTGCCAGGGCGGGACGCTCGACGGTCCGGACAAAAGTGTCAAGGGCCGGGACGGCCCGTTTCTCGGACGGCCGCTTGAAACGGCCGTTCCGGGCCTCATGAACCAGGTCGTCCGGACGGACATCACACGGGTCCTGAGAGAGATCCACAAGCGGGCACAGAACGCGAAGATCGTCCTGATGGGGTATCCGCCCCTGATCTCCGAGAAGGGATCGTGCCTGAACACCGGCTTCAGCGGCATGGCCATCGGCCTGTCCGAGGCATCCGCAGCCTGGCTCGACGACACCGCCGACACCCTGTCGGCGGAGATGCAGGGCGCGGCCGACGACGCCAAGGCCTCGGGCATCAACGTGTGGTTCTCCAACCCGAAGAACGACTTCCCGGGCAAGGGCGTATGCGGTGACCCGGAGCAGATCCACGGCCTCGTCAAGACGTTGGTGAAGTCCGACGACCCCCTTAAGGACTGGCCGCTCATCAACCAGTACGGCCTGTCGGCACAGTCGTTCCATCCGAAGATCGGGGGCGCGAGCCTGTACGCGAACGCCCTCGAACGCACGATGAAAGGCATGGGTCTGTAGTCGTCTGAGTACGGGTACTCATGCCCGGCCCGGCCGTCTGGTGGACGATGACGGTCGGGCCGGGCGTCATATGGGAGAGGCGCCTGCCGATGAGAGGCGGACCAGCATGAGGGCCTTCGCGCGGCGGGCCGCCGGCTCGAAGAGCGTACTGGGATCGTTAGCGGCGATCGTCCTGTTCGCCGTCTCAGCCTGTTCCACGCCCCCGGACCGCGCCGTGAGCGACAAGCAGCTGCGAAAGCTTGCAGAGAGCGGTCAGGCGAGGCAGGCCCGGGAGAGTGCGGAGCAACGGCTTCGGGACGTGGCGAAGGAGTACGCCGACCGCACGCCCCTGTCGCTCGGGCTGGTCGTGATACACGACATGTGCGGGCCGGGATCGGGACCGCGCTGGTACTTCCAGCAAGATACCGACGACTACAAGGTCGTCTGCTCGATGAACCTCACCGCTTACTACGGCGCCGACCCCAGGCACATCGGCGACACCCTCGACGGGATCCTGACCGCAGGCGACGATGCCCGTTCCGGGCCGGCCAGATCCGGAAGCGCCATCCCGTTCACGCACGACGATTACGGAGAGCGGCTCGTCACCTACTACCGAGGGCATGGCCCGAACCCCCAGGGCCCGCAGGCCAAAGAGCCGACGCAGCTGTTCGCTTCCACACAGATCCTGACCTGGGACACGACACGCGGCGGCGCCCCGCACCGGCTGGTCGAGGATCCCTACGCCGGCTTCGTCGACGATCCGCCGGTGTCCCGCCTACTCCGTGAACCGAAGACCGCCACAGTCGCGGCCATCCGGAAACGGTACGGCCTGGTGTTCAAGCTGGAACTCGGCCACAGCGGCTATTACGAGGTGCTCAAGAACGGGCGGACGCGCACGGAGTGACGTCGGTGCCGGCCGGGCACGGCTCCATCAGCTCCCGCACGCACAAGGCGCAGCCAGGCGTGCGCGGCATCGTCGGGAACGATGCCGTACATCCACGGTGCGCACCCGCTGTCGCCGGCCTTGTAGCAGGCCAGGGCGGCCACCGATAAGCGGCGGCGGGAGCGGCCGCGCACGCGGACCACAGGGGTGTGGCCGCGGCGGGACCAGGTACGGGCGGTCGGCGGCGTCATCGAGAATCCGGCTTCGTCCTCGAAGACGAGCCAGGCGTCGAGCGCCGCCACGCTCCTTCCACCTGCGGCCAGGTCTCCTTCATCCAGCCGGCCACCACGTTCTCGTCCCGCTCGACCGCCCGCCGGGCGGGGACCTGGCGGCTCCAGCCGTGCCGCTTGAGCAGGGCGGCCGCTCCTTGCACGGTGTAGCTCCTGTGAAAGCGGCGCCCGATCAGCGTCTTGATCCGCGACAGGGTCCACGTCTGGTCCGGCCACCCATGTGCCACCGGCCCCTTGGCCAGCTCACGCTCCAGCACGGCGAACAGTTCGTCGCTGAGCAGCGGCAGCGACGCCGGGCCCTTCGAGGCCAGGGCTCTCGGCCCGTCGTGCGACCAAGCCTTGCGCCAACGCTGTACCGACCGGACGCCGACCCGCAGGTCGTGAGCGATGACCGCATTCTCGTCACCCTGCCGGAACCGCTCGGCCGCCTCCAACCGCAACTGCTCGCGGAAAGCACACCGTTCGTCGGTCAGCCCGCCCCCTTGCGCATACCTCATGCAGTCCGCATACCGCAGCGATCACGAGACGTCAGCCCCTACGACACCACGCTTTGAAGGTCAGTAGGTGCTGGACGCGGGCACGGTGGGCGGCAGCGGAATGTCGTAACGCCCGAAGAGCTCTCGGAAGAAGCCGGCAACTACCCGAGTACCGCCGCTCTGGTCGAGCTCGTGGCCGCCGAAGCGGTAGACAGGACTCCGGCGATCTCCAGTAGCAGGTGCGAGCTTCCGTCGATGGAGTCCGCACTCACGGAGAACCCGTCCCCACGGCCGCCCGGACCAGCGGCGGAGCCACCGCCTCCGTCAGCCACCAACTGGTTCAGCTGCATGTGCGCCGACTGCTGCTGCCGGGCAAGAGCATCAGCCTTGAGCTGGGCCCACTCCTCGTCCCACGACACCATGTCCGTCCCCCGTCCGGCTGCCGCATTGTTCAGACTCATGTGCCTGTCGCCCTTGATTGTGCCACGACTGAGCCAAAAATGATCAAAGGCGATCAAGTCACCTGATCGTCAACTCCCCTTGAATTGCGCGCACCGTCCGTGTTCGCCACGGACGAACTGAGCGCCGCTCTGGTCTCGGTGAGCGTGTCCATCAGCGAGGAACGCCGA
This sequence comes from Streptomyces sp. NPDC051636, assembly GCF_044453765.1. Lineage (NCBI taxonomy): Bacteria > Bacillati > Actinomycetota > Actinomycetes > Kitasatosporales > Streptomycetaceae > Streptomyces > Streptomyces sp. NPDC051636. The sequence continues at coordinate 222 of NZ_JBITDA010000060.1, read as the reverse complement.
CCCCTGACGCTCTCCACCCTCGTCCGGCTCCTGCCCGAGGTGCGGGACTTCCGGCGCACGGGATCCACCTCGTGCGACCTCTTCGACGTCGCGACCGGGGGGCTGGACGCCTACATCGGCATCGGCACTAAGACGTCGTTTCTGATGGTGTGATCGCTCGTTGAGCCGTGCATGACGGATCTGGTGGAGCGGTTGGTGCCGGACGAGTTGTGGACGCTGTTT
>NZ_JBITDA010000059.1:0-13518 GCF_044453765.1 Streptomyces sp. NPDC051636 | reverse complement strand
GCTACGACAAGACCGCGACCATCTACCTCGCCGGACTCCACATCGCCGGCATCTTCCTCTGGTCCGCCCGATGATCCAAACGAAACCGCCTAGGTAGTAGGCGGTTTCGGAGATTTCCGAGCGGAGCAGGTCACCGGGGCGCGGGTTGAGGATGATGTGCGACCCGGCGGACAGGTGGGTCAGGTCTTGCGACGTCGTATTGCGGTACCAGGCGAGGCGGTCCGCGTCCCGGGAGCGCGCGGCCTGTTCGGCGCCTTCGAGCAGGTGGTGGGCCACGGCGTAGTCGAGGGCGGACGAGCCGAGGCGGTTGCCGAGTACGGAGGCGATGCGGCTGGTCCGGAGGTGCTGGTGGTCGATGATGTCGCCGAGGGTGACCAGGGCTTCCGGGGAGAGGGTGCTCATCTGGGCTCCAGGGGGTGGAACGGGGGCCGGACCCGGCTGGTCCGGCCCCCGTGGCAGTCAGGACGTGGTGGTGGGCTCGGTGGCACCGGGCTCGGCCGTGGTGGCAAGCCAGGTCTCGGTGGCCGCGTTGGAGGTGTGCGCGGTCGTGCGCACCGTGTCGCTGTCGCGCAGGGACGCGACCGCCTCCAGGAACTCGTCGAACGTGTTGTCGTCTGCCACTGCTCGCTCTCTCCTCGTGATGGGGCCGTGGGTTGTTTTGAGGGCGGGTGCGGGGCGGGCCGCGGGGTCCGGTCATGGCGCCGGGGCTCCCTAGTCAGAGACGAAGAGGGTGAGGAACTTGCGTACGCGGCCGATGCGGACAGGCTCGGTGCCGTGGACGAGCTGGCTACCGAAGACCACGAGCGTTCCGGGAGCGGGTGAGACGCTCCATCGGGTGCGGGGCATGGCGCGAAACCAGGGCGAGGACATGTCCGTCCCGTCGTGTACGAAGCGCATTCCCGGGGCGTAGCCCGACTCGTTCGGCGCCTCGTCGGCGGTCCAGGGGGCGTCGCTGCCTGTGGTCTCGACGTAGAACGCGCCGCCGGTGTCGTGGGTGTCGGTGAGCGTGACCGTGGCGGCGGCGATCTGGCGGGGCCGGGCGAGCGGATCGGGGGCGATGCCGTCGGCGTGCGGGGTGATGTACTGGCCGGCGGCGTACTCGAGATAGATCCACGGTCGGTGGCCGGTGACCGACGGCAGTGTGCGGGTGATGACAGCCATGTGGTGCTTCAGGGCCTGGTCGAGGAGGGTGGTCGCCTCGTAGGGGATCTCGGTCATCTCGACCCGGCCGGCCGGTTCGTAGACCTCCTGTGCCTGGGCGGGGGAATGACCGGGGATCTCGTGGATCGTGGTGCGGCGGGCCGTGCCGTACCGGTCGCGACCGAGGGAACCGAGTTCGTCGTCCATGACGCGGTTGAGGCGCTCGATCTCGGTCGGCGCGAGGAAGCCCTCGACGGTACGGATGGACAGCGTCTCGGCGATGTGGATCACTGCTGGCCTCCGTCGGTTGGACCAGCGTCGGCCGTGCAGCCGCAGTTGGTGGACGGCGGAGCGGGGGGTGTCTCGGCCAGGGCCTCGGTGAGGACCTTCACGGCTCGGTCGAGGTCCCGGAAGTACTCCGTAGACGTGGCCTCGGCAGCCGGCGCGAGATGGAGGTCGAGCGTTGGATACACCCGGCCAGTGGTGCGGCACGTGAGCTCGCTGCGGCCGAGAACCAACGAGCACGTCCTGGGCAGAGAGGACTCGGCGCGGCCGGCGACGCGGCACAGGCGCGCTGCTGTCCGTGCGTGCTCGACGCGGTCGCGCGGCAGGATGCCGACCGAGAGGAAGCGTGGCTCGGCTTCGGGAACGCCGTCGTAGGCGTGGCCCTGGCAGCTGTCGTAGGTGACCGTGCCCCAGCCCGCGGTGAGTACCTCGACGACCGGGCGGACGCCGGGCTCGATGCCCTCGTACCACTGGGGGTGGTGTGGGTCGAGATCGTCTGCCTCGTGCACGCCAGGGAGGCCGACCGTGTTGATGTTGCCGTGGGCGCTTGCCTGGAGGCGCGCGGGCGGGCGGAGAGCGGCGGGGTCGTCCCACCGGGCAAGGAACGCTGCGACGTGGTGCATGTCGTTGGGGTGGACGGGCCGCCAGCGCAGCCGGGAACAGCGCACACCGGACGGGTGGTCCGGCTGGGCGAGGAGGGCGGCGACGCCGTCGATCAGGCGCATGCGGTGGGCGCAGTACGCGTCTTCGTCGCCTGCGGCAGCGAAGCGGAGGCGGACCGCCGGGCAGCCAGCGCCGCAGGTGTCGCGGTAGTCGCAGGTCATGCACTTCGTGACCAGGGAGCGTGCCTGTCGGAGCAGGGGAGAGCTGTCCTGGGCGTCGGCGACGTCTGCCTCGGTGTGTACGTCGCCGAGGGAGGCGAGCCCGGCCTGCGGCCAGGGCAGCTCGTCGCAACTCCCGAGGCGGTCATCGGGATAGAGGGTCAGGATGTGGTCGCACTTCAGGTCGGAGAAGTGGCAGGAGCGGGTTCGCAGGCCCTTCAGACGGCGGATAACAGAGACGACGGGCTCCAGCTTGACGCGGCGGAACGTGCCGCTGGCGACCCAGCGGTGGGCGGTCTCCAGGACGAAGTCGGCGTACTGCCGCGGCGTGACGGCCCAGTCGGGGCCGGTGGGGCCGATCGCCCGTCGCTGGAGCGTGCGGCTGGCCGGCGTACGGGATCCGACGACCGCGGTCGACCGGGTGACCGTCGCGTCGAAGCACGGCACCAGGTTGACCGTCGTCACGGCCGGGAAGGCGGCAAGATTGTCCATGACCTCGAAGGCCCGGCCGAGGACGTACGGGGTGACGGCGCAGATGATGCCGACTTGGCGGTCCCGACGGCCGAGGAGCTTCAGGGCCTCGACCACTCGGGGGTACGTGGGGCGGCCGTCGTAGCCGACGCGCCAGGAGTTCCCGAGTGCGTCGCCGTCGAGGGAGAAGCCGATCTCCAACTCCGGGTAGTGCCGGTCGAACAGGTCCAACCAGGCGTCGTCGAGCTGGAGGCCGTTGGTCTGAAGGCTCACGCGGACGACGTTCGGCTGTGCGGCGAGCGCGTCCAGGATCTCGGCGATCCGCGCCCGGCCCGCGGTAAGGGGTTCTCCGCCGTGGAGTTCGACGCTGAGCGGACGTCCGGAGAAGATCGAACCGAGTCGGTGGACCTGCGCCGCGTTGATCCGGGCGCCGCCCGGTGACTCCTTGCGCTTCTCGAAGCAGTACAGGCAGTCGATGTCGCAGGTCTCTCCCCGGAGCTTCAGGATGACGGAGACCGCTGTGTCCAGCCCGGTGCTCGACAGGGGGGCGTACAGACTCTCCAGGTCGGTGGGTGAGGTGCGGGTGACGGGCATCAGAGGACTCCCGAGGAGAAGAGGCGCCGTTTAGGCGCCATCGGTGGAGACCGCGGACAGCCACCCGAGAAGCTGTCCGCCGGTGATGGGGAGGTGGACATCGCTGCGGCGCAGGAACCACCCGTCGGCGTACCGCTGCGGCAGCCAGCCGGCGTCAGGGGCGCCCAGATTGGGCGGCTCCTGCACCGGGTCGTCGACGGGCCAGCAGTCCAGTAGTGCTCTGGTCACACGTCGCTGAACCGGGCGGAACCATTCCCACGTCTCCGCGCGGGCTGTGCCGATCGGGAGACGCGACGGTGGCCCCTGGGCGTCGGCGAACAGCGGCAGCCACTTGTCGCCCAGGACCGGATGCCCGGCCGCCGCGCACTCGAGCGCGGTGAGGCAGGTCTCCAGCTTCTGACACACGACGCGGGCAGGTTCGGCCAGGCCGTCCTCGACGAGACCGGTCAGGTCCTCGGCGAGACTCGCCGCGACTTCGGCCTGGTCGGCGATGGCCCAGCGCCGGTAGCCCTGGCGCTCTCCGGCATCGAGGACCGGCTTCCAGCGCCCAGAGCCGTAGGCGAGGGCGGTACGCAGGCACATGAGATCGCGCATCGAGGCGCGCACCCGACGGAACGATCCGAGGTCGTCGCGGCGGACGTCGAAGGATCGGAGCAGGTGACGGAGTTCCTCGGTCCGCTGCGGCGCCGTCGCGTGGAGGTCGACACGGACGCCGTCCACGACGCACGACTCCCACACCGGAAGGTCGCCGTCCACGATGCCGCGCAGGTCGATGTCGCTGGCCGCGTGGGCGAAGCCGCAGGCGAGCGCTCCCTCCAGCCAGACCTCACGAGCTTTGCCGGAGACGAGCAGCTCCCGGGCGACTCTGTCAGCGATCTCCCGCCGCAGCTGTGCCGATGGGTTCACCGGCGGCCTCCTTCGATCAGGGTCTTGTCGTCGGCGGTGATCTCCCTGAGGAGATCGATGGCCCATCGGTCGAGCACGCCGCGCACGTCCGCCCGTTGGGCGCCAATGTGGGGCGAGACCAGGAGGTTGAGCGGCGCCGTAGAGCCGGCGAGGAGCGGAAGATGCTCCCGCTCGACCGAGTCCAGGGCGAGACCCGAGAGTCCACCGTCCGCCAACGCCCGCAGGCAGGCGGCGACATCGAGCGTCTCTAGCCGCCCCGCGCAGATCAGCAGGGGCCGGTGCGGAGACACGCGTGCCAGGAACTCCTCGCCGATGAACTGCCGGGTCGTGGCACGCAGCGGCAGAGCGACCACGTGCACCTGCGACTGCTCCACGAGCGCTGCCTGCGACAGCTCCCGCAGACCGGGAGGGTTCGACGGCCACGCGGCGTAGGCCGTGCGCGCCACATGCGGAGCGAGGGCCCGGCCGGCAGCCAGCCCCACCGGGCCCGCGCCCCAGACGCCTGCGGCCAGCGTGCCGAGCGGCACCCCCATGCACGCCTCCTTCTCGTGCCTGCCGAGCAGAAGCGCGTGCTGCCCCAGGGGGATCCGCCGGGCCAGGGCGAGAGCAGCGGCGAGAACCCACTCGCCCACGGCGGCCGCGCTAGCGTCGGCGTTGCGGTGCAGCGTGATCCCACGGCATTGGAGGGCGCTCACGTCGATGTGGTCGATGCCGGAGCCGGTCCGTACGACGTGCCGCAGGCGAGGCAGCGCGTCGAGCTCCCGCTCGCCGAGTCGGACACCGGAACGCAGGACGACCACGGCCGTGTCGGCGGGCAGAGGCCAGTTCAGGTCCAGCAGATCGTGCACGACAACGCCGGGCAGCGCTCGGCGGATCGCACCCGCGTCCGCCGCCCCGCGCACCACGAGGATTGCGCTCATCCGAGGGACTCCGGCTTCTCGTACCGGCCGAAGGCCAAATCACCCTCGCCGACGACGACGGTCACGGGCGACGGCACGCCGAAGTACCCGTCGCAGGCGCGCTTCACCCCAGGGAGACCGGCCCAGGCCCGCGGATTCACCACCGGGTCCGCGTAGTCATCGACCAGCAACACGCCCGTCGGCACCAGGCGCGGGACGCAGTGCGTGAGCCCTGTGAGGGTCGACGCGTAGAAGTCGCCGTCCAGGTAGGCGAACGCGATCTCGTCGGGCAGTTCCGTGGGAAGTGTCTCGTCGAACCAACCCGGATGGATGACCGGCGCCGGCCTGCCCCAGGCGGCGTGCGTCGTCCGCACGTCATCCGGGGACGACCAGAGCTCGCCGGCCGCCAGGTGGTCCGAGTCCTCGACGCCGGGCACGGGCATGCCCTGGAAGGAGTCGTAGACGTGGATCTCACGGTCGCGGTCGCCCAGTGAGTCCAGCACGCTTCGGATCCACAGGGCCATCGCACCCCGGTAACTGCCGAGCTCGACGACTGCTCCCGGCAGACCGCGGGCGGTCAGGGCGGCAAGCTCGTCCGCGATAACGCGGAGCCGGTCGGCACAAACTGTCCCGGAGTGCTCCCGCAGCAGCCAGTCCCGCAGATCCTTCAGCGTCGGATCCATGATGGTCACCACCTGTCCACGAAGGGGTCGGCGAGCTCCTCGCTCAGTGCCGCCAACAGCGGGCGGTTGATCCGGGGCAGCAGGTACACGTCGCCCAGACGTTCCAGCGGAACCCACTCGACGCCCACCTGGTCGGGGTCCGGCGGCTCCGGCATACGCGGTTCGGCGTCGTCCACCTGCTCGGCGAGGAAGTTGAACTGAACCTTCTGCACGTCCCCAAACTCGCCCTTCCACGAGTCGGGGACGTACTCGACGACGCACAGCAGACGGCGCGCCACGACCTGGAGACCGGTCTCCTGGGCGACCTTGCGCGTCACAGCCTGGCGCAGGTCCTCGCCGACCTGGGCCTTGCCGCCCGGGAGGTTGTAGTGGAACCCTGACTCGTCGTCGTACGACAGCAGCAGGACCGCGCCGTCGCGCACGATCATGGCCTTCACGGAGACGCTGATCCGGGGCAGCTCGGGTATCAGACGCATGACAGCGCCTCCGGCTCTCCGACACGCATCAGGTCGCCGACCTCCGCGAGAGCCCCCGCGACGGTGGAGCGAAAACTCCCTCCGCGCTGGAACTGGCGGGCAGCGGCGCGCATCCCCGCGAGGGCGGCCCGGCTGAGCTGGTTCGCGTAGATGCAGAGGCGGAAGCCTGCCTCTCCGAGCTCGGCCGCGCTGAGGTCGGGGAAGGCGGTCGGCACGCTCACCAGCGGCGCACCGTGGTTCCACGCCTGTCCGATGGCCCGTGCCTCCGTCCCTGTCGCGTCCTTGGAGTGGATGAGCACCGCGTCAGCTCCGGCCTCGGTGTACGCCTCAGCTCGGGCGATCGCCGCGGTCAGGTCCTCACCGGTGATCAGGGCCTCGGTGCGGGCCACCACCACGAGGTCGTCGCCGACGACCTTCCGTACGCGCTCCACCTGCTCACACAGCAGGTCCCGGTCGCTGAGAGCCTGGGCCCGGTGGGCCGCGAAACTGTTGCACTTCGGGTACGCGCTGTCCTCGACGCACACTGCCGCGGCACCGGTGCGCAGCAGGTCGTAGGCGAACCGCTCCGCCGTGCGCACCGAACCGCCCGCGTTGTCTATGTCCACGATGACGGGCAGATCGGTGACACGGCCGAGCGAGGCGACAACGTCGGCCAGGTCCCGAGGGCCCAGGACGTTGGCGTCTGGCAGCCCGGAGGCCGCGGACACCTCCAGGCCGCTCACCCACAGGGCGTCGAAGCCGGCCTCCGCCGCGACGTGCGCGGCGAGCGCGTTCACCGCGCCGATCGCCAGCAGCGGGTGATTCCGTTGGTTGTCATTGAGGGCGTCGCGCAGGCGCAACGCCTTGGTGCCGTCAGTCATGGGTCTCGCCTCCTTCCCTGTGGGCGGCAAGCGGCGGCACCAACTGCCGTTCGCGCAGCACGTCCCAGGCAGCGAGCAGCACCTCGGACCGGGGCCGGCTGGCGTCCAGACGGACCACGTCGCCAAGGAGCGGAAACTCGTAGGGCTTCGTGACTACGGCCTCGTAGGTCTCGCGAACCCGACTCTGGACGTCGTGCACGTCCCAGTCGGCCCGGACGGCGTCTCCCTGCCGGCCCTGCGCGCGGCTCATCGAGGCGTCGGTCTCCAGGTCCAGGACGAGCGTGAGATCGGGTGCCACGGTGAGCCGCGTGGCCAACGCCCCGTACGTCTCCGACACCTTCATGGCGTGCTTCACCGCGAAGAAGGCCAGCTCGCTGAGCAGCCAGCGGTCCGCGATCACGGGGCGGACCGGCCGGTGGGGGAGAACGAGGCGTTCCAGCGTGGCCTGCTTGTCCGCGGCGATCGCGGACAAGTAGGAGTCGCGGTTCGCGGCGTCCGGCTGGTACTTGCCGCTGACGATGGCGCCGGCCTGGTAAGGGGCGAGGAAGTTGGTGGTGAGCACGCACAGCGGGGTGACGCCATAGAGCCCCTCCCACAGCCGGAACAGGCCCTTGCGCAGCGTCGTCTTCCCGGTGCCGTCGAGACCCTCGACGACGATGAACGGATAGCGCTGGTTCATTCGACCTGCCCCGCCCCCGTGCCGCCGGCGTATTTGGTGAAACGACCCCGCCAGCGGGCGGTCGTGGACACCAGGTCCACGAGCCGCAACTCCGCCAACTCGTCGACGAGGCGGGGCAGCTCGGGCTCCACGCGGATGCCGGCCTCGATGGCCCGGCAGTACGCGGCGCGGAGCGCCGGGTCATCGTCGGAGTCACGCAGCGCCGCCTCCAGCACCCGCGCGGCCATGCCGTGGGCGACGACGCGCACCGCGGTGATCAGTGCCTGCTCATGGAGCTGGTCCGGGTGGGGCTCCAGCGTGATGTGGTGCACCCCGCGGTGGCGGATGACGGTGAAGAAGCCCACCCACCACGCGGCGGCGCCGCTGACGGCGGTCACGGCTTCGGACCAGGCCGCCCCGGACTGCCCTGCGAGGATGTCCTGGGCTGCGGCGTCGGCGGCGCGCTGAAGCACTCCTCGCCGGTCCCGCGGCTCCGATCCGTACCGCCAGGGCAGTTCCCACCAGAAGTCCAGCTCGGCGCGCTTCAGCAGTGCCAGCAGGGAGTCGCCGTCCTCCGGCAGCGGAGACGGGCGCTCGGCCAGCGCAAACACGTCGGTGCCGGGCAGGTCCGGCAGTGCCTTCCCCTCGGCGACGACGGTCCGCCATTCGTCGAGATGGAGGTGGAACCGCTGGGTCAGCAGCCCGTCCGCCAGCGTCTGCCAGGCATGGGCCAGCGGCGGCGAACCCGGCGGCCGGGAAGGCAGGGTCAAGGAGGTCACAGGTCGGATCCTCACGTCTGGGGAACCGCGGCATGCGGCTCCGATCGGTGGTGTCCTCCACGATGACCGTCACGGAGGCTCGCGCTTATGAGCGTTTATGAGCCCTGCCCGCGTAAGGTGTCCGACCGTTCGCGTGGCGCGGGAGAATGCCGACCATGGTCGACAGCGGACAGCGCCGGTGTACGCGCTGCGGTGCCCTTCTCAGCCGCTTCAACGCCGGTACCAGATGCGCCTCGTGCCAGGGCGGGTCTGCGGCACGACGGGCCGACCCTGCCTTCTGGCGCGATCCGACCGTCCGGCGAGCCGTGGCTGCCTGGGAACTCGGCACCGTCGTCAAGCTGTTCAGGAAGCACACGGGCCTCTCCCAGGCCGGCGTGGCACGGATGGTCAACATCGACCAGGCCGAGGTCAGCAGACTCGAACGCGGGCTCAAGCAGATCCGTGACCGACGCCAGTTCGTCCAGTGGACCGACGCCCTCGGAGTTCCGAAGGAGCTGCTCGGGCTCCTGCCCACGGCCGATCCGCACGTCCCGGACTCGCAGGGCCGGACCGGAACGGCGGACACCCGAGCCCATGGGTACGCGGCGCTGCCCGAGGGGCCGGGCCAGCTTCTGTTACCCGCCGGCCGGTCCCTCTCGACGACGGCGCTTCCCGTGCTGACTCTTCCCGCGGCCTCCTTCCTCGGGGACAGCCTGATGCTCGACTCCCGTCCGGAGCTGGGTGCCTGGCGCACCATGCCCATGCGCGCGCTGATCGTTGCCAACCGCACCGTGGACGGGACGGTCCGGCAGTTCGTCACCGACGCCCGACCGAGCGGCGCACGCGCCGCCGCCTCCGACCCGGTCGACATCCCCGCCGCGTACGAACTGGACGATCTGACCTACGGCATCCTGTGGGCCGTGTCGGGATTCGAGGCGGCACTCCTCGGTGACGACCAGGCACTGCACGCGCCGCTGGCGTCGCTCACCGCCTCACCAGGCTCGCCGGTCGCCTCCGATCAGGCCCTGACCGACGTCTCCCGGATGCTGATCGGCTCGGAGACCTGCGCCCGGTACATTCTGGGCCACCGCGACCACCTGGGCGATTCGCCCGTCTTCTGGACCAGGGAACAGCGCGGCGAGGAGGCCGCCACGTGGCTGTTCTTCCGCCACAAGTACCAGTACCTCGAACGAACGGCACCCCGACGTCCAGGCGGTGCCAGCGGCCGGGGGTTCTGCATCCCGGAGACAGCGGTCGTCTCCTCGCCCGCGTACGAGCGCGTTCTGCTCTTCCTCGCTATCGCGCTCATGGAGTCCTTCGGCATCCGCACCTGGGTGACCGACGACGGAGGCTTCGCTCACACCGACGGTTTCGCCCTCTCCCCCGGGCGCCGGGCGGTCATCGCCTCATGGGTACGGACGGAGGGGGGAATCCCACCTCGCGGTCACCGCGCGGCCGGGAACCCTGCGCACGTTCGCCGACGTGACCGGCCATGTCAGCCACCACTCGGCCACGGCGGCCGAGCAGGCCGGACAGCGCCTTGCGGCAACGGCGGAGTACCTCAGTCTCGACGCCTCCTGGCTCGGGCGGCGGTGCGCACAGCTTTCAGCCGTCGACACGGAACGGCTCGCGCGGCCGCGCAGCCGGTTGCTCGGCCTCGAAGGGCTGGACGCCGCCTGCCGGTTCGTGGCCGAGCAGCTGGTGATCGTTCCGCGTACCCGGACGGCGCCGACCCGATAGCCTGCGTGAACCACTCGTGAGGCCGCGCTCAGCGAGGTCCGGACAGGGGAGCAGGGATATGACGGTGTCGGTCAGGAACGTGGCAGTCTTCTCCCTCGGCGGCACGATCGCCATGACCACGGATCCCACCACCGGAGGCGTCGTACCCGCGCTCTCGGCCCACGAACTGCTCGCCGCGGTACCCGCCCTGGCCACGAGCGGCATCGGCCTCAAGGTGCGGGACTTCCGGCGTCTGCCTGGGGCCTCCCTGACGTTCGAGGACCTCACCGCACTGTCGGCCGCGATCACGGCGGAGCTGGAAGCCGGAGACGTCGACGGCGTCGTCATCACCCAGGGCACCGACACCATCGAGGAAACGGCCTTCCTCCTCGACCTCTACCACGGCCACGAGCAGCCGGTCGTCGTCACGGGCGCGATGCGCAACCCCACCCTTCCCGGCGCCGACGGCCCGGCCAACCTCCACGCCGCCGTGCTGGCCGCCGCAGATCCCAGCCTCAAGGGCGCCGGCTGCCTCGTCGTGCTCGGCGACGAAATCCACTCGGCCCGGACCGTCCGCAAGTCCCACACCACCAGCCCCGCCGCCTTCACCTCACCGGCGTGTGGCCCGATCGCGCGGGTCGCGGAGAACCGGGTGAGGTTGGTGGGCGGCTTGCCCCAACGCGGACCGCTGGTCGGCGCCCCCACTCGCGAGGCGCGCGTCGGGCTCTACACCGTCACCCTCGGCGACGACGGCGCCCTGCTCGACCTGTGGGACGGCAGCTGCGACGGACTCGTGGTCGCGGCCTTCGGCGTCGGACACGTCCCGGAGCGTCTCGTCGAAGGGCTCACCAAGCTCGCGTCCCGCATCCCCGTGGTCCTCGCCTCCCGCATCGGCAACGGCCCTGTCCTGTCCGACACGTACGGCTTCCCCGGCTCCGAGAAGGACCTCCTCGGCCGAGGGCTCATCGGCGCCGGAGACCTCAGCCCGTACCAGGCGCGACTCCTGCTGCACGCCCTGCTCACCCAGGGAGCCGACGGGGCGGCTGTCCGCGAGACCTTCACCACCACCGCCTCCGCCCGCTGACCCACCTCTTCAGGAGACACCCGCAGATGCGTGCTCATGAGCTGACCGTAGGCCGTACCTTCGGCGTCACCTTCGACCACGGAGAGGACTTCTTCGAGGCACTGTCCTCCTTCTGCCGGGACAACGGCGTACGACAGGGCTACATCCCCTCGTTCATCGGAGCCTTCGCGGAGGCCGAGATCGTGGGCGCCTGCGAGAAGCTGGCGGACCCGGACGCGCCGGTCTGGGCGAAGACGTACGTCACCAACGTCGAGGCGTTCGGCGCGGGTACCCTCGCCCACGACCCCGCCACCGGCGAGATACTCCCGCACATCCACGTCTCCGCCGGCCTGAAGGCCCAGTCGGCCGACGGCAGGACGAGCCACCTCCTCAGCGCCAAGGTCCAGTTCCTCAGCGAGCTGCTGATCGTGGAGGTCACATCGCCCACGATGACCCGGCCCCGGAACCCCGACCTCTACGACGTTCCGCTGCTCACGTTCGGCTGACCGGCTGGAGTCTGCGAAGCCAGGGGTGACCGGGCGCGATCACCTTGATCGCGCCCGCCAGCCAGGCGCGTGCCGGAGCGTCCAGCAGCGGCAGCACCGCCTCAAAGTCGGTCTCGTCCTTCTCCCGGGTCGCCTTCGCCTTGTAGAAGAGCTGCACCTCGGGCGCGAGATACGGGATACCCGTCTCGCTCGTTCGCCCGAGCCGGTCGATCGGTAGCCGGATCGCCGCGTCGCGCCGCGAGACCCACTGGGTGCCCTCGGCCTCGTCCAGCATGAGCTGGATGGACCAGGGCGCCACCGGCGTGCGGCGGCACCAGATGTCGTGGAGCGGCGGCTGAAGGACCTCACCGGGGCGCCACGGTCGCAGCTCCCCCTGGCCGGGCGGGTCCGCCACGTGCAGGTCCCAGTCGGCCAGGAGATCACGTACGAGGGCCTGGTCGCGGCGGAGGACGAGGACGTCGAGATCGCCGTGCGGGCGCAGTTCACGGCCGGCAGCGAGCTCGATCGCGTATCCACCGGCGATCCACCACGGGAAGTCCGCCTTGGCGAACACCGCGGCCACATCCTCGGGGCGGTCCGGCACCCATCGCCCCAACATGTCAGCACTCACCCGTCCATACTCTCAGTGACCAGACGGGCGAAGGCGAAGGTCGGCGGCGGGTCGGAGGTCTGGCCTGGGCTCCTGGCCACCCGTTTGCCCCGCGCTCATAAACGCCCATGAGCGTCAGGGGCAGCAGCGGCCATCGTTGAGTGCGTGACTCGCGACCGGCCTCGTGGCTGGGGCTTGAGCCACGATCCTCCCGGGTTCGCACGCACCCGAAATCAGGGCGCCTCCTGCGGCAGTACGCCTCTCAGCGGCGTATTGCCGCACGTCCGCCCCGCCCACGTAGGAGCCCCGGGAGAAGGCAACCGACGTCACCACAGGAGGTCCGCCACCCGATGATCAGTGCGCCGTCCGCCGCTCCCGGCCTCGTATACCGCTGGACCGACAACACCATCAACCCGACGGGCGAAGCCCGCGCGGTACTGCGACGTGTTCTCAAGGGTCTGGGCCTGCCCGGCGCCGTCATCAGTGACGGAGTCCTGGCGGTCTCGGAGCTCGTGGCGAACGCGCACGAGCACGCGTGCGGCCCGTACGAGGTGCGCCTGCGCTCGGCCGCTGGGATGTACATCTGCGAAATCCACGACGGGGATCCTCTCGTCCCCTCGGACCTCTACCTCGCGGCCGCGCCCTCGTGGGCAGCCGTCACGACGGGGGCAGTGAGCCAGCTGCTCGCAGAGCGGGGACGGGGCCTGCGCATCGTGAACGAGTTGGCCCAGGGACAGTGGGGGTTCCACGTGACGGACTGCGGGGCCAAGGCCGCCTGGGTCGTGTTGGCCGCGGCTTCGGGGCCGATGGCGACTCGCGGCAGCCAGACCTGATGATCCTCAAACCATCTGGGCGGCCTGGCGTACGAGTGGAACGCACGCCCTGATCCAGGTCCGACGATAGTGCCTGAGGGCCACGGTACAGGCGGGCCGAAGAGCGGATCCGGCCACTTCGAGTGCTCGCGCGGTCCGGATTCGAGTGGTTCTTCCCGTCATCGATTCCTAATGGAGATGTCAAGCGGCCAGTGTGACGGGCGGTATTGGGCTGTAGCACCGTCCGTCACGCAAGAGAGCCCACAGAACATTGACGC
>NZ_JBITDA010000058.1:0-15903 GCF_044453765.1 Streptomyces sp. NPDC051636 | reverse complement strand
CGCTACGACAAGACCGCGACCATCTACCTCGCCGGACTCCACATCGCCGGCATCTTCCTCTGGTCCGCCCGATGATCCAAACGAAACCGCCTAGGCTGCCGCCGTCTTCGGGGTTGGCGCCATCGAGACTGAGCCTGCCGGTTTTCTTCCAGCCGGGAGGCACGTCGTCCGAGTCCGGTACACCGCTTGTACTTGCTCCTTGCCCAGGGCTCTGACGGCTTGAGACGAAGGCGTGTTGCCCTGAGCGGAGCTGTGCTTTTCAGCGCTGGCTCCGGTCCCGCACCCAAAAAGGGACGAAATCGCGCCAATCGCGCATAGGGCGTGGACCGTCCTTCGAGCCCGCAACACGTTTCCCCTCTACGGCAAGCGATCAACATCGACGATCATATGGGTCTCAGAGTGATGCTCACACGCCGCAGTGGCGAGCTCACCGCCATCCGTCACGACAACAGGTCCCTCTTCCGGAGGAGCTGGAAGCCGGCGCGCCCAAACATCTGGCGCTTGATCATCTTGATCCGGTTGACATGGCCTTCGACGGCGCCCGAGTTCCAGGGCAGGGTGAGGCCGGCAATGACTGCGTCACGGTCTCGGTCGATACCCGCAGCGAGGGTGTGGAGGCTCGGCAAGTCGTCCTGCCGGACGGCATCCAGCCAGTCCGGCAGCCGCTCGCCATGTCGGCTGGTGAGCATGGTCGCGAAGGACCGGACGTGGCGGGTCAGAGCGTCGAGTTCGGGATAGTGCCTCCGGACAGCGTTGAGCTGTAGCTGCTCGGACTCGGTGAGGGTGTCCGGGTGCCGGAGGATCCATACAGTGACGGCCCGCGGCGAGGGCGGCCGGGCCGTCACCGGCCGCGGCGAGGTGCGTTTGTCGTGCAGGTAGGCGCGGACGCGCTGGTAACTGCGCTTGTAGCCAAGTGGCACGATCTCCTTCCACAACTTCCCCGGTGAATAGCTTCTCCGGCGTCGCGGTGTCGGCTGTGTCCTGCCTCCAACAGAGCATGGACGGCGGCGTGCCGCGCCCGGGTCCGGTCGGCGAACCGGTGTCCAGCAAGCCGGGCGCCAGCCCGGCCGGCCAGGGCGAGACCGACTGCAGCCAGGGCCGAACGCAGCCGTTCCGTGCGCTGGCTTTACCTGCGGGTCAGGCCAGGTATCTGCTCCAGAACCGCAGGGCCGTCCCGGACGATCCTGCTCGCTGCCTGCTGTTTCCCGACCGGGAGTACAGCGTCGTTGCGCACGGATCGGGCAACGGGTCGGCTCCGGCTGATCTGCCATTGAGTAATCCGATCTCCTGACGGCGACTCCCCAAAGGGGAGAAAATCGGGCTACGGCCGTCCGGCTGACGTCGCGGAGTCTTGGTGCCACCGGAACCCGACATTGAGTAGGACGCCGGGGACCCGTCGTCAGGCACCCGGAAGTGTTGCTTCGAGCATGTGAATCAGATTCTTTTGCCTGCTTGGTCCCCGCCGGACGGCTGCTGCACAACAGCACACCGCGCGAGGGGAGGACCGGGGCATGGACGTTGTCCACGAACGATGCGCCGGGATCGACATCGGCAAGGCTGACGTGAAGGTGTGCGTCCGCGTTCCGGGACCGGGCAAGCGGCGCCGGAAAGAGGTACGCACCTTCTCCACCATGACCCGTGACCTGCTGGCGATGCGGGACTGGCTGATCGCCGAGGGCATCACCGTGGTCGGCATGGAGGCCACCGGCTCGTACTGGAAACCGGTGTTCTACCTGCTGGAGAACGACATCGAGACCTGGCTGCTCAACGCCCGGCACATGAAGAACGTCCCCGGCCGCAAGACCGACGTCGCCGATTCCGAGTGGATCTGCAAGATAGTCGAACACGGCCTGGTCCGGCCCTCGTTCGTCCCGCCGCCGGAGATCCGGCAGCCGCGGGACCTGACTCGCTACCGCACCGAGGTCATCCGCGAACGCCCCCGCGAGGCCCAGCGGCTGGAGAAGCTCCTCGAGGACGCCGGTATCAAGCTGTCCGCCGTCGTCTCCGACCTGCTGGGCAAGTCCGCTCGCGCGATGCTGGAGGCCCTGATCGCAGGGGAACGCGACCCGAAGGTGCTGGCGGAGATGGCCAAGGCCAGCATGCGGGCCAAACGCGAGATCCTGGCCCAGGCCCTGACCGGCCGGTTCAATGACCACCACGCGTTCCTGGCCCGCACCATGCTCGACCGCATCGACGCGGTCACCGCGACCGAGGCCCGGCTGAGCGAGGAGATCACCCGGCAGCTCGCCCCCTTTCGTCGGCAGGTCGAGCTGCTGACCACGATCCCGGGCGTCAACGCGAAGTCCGCCGAGGTGATCCTCGCCGAGATCGGCGCCGACATGAGCCGGTCCCCCACAGCCGCCCACCTCGCCTCGTGGGCTGGGATGTGTCCGGGCAACCACGAGTCCGCCGGCAAGCACACCTCCGGCAAGCCCCGCCCCGGCGACCCGTGGCTGAAGGGTGCACTCGGGCTGGCCGCCACTGCGGCCGCCCGCACCAAGGGCACCTACCTTGCCGCCCGCTACAAACGCATCGCGGTCCGCCGTGGGAAGAAACGCGCCTTGGCCGCCGTCGGCCACACCATCCTGACCTCGGTCTGGCACATGCTCACCAACGACGCCGAATACGCCGAACTCGGAGGCGACTACTTCGTCCAACGAACTGGACGAGCCAGGCAGACGCGGCGCCTGGTCAGCCAGCTCAACATGCTCGGTTATCAAGTGTCCCTCCAATCAGCGGAAGCGGTCTGACCTGCGGGAATGGTTGATTTTCGAATCAGGTAGACCACAGGGATACCGGGACCGCCGGTGTCGGTGACGGCCAGGGCCGTATCGTCAATCGACACCATGCCGGTCCACTTCGAACTGGTCGAGGAAGTGCTGTTCTTCGTCATGTGTTCCCCCTGGTCGCGTGAGAGCGTCTTGTACGGCTCCTCCAGGCCCTGCACGTGGATCGCAGGCCCCTCGGGACGGACGGCCGCGTCCTCGGCGACGACCGACAGGATCTCGATCGCGGGGGGCCCGGCCGGACAGTCCTGCTTCTGTTCCTTCAGAGGCTGCGGGCGGTGATGTCGCCGCGGGAGGTGGTGGCGCGGATGTCGAGTTCGGCGGTGCCATCGTTCTTGAGTGCGTTGCTGACGCGGCCGTAGTCGGTGCCGGCGTCCAGGGTGGCCGAGACGCCGGCGGCGGCGCCGACCGAGATGTCGCCGGACTGGGTGCGGAGCACGACCGTGCCGCGCACGGCCTCGGTGATCCGGATTTCGCCCCTTGCGGTGCTGATCTCCGCGGGGCCGCCCAGCCGGCCGACCTCGATGTCGCCGTCGGTCGCGGTGAGGCGGACGCTCGCGGCCTCGTCGATCTTGATCTGGCGGTACGCGCCTTCGAAGGCGACGTCGCCGAGGCGTCCGACGCCGCGGAGCTCGGCGCTGGCGGCCTTGGCCTCGATGCGGGAGCCGGCGGGCAGTTGGACGGTGATCTCCAGGGAACCGGAGGGGCCGAAGAGCTGGTTGTTGGGGGTCGGGGTCGTGATGCACAGGACGCCGTCGGCATAGGCGACGGTGGTCTGCTCGGCGGTCTTGGTGTCGCGGCTCTTGGAGGGGTTGGCGGGCAGGACCTCGACGGTGGTGTTGGCGCGGTCTGCGGCGATGAACTGGATGCGTCCGGCGGGGATGTCCAGGAGGGCGGAGATCGGGGCGGGGGTGTCGAACTTCTGCATCGTGCTCTCCCGGTGCTGGTTTGTTGTTTCTGGTACTGGAAACGCTATGTTGCCTTTTAGGATTCGACAACACACTCGTTGCACAGAATCGACATCTATGAAGGTAGAGGCCCAGAAATTGTTGCAACGGTCTTGGGAATAACGCAACGACAAACACCCTGGTCATTGCAATGAATGAGAAGTGAACGCTATGGTGGGGGGATCAGGGACCGCCACGAAGGATCACCAAGGAGATCGCGATGCCGGGAGGCAGGCTCACCCAGCAGGAACGCCAGCAGATTGCGCTGGGGCTGGCCGACAGCCTCCCCTACGCCGAGATCGCCCGACGCCTCAACCGTCCGACCTCGACGATCACGCGTGAGGTGATGCGCAACGGCGGCCCCACCGCCTACCGCGCCGACCTGGCCCACCGCGCCACCGAACGCCGCGCCCACCGGCGCAAGCACACCCCACCCCGAGGGCAGGGGGCGCCGGCGCAGGGCCACGGGCGCGACGACGAGGCCGTGTGCGAGTACGAGGAGGCGTTCACCACCCTCCTGATGCAACAGGGCCTGCCCAAGATGACAGCTCGGGTGCTGACCTGCCTCTTTATCGCCGACGCGGGTAGCCTCACCGCGTCCGAACTCGTCCAGCGCCTGCAGGTCAGCGCGGCGTCCGTCTCCAAGGCGATCGCGTTCCTCGAAGATCAGGGCCTCGTCCGCCGGGAACGCGACGAACGCCGCCGCGAGCGCTACTTCGTCGACGACGACGTCTGGTACCAGTCGACGATCGCCAGCGCCCGCGGCACCGCCCAGGTCGCCGAGATCGCACGGCAGGGCGTCGGTATCCTCGGCCGCGACAGCCCGGCCGCCGCCCGCCTGGAGAACATCGCCCGCTTCAGCGACTTCATCAGCGAGAGCATCCTCCGCGCCGCGGAGCAGGTCCGCGAAGTCCTCTACACAAAACCCGAAACGACGCCAGGTGACACCACCACACCAGGTTCGGATCGCGGATAGACAACCGTCTTGATGGTCACAGCCAGTGGTGTGCCCGAGTAATGCTCAAAGCCTGTGGATCGGCCTGGGAGGACGTACCTTCCCGGGTGATCGATCGATAGGTTACCGAGCAAGGCCGACGCGGCAACGTCGGCCGGGAAGGCACGTTCGTGCTCACGTAGTCAACGCCGACGGCACCACCAGTAGCGGGTCGTCGCTGTTGGACGAGATCCTCCGGGAGGGGGCTCGCAAGATGCTGGCAGCCGCGCTGGAAGCCGAGGTCAACACCTACATAGCCGAGCTCGCCGACCACCAGGACGAGAGCGGTCGGTGCCTGGTGGTGCGCAATGGTTACCACCAGCTGCGGAAGGTCACCACCGCCGCCGGATCGGTCGAGGTCAGGGCCCCACGGGTCGATGCTTGACGAGGCATCAGCGGACGCGGTCGAGCATGTCGGTGACGTCTGCGAAGACCCTCTCTCCCGCCGCCGCGACGGCGGGAGAGAGGGTGTCGAGGGTGAGGAATCCGTGGACCATCCCAGCCTCGCAGCGGTGTCTGACTGGAACGTTCGCGGCGGCCAGCCGAGCGGCATAGGCGTCGCCCTCGTCCCGAAGCGGATCGTGCTCAGCGGTGACGACAACGGTGGGCGGCAGCCCGCCGAGGTCGGCGGCGTACAGCGGGCTGACCTCGGGGTCGGCGCGCCGGGACGAGTCTGGGACCCATTGCTCCGGCCCCCCATGCGATGTCGTCGGTCGTCAGGCCCCAGCCCGTGGCCTTCGACCGCGTGCTGGGACCGGAGAGTGTCAGATCGGTGTTGGGGTACACCAGGATCTGGGCGGCCGGCAGCGGTCCGCCCTCATCACGCAGGCGCAGGCAGGCAAGCGTGGCGAGGTTACCGCCGGAACTGTCACCCATGACGACGATCGGGCCTGCGATCCCCGCGCTGGAAACTCCGCCGGCCGCTGCCCACCGGATGGCATCCACGCAGTCATCGACAGCAGCCGGCCACGGGTGCTCCGGAGCCCGGCGGAAGTCGACGCTCAGCACGGCCGTGTCGGTACTGAGCGCCAATCGGCGGCATGCCCGATCGTGCGACTCCAGATCGCCGATCGTCCACATCCCTCCATGAAGGAACACCACCAGCGGCCTGCACCCCGCCGAAGGCCGGTAGAGGCGGGCCCCCACGGCAGCCGAGCCGACCGTCAGATCCTCGACGTGGGCGATCTCGGGGCCCGGAGGCCCGGCTTCAGCACGGAGTCGCTGCGCACGCCGCAACTCCGCCGCGCCCACGGCACGGGCGAGAGGTCCGGGGTCCTGTCGAACAGCCTCGATGAAGGAGGTTAGTTCGGCATCGGCGAGCGAGGGGTCGATCAGTTCGGCCATGCAGGCCAGGATGCCATCTTGATCCGAACGATCCGGCCCGGAGACAGTCTCCTGGTCAAGAACCTTTACACCACTGCCTGGCGCCTGATCCGACGCTCTCCGATCCACAACATTTGACAATTACTCGTGGTGCCCACGCCGGCCCCTTCAACCTGAGCCGACCCCATCGCGCGCCCGCCAGGCGGCCTCGTTCATGCAGGGGCCGGTGAGGTCGGCAAGAACCTCATCGCAGCTCCGTGGCTGACCGGGTGGCGGCATCTGCCGAGGTACGGGGGCGGGGCACGGCCACGGCCGGCCCCAGGTCGAGCCGGGCGTCCATGTCCAGACGGAAAGTGCCGTAGGGGTTCACGTTCGACCAGAAGAGCGCGGTCAGCCCACGCCGGTCCTCGTCCGTCAGCCGCGATGCCCACGTCGGCTCGGACAGGACCTGCTGCAGCAGTAGCGTGTTGACGTGCACGAGGCTGGACTGCAGGAGGTGCAGGTGGAATACCCTCTACATGGACGCCGCCGTCAAGGAGCTGGAGGCCGGCGGGCTGACCATCTCACCGGAGATCCGTTCCCGGCTCTCTCCGCTGGTCCACGAACACATTAATTCCACGGCCGGTACCCGATCGTCCGCTCCCACGGCGACGGCTCGCTGCGCCCGCTGCGCGACCCGGCCGCCTCCGAGGAATAACCCCGGTCAGCCGACGGGTATGACGTACGCGCGGGCGAAGTGGTGCCGATGTGGGCCTCATGGAGGTGTCCGGCGATGACCTTGGCGGTGCCGGACGCCTTCGCGGCAGGGAGCAACGGCTTGGCGTCGCCGTCGCCCTGGCCCAGGGTGATGGCTGGCCGGACTGCCTGAGGCGCTCTCGGCGTCGTGTCCATGTCCGGTTCACAGCGGGTGGCGTGGGTGCGGGCTTACGGTCGTCACGGGGGAGGTCCGGGCGTTGGCCGGGCGGAGCATCTGTCCGGCGGCCAGTTCGCGGTAGGTGGGGCTGCTGGTGAGTAGTTCCTCGTGACGTCCGCAGGCGACGGCTCTGCCCTCGTCCATCACGATGATCCGGTCCGCGTGCTGGACAGTGGACAGCCGGTGCGCGATCACCAGGACGGCGCATTCTCGGGCCACGTCCTGCATCGCGGCGGTGAGCGCGGCTTCGTTGACGGCGTCCAGGTGGGACGTCGGCTCGTCGAGCAGTAGGAGGGAGGGCCGGGCGAGCAGGGCACGGGCCAGGGCGACCCGCTGCCGCTCGCCCCCGGAGAGCGTGCCGCCGCGTTCGCCGAGCATGCCCGACAGTCCACCGGGCAGCCGCTCGACGACGCCTGCGAGCTGGGCGAGTTCGACCACGCGCCGGACCTCGGCCTCCGAGGCGTCGGGTACGGCATAGGTGATGTTGTCCCACAGCGAGCCATGGACGACATGGGTGGCCTGGTCGACGACCGCGATGCGTGACCGGCACTCCCCGCGGCTCAGCTCAGTGGCGGGCATGCCGTCGAACAGCAGGGCCCCGGAGTCCGGTTCGTAGAATCTCGCCACCAGGGCGAAGACCGTGCTCTTGCCGGCACCCGACCGGCCGACCAGGGCTGTCTGGCGCCGGTGGGAGGCGGTGAAGGAGATGCCGCGCAGCACCGGCCGACTCGGGTCGTAGCCGAAGCTGAGGTCCCGCAGGGCAAGAGCGGGCTCCTGGTACGAGACGGTCTGCCGGGCCGGTTCGCGCGTACGTGCCCGGGCAGCCGGCGTCTGGGCTTGCGAGGGCTCCGCCGGCAGGGACAGCGCCTGCTCGATGCGCTGGTAGGCGCCCATCCCGCGCTGGATCAGGCCGACCGCGCGAAAGACCGAGGACAGCGGTAGGACCAGGTAGGAGGCGTACAGCAGGAAGGCGACCAGGTCGCCGAGGGAGTTGGCGTCTGCGTTCACTCGCAGGCCGCCGATGACCAGGACGATCAGGAAGGAGCCCTGGACGGCGAGTTCGACGGCCGGGCTCATCACGGAGGCGAGTTTCGCGGTCCGTACGCCGGCGCGGTACGCCGATTCGACGCATTCTCCGATGCGCTGCGCCTCCCGTTCCTCCGCGCAGTGCACCCGGACCATCGGCAGGGCGCCGAGGGCGCGTTCCAGGTCGGCGGCGATGGTGCCGACGGAGGTCTGCATGCGCTCGGAGGCAGCCCGGATGCCCTTGAGCAGAGAGGCGACGATCACGGCGGCGGTGGCCACGGTCGCCGCGACCAGGAGCAGCAGCAGCGGGTCGATGCACACCATGAGGACGATCGCCCCCGCAGCGACGAGGGCGCCGGTCACCAGGTCGACCAGCGCCTGGGACACCACCTCCCTCAGCAGGGTGGTGTCGGCGGTGACCCGGGAGATCAGATCTCCGCTGCGGTGCCGGTCGTACTCTCGCATCTCCAGCCGGAGCAGCCGCCCAACCAGACTGTGGCGCAGCCCTCGTACGATGCTTTCGCCCATGCGCTCCAGGACGAAGCGGCCTACCGCGCCGGTCGCCGCTTCGGTGACGAACAGCCCGGCCAGGAGCAGCAACAGTGGCCACAACACCTGTCCGCGCCCGCTAGCGTCCACGACCTGCTTGGCAACGAGCGGCTGGGCGAGCCCGAGCGCGGAGCCGACGAGGGTGAGTAGGGTGGCGACGGTGATGGAGGCCCGGTGGCCGGTGGTGAGCCGGTACATGGTGGCGACCGCGGCCCGGGTGGAGCGGTCGCCCGCGGCCGTCGGCTGTGCCTGATCCACGACGGTGTCGGTCATCGGCCCGATCGGCTCCCGGGAGCGACCGTGATGAGCCGGGTGAAGTAGTCGTCGGGTACACCCTCATCCACGGGGCGGCCGTCCGCCTCGATCCAGGCGTGCGCCGTGAACGGCGGCACCACGCGCACCCCGGTGCACCAGGCTGGCCAGCTCCCTCCCAGGCGGCACAGCAGCGCGGCCCCCAGGGAACGGGGCAGGCAGCCTTTCGGGCCGGCGCAGCGCAGGCTCACCGCGCACATCGCGTCCCGAGCGTTCTTCGCCTGTGTGGCGGTGGCCGGCGCGGCTCCGCGACATGCGAGGTGGAGCACGGCACGGATCCAGCGGGGCGGCAGGAGGGCGATGACGAGGGCGGGGGTCAGGACGAGACGGGCGGCCAGGCGCCGGGTGAAGGGCACGCCGGTGGGCCGCTCCAGGGCGCTGGGGGTCGTCATTCGGCCGGGCCACCTGCGCGACATCCGCGAGGCGCTGAAGCAGGTCGGCGACCAGCCCAGCCACCGCGCCTTCCCGCTGTTCATCCTGTGCCCCGACGCATGAGCGGCACGGACAAGACCGGGTCCCGTCCCAGCTCCCCGGCGGCGAGGACGGCAAGCCAGCGAGTGGTGCCGCCGGCCGGGGTCCGGGTCGTTCGCGGCTCGGCGTTCGTCGATCCCCGCGATCCGGACAACGGTCTGGGCAACCCCTTCGCTGTCGTCGTGGGCGCCGACGTGGCAGTGTTGAGCACAGCCCAACGCCGGGCGCTGGCCCGGCGCACCGGCGCCCCCGAGACCGTCTTCGTCGATGCCGTCGTGCCCACGGAATGGGCTGCACTGCCCTTCCGGGTACGAGCTCGACCTGACCGTCCTGACACCGACCGGAAAGGCACTCGGAGCGTACGCCCACGGCTTCATCGGCACCGTGCACACGCTCACCCAGACCGGGGCCATCACCGCAGGCCTTGATCTGCTGATCACCACGCCGTCGGGCGGATCGGCGCGAGCTTCGCTTTCCAGCGGCACGGTCATGCTGCAGTTCGACTCCAGTGAGCCTTTGATCGCGTACGGCCGCGAGCAGGCACTGGAGGAGATCTTCCACGTGCCGCTACCGTCCCTGGCCGACGGGCTGCCGGTCCTGTCCGTCGGCTCGCCCAAGCTGACCGTCGAGGTGACGCCCGGCGCCTTCGCCCGACTGCAGCGACAACTGGACGGTCTGGACTACGACCGGCTCATGGCCCTGCAACGCGAGCTGGACGTCAACGGGATCCACCTGTTCTGCCGCAACGAAATCACGGGTATGCCCGCACGCGCGATCCAGACGAACGCGTACCTCGGCCGGAATCTCGCGGTCGACCGGGCCACCGGCGTTTCAAGCGCGGCCCAGGTCAGCGCCGACCCCCGCATCCACGCAGGCCGACAGCTGCAGGTCACCCAATACACCCCCACGGGCCGCTCGGCGGTCCTCACCCTGGCCAAGGGGGAAGGACGCAGCGTCTGGGTGGGCGGTGTCGCGAACCTACTCGATCACCACACTGCACCCCGGCTCTTCCTGACCTAGTCAGTTCGCTGTGCGGGCCGCATGGTCCGGGGCACGGCGCGGGCCTGGAACCCCCGGGAACAGAATCAGATCCAGTCGCTTGTCCATGTCGAGTCGGAAGGTCCCGTAGGGGTTGATGTTCGACCAGAACAAGGCGGTCAAGGCGCGCCGGTCCTCGTCGGTGAGCCTGTCCGCCCAGGCCGGTTCGGCGAGGACCTGCTGCAGCAGGAGGGTGTTGATGTGCACGAGCGCGGACTGGAGCAGGTGGAGGGCGAGCATGCTGGCCTCGGCGTGTTCCTTGTCCGGGCCGGTCAGTGCGCCGTCCTTGCCGTAGTGGAGGACGCCGTTCGCCGAGTTCCAGTTCTCGACGACCTGCAGGCCGCTGTGGGTCTCGCGGCGCAGGCCGGGAGTCAGGTAGTCGCAGGCGAAGATGGTACGGACCGCTCGGCCGAGTTCTTCCAGGGCCTGGTAGGTGGGGTGTTTGGGGCCACCGCGAATGAAGCGCCGCAGGACCTGCTCGGCCTCGGCGGTCCCGAGGCGCAGGGCGGTGGCGTACTTGACCATCTGGTCGTACTGCTGGGAAATGAGCTCCCAGCGGATCGGGCGGGTCAGCGAGGCGCCGAGCGCTGGCCAGCCGGGCGGGGTGTCGTCGGGCCGGTACAGGCGGATGCTGCCGATGTTCTTCAACCGGGGCAGGAGCCGGAACCTCAAGAGTTCGGTGAAGGCGAACCCGACCACCGAGGCGCCATGCGTATCCACATAGTTCGACTCGACCTCGGCGTCCGTGCAGTACCGCAGCAGGCCCTCAATCATCGCCGCCACCTCGGACGACGAGCAGTTCTTGATCTGGGAGTAGATGCAGACGTTCTTCCGCTCGACGTGCCAGTAGATCATCACGCCGTTCCCGCCGTAGCGGGCGTGATACTCGGTCATGAAGTTGGACGACCACGAGCCGAACTTCTTCGAGTCCGACGCACACGCGGTGCCGGTGCCCCACCAAGCGGTGTCCCGGGCGGCGAAGGTGGCGTTCACCAGCTTGCGGACGGCGGAGCGGAGGTTGTCGACGGTAATGAAGTGCCGGCGGACGTGCCGCAGCGCAGCCTCGCTCTCGCCGTGCTCACCAGTGGCCACGATCGCGCGGATGCCCATGTTCGTACCGAGCGCGAACAGCGCCAGCAGCAGGCGTCGTTGCAGGGTCGCCCGGTCGATGCGCTCATAGGCGGCGACGGAGGCGAACTCGTCGGTGAAACCGGTCAAGAAGTCCGCGTTCTTCAGCACCTCCAGCAGGTCGAGCACACCCCAGCGGCGGATCACCTCCTCCTTCAGCGCCTGCAAGCCCGTCGGCTCCACCAACGGCTCCGGTTCTAGCACCGTGATCCACGGCTCCCCGCGCCGGGTGGTGACCTTCACCCCGCCCGCCGACCCGTTCGTCAGCGCCACTGACAGCCGGTCCAGCGCCTTCGTCATCCGCTCCTTCAGGTCGGTGATGAACCCCGAGGGCATCGAGTCCGTCCGGGTGCTCGACGAGCCGCACCAGCTCCTCACCGGTCCCGCCCACGCGCTGGCCCGCGCCCGGTCGGTGACCGTCGCCCAGCTTGCCGGGCACCGGATCTGGATGCCCGGCATCGTTCCCGGAACCGAGTGGGCCGCCTACTACGACGACCTCGTCGCCGAGTTCGGCCTCACCATCGAGGCAACTGGCCCCAACTTCGGCTCCGACACGCTCCTCGACACCATCGCCGACACCCCGGCCCTGGCCACCTTCACGACCGAGCAGACCCGCCTCGTCTGGCCCGTCGGCAACGGCCTGCGCCGCATCCCGGTGACCGACCCAACACCCGTCTACCCGCACGCCCTCCTCTGGCACCGCGACAACCCCCACCCGGCGCTGGCCACCCTCCGCGCCCACCTCGCCGCAACAGCGGCCGACCACGACGCCGCCGGGACCTGGGCACCAGGCTGGGTAATTCCGCGCTGAACGGCCTCGCCCGCGCGGCCCGCCCTGCCCGGCGCAGGCGGTCAATGGCGGG
Source organism: Streptomyces sp. NPDC051636 (assembly GCF_044453765.1). Taxonomy (NCBI): domain Bacteria; kingdom Bacillati; phylum Actinomycetota; class Actinomycetes; order Kitasatosporales; family Streptomycetaceae; genus Streptomyces; species Streptomyces sp. NPDC051636. The sequence continues at coordinate 3,553 of NZ_JBITDA010000058.1, read as the reverse complement.
CGTCACCGGGGGCGAGCAGGCTGGTCAGCTCGGAGATCGCATCGGGGGAGGGCTTGAAGTAGCGGCGGACGTTCTCCGGCTTTTTGTGCCGGGACTTTGCCATCAGCATCAACAGCGAGGCGCCTGCTCGCCGAGATGGGTCAGGGCAGAGTGGCGGTACTCATGCAGATCCCAGCCCGTCCCCGGGCCGCGCAGGGCGGTGTGCTCGTCGAGCAAGGCGCGGGCCTGCCCGTACGACAGCCGGGCCAGCCCGGTGTCCGGGCAGACGTCGCGCGGGCTGACGACCTTGCCCGGCCCGGGGCGGCGGTGGGTGACAAACAACCGGCCCGCGGGTGCGGCCCTTCAATAGCCGGGGCAGGAACCGGGCGGTGCCGGCATCCCAGTACACGGTCTCCAGCACGTAGTCCTCGCGCGCCTGGCCCCGGCGGCGGGCCTTGGTCCGGGCGCCCTTCGCCTTGACCGCGCCGCGGCGCCCGGCGAAGTCCAGGTTCTCGATGTTCACGCCGAGGATCTCCTCCGCACGGGCGGCGGTCTCGTACAGCATCCGCCACAGCGTCTTCTCCCGCAGGTGACCTCACGCCGCGCGGTAAGCCGGTCGATCGCCATCTTCGAGTGGGCGGGGGTCTCGGAGTCCGGTACCGTCAGCCGCTTCGCCCAGGCCGGGACCATCGGACCGGCGTAGCCGTACTCCCGACACCAGCCGAGCCAGGACAGCACCCCCGCCCGGCGGGAGTTCCACGTGTTGACCGCCGCGGTGCCCCAGAGCAGTTCCAGGGCCTCGCCGATCTCATCGTCCGCGACCGACGCCAGCGGCCGGGCCTCGCCGAGCCGCTCGGCGGTCTTGCCCACCCCAATCCCGTAGTTCCGGACCGTGTTCAGGTTGCCGAGCGAGTCGAGGAATATGTCCGCCGCCGTGCGGACGGTCAACGCCTTCCCGGTCGGCAGCTGTACGACGGTGGGCACCGCTTCTCTCCCTGCCACAGACAACAGGGCCGCTTCACGTAGCGGCCGAAGAACGTCACCACAGGTGACGGATCAAGCTACCGCAGATATTGGGGTGTTATCCGTGGAACGACTTCAGACAGGTCCGGCAACCGATGATCCGTCAGCCGCCCACCAGGCCCGACGGACCCTTAGCGCCGGTTTTCGTTCCGATGTTCCTCAACCCCCAATTCCGTGTCGCACCCCGCTGGTGATCTTCCTCGCGCACGAGCAAGGGCCGGAGCCGTAGGCAGGGTTACTCTCACAAACGGGGGTCCTTTGCGCGAGCAAGATCAATCACGAGCCGCCGAACCCCCGTCGACCGCGGATTCGTTCTCAGAACCCGTTCTCACGCAAACGCGGGACGGACCCCCTACTGAGACTTGCATTGTGCGAAAATCCGGGCCAATGACGGACCCTCAGGAACCTTCCACTGACCGGTCGCCGCCGACGACGTCGAACAGCACGCCTCCGAAGTGTGACGCACAGCCCGGCTCACCGTGCCGCTCGCTCGGCGGCGCGGTCGCCTCCGCCTACCACACCCGCCGCTTCACGAAGGTGCCCCGACTGAAGAAGGCGCTGCGGGTGCCCACCCCCGCCGACCGCGGACCGGGCCGGCCATGGCGGCCGGGCACCCCGCCGCCGGCGCCGATCGACCCGGACCTGCCGAGCGCGGACATCCGCATCGGCTACGCCCGCTGCTCGACCCTCGGCCAGGAACTCGACTCCCAGCTCGACGCGCTCAGCAAGCATGGCATCCCCAGGTACAAGATCTTCAGCGAGAAGATCAGCACCCGGGTCCGGGTCCGCCCCCGGTTCCAGGAGGCGCTGAGGACGGCGCGGGAGATCAAGGCACACGCCCCGCGCTGCCGGGTCATCTTCACCGTCTACGAGATGAAGCGCCTCGGCCGCGACGCCGAACTCACCGCGCCCGCCGACCGCCTCACCGCCCACGCCTGGTCCTGGAGGTGCACACAACACCGGCCCGGACCCCGCCGGCGACGCCAAACACGATGGACGCCAGTGCCCGCAGTGCCGGCTTCCAGGTCGGGGTAAGGGGCCGGTCGCTGATCGACACGATGCTGTCGAGCAGGTTGCCGTAGTTGTAGAACCCATACTCGCCGGTCGTGCATAGCAGGCGGCCGGCAGGAGTCGTGCTGATCCCAACTGGCGAACGGATCGCGCGGGCCGTCCTCGTGTCGGCTGCGGGCCATACCGTGGTGCGCGGTCACCGCCGTGATGTCCGCGATGATCAGATGGGTATGGTCCCCGGGACCGGTTGCGGCGAGCGTTCCGTCGGGCAGGACGCACAGTCCCTTGGCCCACCACAGGTCCTTGCCCAGCCCGGTCATGGGACCGCCGAAAGCCGTGTCCTGGCGCAGGTACTCGTCCTGCCCGGAGACAGCAGTGGTGAGCTACGTGCCGTCGGGGGCGTACCTGTTCACCAGTGAGTAGCCGAAGTGTGCCTTCGCCGCAGCGGCTTCCTCGTCCGCCACCCCGTATGTGTGACGGTGGACGTGGGAGAGGGCGTAGATCTCGCCCGAGGGCGCGGTGACGACGTCGTCGACCCTCAGGCCCAGCCGTCGGTGTACTTGCGTTCCAGGTCGACCGCGTGGTGATCGACGAGCGCGGACGACAGTGACACGGGTATGGCGTGAGTCATCACGCCATACCCACTGGCCCCACTGACAACACCCCATGAGTGGCCGGTGCAGACCACGGGAGTGTACGAGTGTTGTAGCGCGTATGGGACCGGCACGACCGGACGGCCATGACGCTGGCAGTGGTCGGCCTCAGTCAGCGGTTGTTGGGGCTCAGCAGCGCGGCGGCCGCGGCGATGAAGGCGACGGATGCTTCCTTGGCCGCATGCCGCCGGGCGTCCAGCTCGGTCCGGTCGCTGGCCTTGCGCAGCGCGTACGTGGCATCTGCGGCCAGTTGCGCGGGGCCGGCCAGCTCGGGGACCAGGACCTGAAGGCGGATGTGGGGCGCGGTGATTGCCGCCCGGGTGTCGTGGGACCTCGTCTGGGCCTCCAGCTGATGCTCGGCGCCTGCCTCCGTCAGGGCCAGACGCTCCCGATGGAACATCGCCGAGCGGTGCGCGTCCAGGGCGGCCGCGAAGTCGGTGACGGCACTGAGCTGGTCCTGACGGTGGCTGTCGGCGCGCTCCTCGGCGCGTGCGGTGCGTGCCGAACGGTGCTGGAGGAGTCCGGCGGTCAGGGCACCGGCGAGGGTGCCGAGTACGGCAACGATCGAAGGCCATATGGACATCAGGTGTTGGGTCCTCTCGGGTAGTCGGACTCGGTGGTGAGGCCGGCGGACAGCGAGGTACGCGTTGGCGCCATCGGTGGCGGAGTTACGCCTGCGGAGCTACGCCTGATCCTGGCCGTCAGTTTGCGGCTGCGGTCAGAGGTCCGGAGTCTGAGGGCCCGTGATCACTTGCTCCCAGCCGACCAGCGCACAAGACGGCCGGAGGCAAGTGCTAGGCAGTTTCGTTTGGATCAGTCGGTCGTTGGTCCGGGTGTGCCGTTGACTGATGCGCAGTGGGCGCGGATCGAGCCGTTGCTCCCGGACC
>NZ_JBITDA010000057.1:0-16260 GCF_044453765.1 Streptomyces sp. NPDC051636 | reverse complement strand
GACCGACGTCAGGTGAACTGGCAGTTCACCACCCACGACGCACGCATCAAACTGCGCCACCTCTATCCCAAAAATTAGCCGCGACAATCTACTAGAGTCTCGCTGGCGCTTGTCATCGTGCGCGGCTCCCGGCTTATGGAGGTGGACCAGTGGCAGGCATCTCAGCACAGGCCACTGACAACGGCCGTTTGACCGGTGGCCGCTTACTCACCCGGTCCCATCTGCAAGAAGTCACCGCTCAGATAACGAATTGATATACGTACCCTGTATCTGCAGGTCAACAAGCCTGTTCCCCGCGCGAGCGGGGGTGAGCCGGCCGCCGCTGCTTCCTCGTCGAGACCAACCGTCTGTTCCCTGCGCGAGCGGGGGTGAGCCGGCCGCATGGCCGCGCGCCCGCTGGCCGAGGACCTGTTCCCCGCGCGAGCGGGGGTGAGCCGGCCGGCATCCGCGAGGAGACGCCGGAGTACCACTGTTCCCCGCGCGAGCGGGGGTGAGCCGGTGACCGGCCCTTCGCTGACGTCGCCGTCGACCTGTTCCCCGCGCGAGCGGGGGTGAGCCAGCGGGCCGAGCGCGAGGCGATCGCACACGCGCGCTGTTCCCCGCGCGAGCGGGGGTGAGCCAAGGCCGCCCCAAACGCCAGCCCGGGACGACCTGAGTTCCCCGCGCGAGCGGGGGTGAGCCGCCCGCCCCTGCCTCACACGTGCGTGCCATGCTGAGTTCCCCGCGCGAGCGGGGGTGAGCCGACATCCAGGCTGCAGAGCCCAGCAGTTCGTACGGCGGCAGCTCCCCCACCTGTACGAAGCGGGCGGCCGGAAGGCCGCCGAGGCCCTGGGCGTGACCTTCACCTGGACCACGTTCCACCGGGACGCTCTCCAGTCGCTCGCGGCAGACTCCTACGCCGCTCTGAGGAAGCCGAGCGGATGGCCGGCCAGTTCTATCGCGTGGCGCGGGAAGCTGCGCGCCGCGAAGCGCCGCTGTTGGCGGCAGGCAACATGACCGCGAAGCAGGCCGCGAAGAACCTCGCGGATCGGCTGGCCACCAAGCACAAGCTGACGTACGTCGTCTACCGCAACGGGGCGCGGGTTCCGGTGCGCGCGTGGGCCGAGGCCGCCACGCTCGCGAAGTCGGCCGTCACCTACAACGCAGGCACTCTCAACCGAACCCGCCAGGCCGGAGTGACCACGGTGGAGGTCGTCGACGGAGCGGACTGCGGCTGGACCACCCACCAAGGCCCCGACAAGGCCAACCCCACGGTGCGTACTGTCGATGACGCGGTGGGTTGGCCGATCTCCCACCCACGTTGCCGTCGTGCCTTCGGGCCGCGCCCTGATATCACCGGATCGACGAGCGCGGCTTCCGGGATCACGTGATCGCAACCGTTACGACTCGGCCCAGTACTCACTGAGCATCTCGCCGGGCCAGGCCGGTTCGTGGATCTCACCTTGAGGCCCCATCTCCTGGAAGTAGGGGCCGAGGTCGTAGATGGGAGTCCCGTCGACCGCGTCCAAATCGGTGACATGGAGGTCCAGGCCATCGACCTTGAGCAGCCTGGGGAAGCTGGTGGCGAGTTGGTTCGGGCGTCGGTGGTTGCGATGCGCGAACGTGCCGGATGGCTCCCAGCGAGGGTTGTTCCGGGGGCTGCGTGCGTGCAGAGCAACGTCAGTCGGGGACGCCTGGCTGAAGTGCCAGGTGACGATCAGGTGGGAGAACTCATCCAGTCCCTTCACGACTTCGAGGGGGAACTTCGGATCAAGGCGGATAATGCACTCGACGCCGCCCCAGTTGTCGTCCGAGACTTCCGTTCGGCCACCGACAACGGTGCCGATGGGCTCGATCCGCAGAGTCATAGTGCCCTCCTCATCCCTCTGCCGAACGTGATCAATCTACGGTGCGCAGGTAGTCGGCTGCCCTGGTTTCCAGTTCGACAGCGGCTGGGATGCCGCGCCGCCGGTACGGCGAGAGGAAGGAGCGCATCTCCACGACGCGCTGCCGAGCTCGGCCGGAGTAGACGCCTTCCTCCATAGCGTCGAGGGCCTTGGACCAGGTTGCACACGCCTCTTCCACATTGCCCGTAGCAATCTGTGTTGCCCCGAGGTATCCGAGTGTCACGGCGTGCGTCCTCTTGAATGCAGGTCCGCGAGTCCGGACGCTGCGGTCAAACTGGCTGATCGCCCCCTTGTGGTCCTTGAGGTCGCGCAAGGTGCACGCCGTCTCATGGGCCAGTGACGCCTCGCCGAAGAAGAAGGTTCTGGCGGGCTCTTCGATGCCGTCATGGGCACTTCGGAGGTCGTCTTCGGCCTGAAGCAGCGTCTTCATCGCCTTCTTGTCCTGCCCAGTTGCAGCGAGACAACGGGAATGGACAACGCCGAGCAGTGCCCGTTCTCGTGGCGTCGCGGACTGATATCGCTGGCCAGCGACTGAGGCCGTCGAGAGCTCCAGGGCCTTGCTGAACAGACGCAGGTCCAGGGCTTGATGCGCCATGGCACGGAAGATATGGCCCGAGAGCGGAGCGTCGGCGGCTCGGGCGGCCAGCTTCAGTCCAAGAGCGAAATACCGCTCGGCGATGTCATGCTCGCCGTTGTCGAAAGCCATCCAGCCGCTGAGGTAGGACGCTTCTGCCGCGGCGGAGAACATCTGGCGGCGGACGTGGTCATTGGGGAACGTTCCTACGAGATAGCGGGCGACGTCCGAGCGTAGGTACTCGACGAGAGCGGTCCGGCCGTGGCCGCCGCCCCGGCGCTGGTCCATACGGGAGAAGGCCAACGTCATTTCGCGCACGTTCTCTACGTCGCCTCCGCCGATGCGCTGGGAGCCCTTCTGTTCCGAGTTGGCTGGCTCCCTTGCCATCTCGGTCCACCAGGCATCGGAGGGGACAACGAGGGCGGCGGCCGAGTACACGCCTCCACGCAGTAGGTTCCGCCGGTCCGGATCCAAGTCAGTGCTCCCCAAGTCGGTCAGCGCGGTCAGCGGTTCGACGCGCCAGTCCAGTGCCCCCTGTGCCGGCGAGTCAGGCGCTGTGAACCCGGCTTCGGCAGGAGTGATGATGCGCTTCAGGCGACGGGACAGCGCCTCGCACATGATTATGGGGGCCTGACCAGATGGGGCGTGTCCGGCCACCCAGTGCTGGACGTGCTGGCGAGCGATGTGGGCGTAGTCGGTCAGGCCGCTCTCATTTGCGATTCGCACGAAGGCGCTCGCCGCCTGGGCCCGTGACCAGCCTGCATCCTTCAGTAACGCCTCGAACCGTTCGTTTCGCTCGCGCGCCATGATGCGGCCCCCGCCTGCTGATGATCTCGAGTCAGATTTGTCAACTGCGCTCGGCGCGCGTCGACATGAGGTGGCAATCCCAATCTATTGCTGAATCCCAGACGACATCCACTGAACTGAAGCGAAAGCCTTTGCCGCCGTTGACCGGAAGTGAGTAAACGATCTTGTGTCACGTTTGGCAGCGGCGCTCCCTCTGGCGGGTACCCGGGTCGAGCCGGGGGCGGTTTGCTGTTCGTAACCACCACGCGGCTCGCGTATGGGGCGCCGATTGCTGAGCTGCCCAGCCCTCTGGGCGCCGGAGCCCCCAGCCATGAAACAGGGAGTCCCCGTGAACCCGTCCCCGCACTACCCCGCACCCACCGCCGCGGTGACGGCCGCGTTCAGCACCAGACCTGTGCCGTCCACCCCTGTGCCCACGCAGCGTCCCGGCAGCGTCAAGGAGGAGGCCGAGCCCAAGCTGTTACGGCTCCCCTTCAAGGTGCCTGACGAACCGGTGTTCGTGTGGGACGGAAGCGTTACTGCGACCGCCGCCGCTGGCAGGAACGCCCGGCTTCTCGCTCGTACCCGCCTCACCGTGGCCCGGTGGACGGGCGATGCCGAGGACGCAGCCCGGATCGTGGAGAAGCTCGTGGACAACGCGGCCAGGCACACTCCCGTGGACGAGACGGAGAAGATCCAAGTGCATCTGTACGTCGACTCCGCCAGCCAGCTGTTGGTCGAGGTCGATGACCCGATGCCGGAATTCCCCGGCTTCTTGGCCGCGTTGGCCTGGCAACCGGCCGGTGAGGGCGAGAAGCCCCGCGGCCTGTGGTGTGTGCAGGAGTCCGGGGCCGAACTTGCCTTTCGCCGTCTGCGGGACGCGAACGGCCTGGTGACGGGCAAGGCCGTTCAAGCCCTGCTGGCCGGGGCAGTTCCGGAGGTCTCAGCATGACGACGACACAACTGCCCCGTCGTGATTCCAAGTTCGACCAGCGCCGCCCGGCCCCGGAGGTCCATTTCAACGAACCGCTGTTGAGGGGTGTGCCCCGGGAGCCGGCTGCGGACATGGGCACTTTGGCCGACCGCATCCGGCGCCTGATGGCCCTGTCGACGGGACAGCAGCTCACGCTTCCGCTGGGCGGTCAGTACTTCGACATCGTCGTCACCGCGAGCGGTCCCGCCGCATACGGGGTGGTGAGACTCATGGACGAGATCCAGCGGTCCCCGGGCGACGCTCCGGACGCCTGTGGCCCTGTCATCGAGGATCCCCAGCGTGGCTGGCTGATCTGGCTCGTTCCGCCTGGGACCGGTGACCGTTGGGCGCCCCACCGCTTCGCGATGTGCCTCGGCAGGCCGCATCAGCTTGCGCTCCCTCCGCTGGATCAGAGCGAGCCGCCTGGTCCGTACTGGCTGAGGCGCTGCCGCAGTGACCGCCTCGTGCCTTCTGGGCCGCTGCGGGATCACCTCAACCAGTTCCAACCCGGCCCCGTGCCGCACGAAACGCTACTGAGCTCGGTACTGAGCGACATCTCGTGATCTCCGCATATGGCGAGGCGCCCCGTCCCCTCCGCACGCGGCACTAGCTCCCTGCTGCCGAGGCTTTCATTTCCCCCGGTCTCGGCGGCAGGGCCTCGACCGTAGAGGAATCAGGGAGCGGACATCACGGCTCCACGACCCAGACCTCCCTGTCGATGAGGAATCCATGTGCCAGCACCAACCACCATGTCCGCCAGCAGATGCTACGGATCGTGAAGCCGCTCGTGCCGCAGCTCACCAACCGGCGCAGGGCTGGACGCTGCTCTGCAACGGAGTCCTCCTCTTCGAGGACACCGGAGAGTTGCTGCCGGACGGCCGGATCGTCGAGCCGCACCGTCCGTTCTCGAACGTGACGAGGGCTGCGGCATGACCACCCTTCCTATGCCCTGGTCTGCCGTCGTCCCTACATCACCGCTCGTCGTGGCGAGGATCCAGACTCAGCCGCGATGCTCGGCCTTCGCCCTGGTGGGCGCGGGCTCTGCTACCTGGACGAGGGCCCCAGGGATAGGGACGACCAAGGGGTCCTCTGGGCCCGGTGTTCCCAGACTCGCGAAGACGGCTGGCCTGTTGGCCCTCCGCGATGGGGGGGGGAGGTACATCCGTCCCGGCAGCTAGAGACGATGAGTGGGCTCCGGTGTCAGGTGTGCGTTGTCCAGCCAGCTGCACCGCCAGCGGTTACCTGTTCCTGGCACCGAGGCCAGATGATTCTGTGGAGCCTGGTCGGCTGGAGGGTTCCCGTACCTGGCAGCCCCCTCTCTGCCTTGAATGCGCTGCGCTTGCGGTCAAGCAGTGTGGCCATCTGACGAGGTCCGGAGCTGCGACGCTTCGGGTGCGCGTGCCCCGCCTGTATGGGGTGATCGGCACTCTCTACACCACCGGCCCCGGCATGCGGCCCGTTCCCGTGAGGGGCAGCGACGAGGCCGCGGATAGGTCCTTGTCCTACAAGGACCATTTGCTCAGGCCCTGGTTCCTGGCCTCCCAACTTGTACGCGAGCTGTGAGGTATCACCGTCGTCGATCTCGAACAAGAGGTCGCGACGACTCCCGATTAGACGGTCGCCCCGGTGGACCGGCTGCTTCGAGCCCGGTTCATCGGGGCGGCGCAGGAACTCCGATCCGAGGGCATGCGGCCCCGCACGTTCCACGCGCGGAGCATGACCCCTCGGACCGGTGGCCGGTAAACACCTCCGCGGCGTAGCCGTCTTCATACGCTCATGCAGGTGTCCGGCAGCACCAACATCCGTAAATCCGCTTTCAGAAAAGGGAGTTGTAATGAGCCCCCAGATCACGCACGCCACGCAGATGCAGCCGCAGGGCGCGGGTAGCACGGACGGCTTCGACCTGGACGTCACGCTCGTCGAGGTCTCCGACCCCGCCGGTCTGGTCAGCCTGACGGACGACGGTTGCGGCGAGACCTGCGGCGCCTGCACCACCAACGTGGCCTGACCGTAGGGCACACGTGCACCCAGGCCGGTGCCTTTGCCCGTCGGGTGAAGGCACCGGCCGCCCCTGGACCACGGAGGTCGTGATGGCGTTGAACACCGCGTTCCGAGCCGGGAAGACCGCTCTCGTTCGCGCGGTCGCGTGGCCGACGCTTCCGGTCGGGCCGTGCCCCGGCCTTGGCGACACGTCGCCCAGTAGCGCGGCTGCCCAGCTCGCCTGGTTGCGGGAAGTTTGGTCTCAGGAGGAGATTGTCGAGGCGCTGGAGCACGCTAGTCCTGCCCTCGCTTCTCAGGTGCGGACCTTGTGTTCATCAGGGGCCCCGTCCCCGCGGGATGTGCGCCGAGCTGCCACTTCCGTGAACCGCTACCTGTTGCGTGCCGAACACCGGGCGACTCCTTACGGCCTCTTCGCCGGCGTGGCCGCAGCCGAGATCGGACCGCGAGCCAGCGCGTCATGGGGTTCTGATCACGCGGTTGTGAGTCGGGCGAGCGCGGAGTGGCTGGCGGCCGTTGTCGAGCGGCTGGAGTCATGCCCCGAGCTGATGGATCGCCTCCTGGTGACCTGCAACAACACGGCCATGGAGCGCGATGGTCGCCTCATCCTTCCGTACCAGTCCGACACGCGGCGGCGCGCTGTCGAGGCGTCCCTTGCCCTGACGGAACCGGTGCGGACCGTTCTGGACGCCAGCCGACAGCCAGTGCGCGCCGGTGTCCTCGCCGACAAGCTCGCCGCAAAACTCCCGGCGGCCGGACCCGAGAAAGCACGTCGGCTTGTGCGGGACCTGGTCCGGCACCAGGCGCTGATCTCCAGCTTGCACGCACCGAGCACCGAAACCGATGCCCTGCACTACCTGCTAGTCCAGCTCGACGCCGTGGACGCCGACACCGTGGCCAGTGTCTGGGATCTGGTCAGCGCACTGCGCGCCGTGCAGGCAGACCTCCACGGTTGCGGCGTGCGCAGCGGCCGGGCCCGTGCCACCTCGCGGATGAGGGCTCTGGTCCCGGGCCTGCGTCGCCACCCTCTGGCTCTCGACCTTCGCCTCGACGCGCGAATCGAACTACCCGAGGAGGTCACCCAAGAGATCCAGCGCGCGGCCAGCATCCTTACCAGAGTCAGCGCCCTCCCGTACGGGACTGTCGCGTGGAAGGCGTACCAGCGTCGGTTCTACGAGCGGTACGGCATCGGCACGATGGTGCCGCTCCGCGAAGTCGTCGCCGACAGCGGCACCGGATTCCCCGATGGGTATCCGGGCGTGCCGGCCGACGATCGCAGACGCCGACTCTCTGAACGAGACGACACGTTGGTGCGACTGGCTCAGGCCGCCGTACTCGACGGGCACGACGAGGTGGCCCTAACCGAGGACCTGATCGCGGCCATGGACATCGGGCCCGAGCGCCCGCGGGTGCCCCCTCACGTCGAGGTGGGTGTCCGGGTGCATTCCGCCAGCACGGAGGACCTTCAGCGCGGGCGCTTCCGGCTGGAGGTCATGAGCGTGTCCCGGGGAGTCGGCGTCACTACGGGAAGGTTCCTCAGCGTGCTGGCTGCGGAGGACCGCGAGCGTCTGCTCGCCGAGCTGTCTGACCTGCCGACGGCAGACGCCGACACCATTCCCGCCCAGCTGTCCTTCCCGCCGCTGCTGTCTACCAGCGCCCATGTCACTCGTACCCCACAGGTCCTGCCCACCGTGATCGGAGTGCAGGAACATCGCGCGGCGAGCGAAGACGTACTCACGCCCGACGGCCTGGCGGTGGCCTGCGACGGCCGCCGCATGTATCTGGCCGCGCCCGAGCGTGGCCGCCGGGTAGAGGCCGTCGGCATGCACGCACTGAACCTCAGGGAGCACACCCCGCCGCTGGTGCGGTTCCTCACCGAACTGTCCCGGGCTCAGTGCGCGCAGGTCACCCTGTTCGACTGGGGTGCTGCGAACGCGATGCCGTTCCTACCCAGAGTGCGGTATGGGCGCACCGTGCTGGCCCCCGCGCGGTGGCGACTAGAAGCGGCCGAGCTGCCCGGACGCAACTCCCCCCACTACGATTGGGACGCGGCTCTCGATCAGTGGCGGAGCCGGAGGCGGACACCGCAGCGGGTCTACCTCGCCGAAGGGGACCGGCGCCTGCTCCTCGACCTAGACCAGGCAGGGCCTCGGACGCTGCTGCGCCAGCATCTGGCCCGCGTGCGCTCCGCAGTCCTCGTTGAAGGACCGGACCCTGCCGCCTACGGGTGGTGCGGCGGACGAGCACACGAGGTGATCGTGCCGCTCAAGGCGATGCGACCTCCAGGGTGGCCAGCCTTGCCGCCCCCTACGCCAGCCCGTACCTTCTCCCGGGCGCAGATCCAAACCCCCGGCGCCGCGTCCTTACTGCTGGCCACGCTCTATGGCGACCTGAGGCGCCAAGACGTACTGCTCGGTCAGCACCTCCCGAGGCTGCTGGACCGGCTGGGCGGCTCACCGTGGTGGTTCATCCGCTTCCGGGATCCTGAACATCACCTACGAGTGCGCATCGCCCTGCCCGAACCCGCCGCCTTCGCTGAAACCGCCCAGGTAGTCAGTGCCTGGGCCGACAAACTACGCGCTGCCGGACTGCTGGCAGACCTGCGATTTCCCACCTCTTACCGCGAGATGGGGCGCTGGGGCTCCGGTGCGGCCTGGGACGCTGCCGAAGCAGTGTTCCGTGAGGACTCCCGCACCATCGTCAACCAGCTCGCCCTGCCCCAGCGTCCGCACCAACGCGCCCTGGTGGCCGCGCACACCATCGCCATCGCCACCACCTTCCTCGGCACCCAAGAGGCCGCGATGGAATGGCTGATCGACCACATCCCGTCCGCGGCCCCCGCGCCGGTACCGCGCCCGGAGTTCACTGAGACCTTACGGCTGGCCGATCCGTCCGGCGGCTGGGCGGCGCTGCGCGACGCCCCTGGCGGGTCGCCCATCGTGGATGCTTGGGACGATAGGGACGCAGCGATCGATACCTACCGACTCCACTTCCCCGGCCCGGATACCCAGGGCATCCAGGTGGACGACGTCTTGTCCTCGTTGCTGCACGTCCACTTCGTCCGGCACGTCGCGGTCGATTTCCCCGAGGAAGCCGTCTGCCTGTACCTCACGCGCGCCGTCGCCCTGGCCTGGATGTCCCGGAGGGCACAGTGACCAACCGTGCCGCGTTCCAGATGGCGGAAGAGATCGCGAACCTACTGGCTGACCCTGCCACCGCCCCGGTCGGCTCGGACACAACAACGACTCACCGGCAGCAACTTGCCTACGGGCCGACGGGGATCGCGCTGCTGCACATCGAGCGGGCCGCCCGCGGCCTCGGCCCGTGGCAGCATGCCCACGCCTGGGTGACTGCTGCTGCTCGGCAACCGTTGACCAGCGGGTCTGACAGCCACCCCTTCTACGGGGCTCCTGCCCTCGCACACGCCGTGGCCTGCATGGCAGAGCACCATGACGGTCCGTACCAGCGCGTTCTGGACACCCTTGACGTGCAGCTCACCGCCGACGTCCACCGACGGGTCGACGCTGCGCATCGACGCATGGATGCGGGCCTGCTGCCGAAGCTGTCGGAGTTCGATGCGATCCGTGGGCTAGCCGGCTACGGCGCCTACATCATCCGGCGCTACCCCGAGAGCGAGGCCGCGCAGGCCGTCCTGGGGTACTGCGTGCGTCTGACCGAGCCCATCACCGACAGCGGAGACGTGTTGCCGGGATGGTGGGTGACGAGTGGACCTTCCGGAAGGCGAGACGAGCGGTTCCCCGGCGGCCATGCCAACACCGGACTCGCGCACGGCGCCGGAGGCGTCCTCGCGCTCCTGGCCCTGGCAGTTCGTCGTGGCGCTCTGGTCGAAGGCCACCGCGACGCTATGCGGAGCATCCTGTCCTGGCTGGACCGCTGGCAAGAGCGGACAGGGCGGGGCTCCGTGTGGCCGTACTGGGTCACCCGCACTGAACTCCGAGAAGGGCGGCTCGCTCCATCCGCGCCGCGGCGGCCGTCCTGGTGCTACGGAACGGCGGGCGTCTCGCGCGCTCAGCAACTCGCTGCCCTGGCCCTCGGCGACACCGCTCGGCAGATCGAGGCGGAGGAAGCGATGGTGTCCTCCCTCACCGACCCTGCTCAGCTGAAGGCCACGACAGAAAAGGGCCTGTGCCACGGCATTGCGGGACTCGCCCATATCGCCGCCCGCATGGCGGCAGACGCTCACCCCGCGACCGCCGTCCAGCTCCGTGCCACGACCACGGCACTCCTGACCACCGTTTGTCCAGAAGGGATCGACCCGACGGATGCCGCAGTGGCAGAGGTCCAGGGAGATGCCGGTTCTGGGTTCCTTGACGGTGCCGCTGGCATGGCCCTGGCGATCCAAGCCCCGGCCACCGGTGTACCACCCCACTCTGCGTGGGACGCATGCCTGCTCATCGACTGACCGCTGCCGGCCCAAGGACCCGCCATCTCTTCCGCCTGGCACCAGTACAACGTCACCTTCGCCGACCGCGAGACCGGCAAGCGTGTCATCAGCGAACGCCTCGGCCCCGCGCTGCTCGCCGCCGAGGGCACCGGACAGATCGACAGCTGGTGGTTCATGAACAAGCAGCCCTGGCCCCTGCGCTACCGCGCGGCCGAACCCTCCCGGCAACTTGGTTCGCTCCTATCCGACTTGGTGGACGCCGGCACAGTGGTGTCCTGGGTGCCGGGGATCTACGAGCCCGAGACCACCGCCTTCGGCGGCATGAAAGCCATCGACTTCGCTCACGATCTCTTCCATGCGGACAGCCGTCATCTGCTCGCCTACCAGCCTGGCCCGGGACGCCTCGGGCGGCGGGAGACCGCCGTCCTGCTGATCAGCGCCATGATGCGTGCTGCGGCGCTGGACTGGTTCGAGCAGGGCGACGTGTGGGCGAAGGTCGCAGAGGTCCGCCCGGCAGCAACCCAGCCGCTCACCCTGGAGAAGACCGCTGCTCTGGCACCCGCCATGCGCAAGCTGATGACCGCGGACGCCCACAGTCTGTGCAGCCCTGGACGGCCGTTCGAAGGGCACGCGGACTGGGTCGCCGCCTTCGAACGAGCCGGTAGCGCACTACGCGACCTCGCAAACAACAACGGCCTCACCAGGGGCCTTCGGGCCGTCATCGCCCATCACGTGATCTTCCACGCCAACCGTGCAGGGCTTCTCCGAGATGACCAGCACGCCATGTCCCACATCGCACGAGAGGTAGTAATGGGATCGAGTGACAACAACGCGTCGACCACGGACGCCAGGGTCTCCGCCGCTAGCGTCAGGGCGGTGAACACCGACACGCTCAGCACCGCCGAGCCCGAAGCCGCACGACTCCGCAACGCCCTGGTCGACAAGATCCGCGAGGCGGGATACGCCCGAACGCCCGCCGTCGAGACGGCGCTGCGCACCGTACCGCGCCACAAGTTCGTGCCCGACGCGGCGCTCGAAGACGCCTACGCGAACGCGCCCGTCAACGTCAAATATGACACCGACGGCACGTCGATCTCCTGCGCCTCACAGCCCGGAATCGTGGCCCTTATGCTGGATCAACTGGAGGTCCAGCCTGGTGAACACATCCTCGAACTCGGCGCCGGCACCGGGTACAACGCCGCCCTGCTCGCCTACCTGGTCGGTGAGAGCGGACACGTCACGACCATCGACGTCGACGACGATCTCGTGGAAGGTGCCCGGACCCACCTCGCTGCCGCCGGATTCACCAACGTAGAGTGCTTGACCCGGGACGGGGCTGTCGGCCACGCCTCGGGCGCCCCGTATGACCGGATCATCGCCACCGTCGGCGCGCATGGCGTTCCCCACGCCTGGATGCAGCAGCTCGCACCCGGCGGAAGGCTCCTGGTCCCTCAGCGTCTCAAGGGCAGCGTCTCCCGTTCCATCGCCTACGAGCAGCAGGACGAGCGATGGACGAGCGTCAGCAGCAAGATGAACACATTCATGCCGCTGCGGCGGGGCATCGCTGACGACGACCGACGCGTCATCCCGCTCAGCTCGGACGGCACCGTACGGCTCCAGGCACCGGCCGGGCAGCCCATCGACGCCCAGGCCCTGGCCGCAGTCCTGGAACAGCCGCGCACTGAGGAATGGACCGGCATGACGGTCCGCGCGATGGAATCGCCCGAGTGGATGGAGCTGTTCGTCTCCTGCTCGCTGCCTTCCGGCCTGATCCGCATGCTCTTCCCGAAGGACGCCAAGGGCACCGTCCTCACCGACGACCCCTACCCGTCGTCGACCGCGGCGATCGACAAGGGCGCTGTGACGTACCTCGCCCGACGTCTCTCGGACCAGAAGACCGCCGAGGGCGGCAAGCTGTGGGAGTTCGGCGTCATCGGCCATGGGCCCGGCAGCGATGAGCTGGCCGCACAGGTCGCGGACGCCATTCGCACCTGGGACCGCAAGTACCGCGGTCGCGAGCCCAAGTTCGAGATCCGGCCTCTCGACGCCCCGGCGGTCGCCCATGCCCCCGGGCTCTTCGCGATCGACACCCCGATGAACCGCATCGTCATCGACTGGCGCTGACGCAGACCGAGGGCGAGGAAGGCGGTGCCTGTCCTGTAGCTAACGGGCACCGCCGGTCGCCCTCGCTCATCCCAATCACCGTTGCCTCAGGGGGAGGACACATGGACCCGCACGGCCCGATAGCCAGGCGATTCCCGCTCGTTGCCCGATTCCGGCCCGCCTGCCTGCCCCTGTCCGCCCGTGTGCGGTCGCTGGCTGAACTGGCCGACAGAGCGTCGAAACAGAGTGAGCCAGGACTGGCCTCCACCGTCTTCAACCAGGCCGCGCTTCTCGCCTCCGACCTTGATCTGCCCGACCTGGCCCGATTGATGTGCCATCGGCACGCGGACGCGTACCTCCGGGCCTGTCCGCTGCCAGCCATGAGCGCCATCCGTGGGCTGGAGCCCTTGGTTAACCTCGCCCGCCTGCAGATTCGCGCCGGCCAAACCGACGACGGACGTCGGCGGCTCCTGGGCCTGTACGAAGCTGTTGGCGCAGGCCGCGCCGCCGTGTTCGAAGGCATCACCGTTCCGGACGACCTCACCCGAGCTTCCGAGGACCGACGGGAAGTGCACGCCTGGCTCTGGCGCGTGGTGCTCGCCGACGGCACGCGCACTCTCACGACCGCGGGCCGCTGGCTGGAAGCCTTGGCCCATATCGAGCAGCATCGAGGCGTGGGCACACGGATGCTGGACGGACGCCAGGTCGCCATAGTCTTCGCCCTCACCGCGGGCGATACAGGACGTGCTGCGAAGCTGCTTGAGGAGACGGTTCCTGGAGATCCGTGGGAACAGGCCGTCATCGCCTGCTTCAAGGTGCTGTGTCGCCGCTACGCTGGCGAGCACCTCGACGACTGCTTGACAGATCTCGTCAGCACCTACCTCAACCACGAAGCCGAGCCGGGAATGACCGTCTTCGATACCCGTCTCGGCCTCACCGTGCTGGACGCGATTGACTCTTCCGAGCACCCTGGCGCCCGCCCACTCGTAGATGACCTAGCCCGACGGACATTGGAAGCGCAGAACGGCTATGCCGCTCGTGAACTCCTCGCGCACCGCTTGTTCACCACGGTTGCCGCAGCCGGCAAGGTTCGGGACTGTACCGCCTTGGTCCGATCTTGCGGCCTCGGGGGGCGGACCCTTCCGGATTCACTGCACCGCACGCTCTCAGCTGCTCTGGACTCCAGCGAAGTGGTGATCTCTGGTTCATTGAGCGCCACGAAGACGGGTAGCTCCGCGTAGTGAAGCTTCCCCTTGATCGTGGACACCTGGAGACTGGGACGTGAGCCCAGAGGAAGCAGTGCCCGCCAGCGGAGTTTGGCCAGCCGCACGAGTGTGGCCAGGGGCATGCCGGAGGGCAGGCTGGACAGCCAGAACTGGACCGGTTCCGGCTCGGTGGCGGGCCATTCGGCCAGCAGCCACCGCTCGGGCAGTTCCGCACCCTGCGTGGCCTGGCGGATCTCGCGTCCGGCGGGGCGGATGCGCAGGGCGACGAAGCGCGAGTACATGCGCTTGAAGCCGCTGCCGCTCTTTCCCGGCCGGGAACCCTCGCGCCAGGACACCGGGCGGGCCGCCTGCCGGCCGGCCTGCATGACCAGTTCCTTCACCGTCATCGGCTTGTCCGGATACCTCGCCACCGGCGGGCGACCGATGCCCTGATAGGGCGGGGTGAGCGGCCGCGCGTGTCCGGGCTGGGCAGTGAGCCGGGAGGAGATGCCGACGGCGTAGGCCAGTTTGCGTTTCTCCAGGCCCAGGCGGAAGGCTGTGGCGTCGCCGTATCCGGCGTCGGCAACGACCAGGGGGACGTCGACGCCCCAGCTGCGGGCCTCGTCGATCATGTCCAGGGCCAGCTGCCACTTCTCCACGTGTCCGGCCTCGGCCGGGATCCCGCACCGCGGGCGGCGGGCGACCTTGACCGGATCCGCCTCCGGCGAGGCCGGATCCCAGGAAGTGGTCGGTGTCGTCGACGATCAACGCCTCCGGCCGGATCGCGTCCTGCGTCTTCCATGCCAGGCGGGCTCGCACATGCGCCGGATTCCATGGGCTGCTCGTCACGAAGTGCGCCAGCGCCTGCCGATTACCGTCCTCACCCAGCCGCGCGGCCATCGGCTCCACCGACTTGCGCCGCCCGTCCAGCAGCAGCCCACGCACGTACACCTGCCCCCAACGCCGCTGATCAGCGCGGAAGAACCCGTCGAACAACTCCGCCGTGAACGCCTCCAGATCCTCCCGGACCTCGGCCATCTCCCCAGGTGTCACACCACCACAACGACACCAAGACGCCGCCAGACACGCCACTCACGGGTGAAGCTGACCAAGCCCTACTAGCTCGTCGGGCAGGTCCCGCCAGGGCGAGTTGGTGCGGTACTTCCACGCGATGGCCTCAAGTGTGCGGCGGTGATCGGCCCACCGTCGTCCGCGGACCGGATCTGCCGGCATCAGCGGCGCAATCCGCTCCCACGTCACATCAGTGATCACTAAGACGTCGTCTCATTTGGAGTGTTCGATAGTCTGGCGTCGTGGGGATCGTTGAGCGTCTCGTGCCGGATGAGTTGTGGGAGTTGTTCGAGCGGGTGGTGCCGCCCGCTCCGTCTCGGCCGCAGGGTGGTGGCCGACGACGGTACGGAGACCGTGAGGTCCTGGCGGCGATCATCTTCGTGGCCACGTCGGGCTGCACCTGGCGGCAGTTGCCCCCGTCGTTCGGGCCTTCAGGGCCGACAGCCCACCGTCGGTTCACCGAGTGGAGCAAGGCCCGGGTCTGGGCCAAGCTCCACCGTCTGGTTCTGGACGAACTGGGCAGGCGCGGTGACCTGGACTGGAGCCGGTGCGCGATCGATTCGGTGAACATGCGCGCGATGAAAGGGGGGAGCTGACAGGTCCGAATCCTGTCGACAGGGGCAAGAAGGGCTCGAAGATCCACTTGATCACCGAGCGGACCGGTCTGCCCCTCTCCATCGGCATCTCAGGCGCCAACCTCCACGACAGCCAGGCCCTCGAACCCCTCGTCCGCGGCATCCCGCCGATCCGCTCCCGCCGCGGACCGCGTCGGCGGCGCCCCGCCAAACTGCACGCGGACAAGGGCTACGACTACGACCACCTGCGCCGATGGTTACGCCAGCGCGGCATCACCCACCGCATCGCCCGCAAGGGCATCGAATCGTCCAAGCGGCTGGGCCGACACCGCTGGACCATTGAACGCACCATGGCCTGGCTCGCCGACTGCCGCCGACTCCACCGACGCTACGAGCGCAAAGCCGACCACTTCCTGGCCTTCGCCAGCATCGCCTGCACCCTCATCTGCTACCGAAGACTCGCCAAATGAGACGACGTCTAATCGGACAGGCACATCCGATCAACCGATGAGCCCACCAAAGGGACACGGCCTAGTTGTATTGCCCAGTGAGGTTAGGAACGCGGCTGGCGGGTGGTTGGCCCTTGAGAGCGGTGTGTCCGCGGTGGTGATTGTAGGTGTGCAGCCAGTCGGGGAAGGCGTCGCGTCGTTCCTGTTCGCTGCGGTAGGGGCGGGCGTAGGCCCA
>NZ_JBITDA010000056.1:0-17204 GCF_044453765.1 Streptomyces sp. NPDC051636 | reverse complement strand
CGCGCCAACACCATGGTCCTCGTCGAGGAAGTCACCGACGGCGGCTGGGGCATCGGCGGCAACGTCCTCACCCTCGCCATGCTCCAGCAAACCCCGGACGAATAAGCAGCACACCCCCACGGACCAGCCGGGCACACACCACACCACCGGCCGGTCGGCCGAGTACTCACGAAGCTCCGGGGCCACTCACAGAGTCCCGGATACGACCCACTGATGTGCTCCGACCAAGGTCTTCAACGTCCTGACGTCTTCGCCCCGGGATCCTGCCCAGGCCCGCTCCTCGTCGTACGACCAACTCGCGCAGCAAGGACTGGGTCTTCTCCCGAACCGCTCAGAAGAGCAGTCGCGGCCTATAACCGAAGGAGATGGAAGCCATGAGGCATCTGCATTTTTTCGAGGTCAACGTCCCGATACACCACGCCACGGACAAAACGCGGCACGGCCTGCACGTGTTCACCGGGCACGCGGCGTCCACATGGGAGGCCTTGCACATTGCGCACGAGGTGTATGACGCCGCTATGGCGGCGCAGATGGCCGGACTCGGCGTTCCCGAAAGACGGCGGGACGGCTGGGGGGTGAGTGGTCTGCGGCCCGGCTGGGAACCCGACTGGACGGCGGCCCGAGCCGGCCTCTGGAAAGGTTGGGCCTTGGCCAACGATGTCGCGCTCTGATATTGCCGGGAAGACCCGGACGACTACTGCGTGATCTGCCGGTACGCGCCGAAGAGATCCTCCAGATGATCCGTGCGGGCTATCCCCCGTTCAGGGTTGACCTGGTGGATGTCGACGGCCCGGAAGGACACCTTGCGGTGGGTGGCGGGAACCCCTAGGAACGGCCGCTGCTGCGTACCGCTGATCACCGAGCGGACGGTGACGGTGTTCCCTGCGACATGGATGGCCTCGATACGGATCGTCAGGTCGGGAAAGGTGGCCACGATGTCTTCGGCAACGTGCTGCTTCATACCCTCACGCCCAGGCCCTTGACCAGGGGCGAGCGGCGCATCCACAAAGTCCTCCGTCAGGAGCGTGTCGTAGACCGATGTGTCGCCGGTTTCGAAGGGCTTGTAAAGCTGCAGTGCCGTGCGCGCCGTCGCGGAGCGGCGCAGCACCGTCCAGGCCTGGCTGCTCAGTCCGCCGCGGGGCGTCCAGAACCTTGCCGGGCTGTTCTCGCTGAAGGCGACGGTATGGGGCTGGACGGCGCTGCCGACGCCCGCCGGAACGGTGGCGAACGCGGTCAGGGCAAGCACTGAGCCACCCAGCAGTAGGCCATAGCGGTGCGGGGTGCTGATGCCGAAAGGCACGGGTTGCCTCCAGGTACGGGTGACAGGGAGCGTCGGATCGATCACTCCGACGCGGGCCGGGGCCGTTGCTACGGGGGCCAGGAAGGCCGGCGGTGGCGGGCCATTCCCGCACAGACCGCATGGATTCAGACTGGTGCACCATGCCACCAGAGGGAAGTAGGCACTTTGAAGTGCCCAGAAGCGGGTGGAAACACGGGTGTCGAAGACAGCGGAAGAGCGGCGTGCCGAGGCGAAGATCGCCTACAACGCCTTCGTGGAAACGTGCCCCGCACGTCAAGTCCTCGCCCTCATCGGCGAGAAGTGGGTGGCGCTGACCATCAACGCGCTCGCGGGCGGACCGCGGCGCCACAGCGAGCTGCGCTCGCTGATCACCGGCGCGAGCCAGAAGATGCTCACCCAGACCTTGCGCACGCTGGAGCGCAACGGCCTGGTGGCCCGCACCGTCACCGGCTTGGCGCCCGTGCGGGTCGATTACGAACTGACGGAACTCGGCCACACCCTGGTGCCTCTTCTCGCCGCCCTCAAGCAGTGGTCGGAGGGCCACATCGAGGAGATCACCGCCGCACGTGAGGTATTCGCCGAGAAGGCCCGGCCGACTCGCGTGTGGGACCAGCCACCCCGCCACCCGCGTGCGCGCCTGTCTCCCACCGGAAACGACCGGACAGGCCGCCGACACGATGCCGGTGTTGCACCGGTCAGACGGCGGTCACAGAACGTCGGCCGCTGAGGGCCACTCATGACCTCCTGGTGCGGGGAGACGTCGACGCCTTCACCCGGGAGATGGCCCGCTACGCGGCGCTCGGCATCCACACTGCCATCGTCATGCCCCCGGACACCCACCCCCTGGATCGAGCGCCAGGTGACCGCAGCGACTCGCGCACCGGCCACACCGGGCTGACCACGACTCGCGCACCGGCCACACCCGCCCTGCGTCCTCGGCAGATGCCCAGGTTGGGGTGTCCGCCCACCGCCCGCACCGAACCGCGCCAGTGGCATGGCGAGGCTCCCACGCGAAAGGGACGACACATGTACCACCTGAGACAGTTCGACCGGCTGCGCCCGGACCAACCGCTCAGCTCACCCTCCGGCCGGTACGCCCTCCACTACGACGCCACCGGAGTAGCCGTCGTCACGGACCAGGCCACCGGTGAGACCCGGTGGCGTGCGGGAGACACCGGCCATCCCGCCGCAGGCTGGATGCTCCTGGGCACCAGTGGCGCCCTCCAGGTGGAGCAGTCCGGCCACGGGACCGTCTGGGTGTCCGACATCGCCTCGCCCGAGGCCCGGTTGCTGGTCATCACCGATGCCGGCGATCTCGAGCTGGTGGCGGGTGATGGCGTCGCACTGCTGAATTCACGCACCGGCCCCATCGAGGCGAGAGCCCTGCACGATGCCGCGCCGGCCGCCTCCATCACCAGGGAGACCTACTTGGTGAGGGGCAGCAGACAGCGTCGGCTCGTCACCCGCAACGTCGACGGCTCGCTGCAGGTCACACAGGTGCAGGGCGGGACAAGTTACGAGCTGGTCGTGCCACTGGCCCGATGGCTGGAACAGGACGGAACGGATCTGACCTGGCAGATGCTTCCAGATGGCGACCGGAAAGCCTGGACGCTCTGCCTGGTGAACGCCGACGGACAGCTTCTATGGCGTGAGGGCATGCGGAATGTGCCCACGGTACTTCCGCCCGCTGTGCCGCACGCCTACGGCGGCCCGGAACTGGGGCGCGGGGCACGGCTGTGGCACCAGTCGCTGACCTCGTCCTCGGGGGCCTACACCCTTGTGCACCAGGACGACGGCAACCTGGTGCTGTACGACAACGCCGCGCACCGGGAGATGTGGGCCACACACACCTGGTGGGCCGGCGACGGATGGGCCGAGCTGACCGACGACGGCGACCTGGTCGTCCGCAATCTGTGCGGTGCGGCGGTCTGGCGGTCCGGCACCGCGGGGTCGGGCGCACAGCGGCTCAGGGTGGACGATGACGGCGGCGTCGCGCTCCTCGACGGAAGCGGCGCGGAAGTGTGGCGGATCCCGTCAGTGTCGACTGGCTCGATGCCGACGGCTGAGACGGCGCGCGGATCGGCCCTGCGCCGCGGCCAGAGGCTGCAGCGTCAGTCCCTCACGTCACCCGACGGATCCACCGTACTTGCGCACCGGGATGACCGGCGCATCGTCCTGTTCGGCGAGGACGGCCGCTGGCTGTGGCATATAGGCATCCGGGACGCCGAACGCAGCAGCCTCGTGCTCGACGAGGACGGTGTCCTGCGCGTGAGGGAGGACAACGGCACCGTGGCACTCGAGCTCGGTGGACCGGGTGAAGAACTGGTGGTGCTGCAGGGCGAAGCCCAGCTGCGCACCACCGACGGCACGGTGGTCTGGCGCAATGGTGAGCGAATCGCCGCAACCGTAGCGGCCGCGCCCCCCGCCGAGGACTTCACCTCCTGGATGGACGCCCTGATGGCCGAACCCGCCTACTGCGTCACCGTCATTCACGACATCGAGCCGGACGAGGCACTGCGGAGACTGGGCGCCGAACCGGACCAGGTGACGACCGGGACCTGGCAAGACCTGCTCGAGCGAGCCGAACGGGAGGAGGCCGACGAGGTCGAGGACATCGTGGTCGCCGCGTTCGCGCTCGGCCGCCACACGCTTCTCGTCGAGGACAACGGGTGGCAGGCCATCGACCTTCCGGAACTGTCGGAGGGCACGTTCGCGGTGTCGTGCTACCGCAGCATCAACGCCGACTCCGCCTTCGTGGTGTTACGCGACGGCGAGGAAGTGGCCGACCATGGCCGGGACACCGGCAAGGCGGAGCCGACCACGCCTGAGGTGGAACGGGCGCTGACCTCGATGGGATCCGAGAACGTGATCCGCACGGCCTTCGAGGACGACTTGGAGCTCCTGTGCCGCACCGCGGGCGTGAAGCCGACGATCACGGACGTGACCGGGCCCGCGCTCATCGCAGTGATCACCGGTGGCTGAGGCTACAGCGCTGGCCCATCTGGCGATCGCGCACCTTGGCCGGGTGCTCGGCATCAGGGGGTAGACGTCCCCTGGTTCCCCCGGCTGCGCGGCGAATTACTGAGCTTGTCGTTTAACCTCGTCCCTGTTGGGGGTGGGGGATGGAGCAGGCCGTTTTCGAATCCGTCAGGTACTCCGTGATGTGTCAGGGCTGTGGTGCTGAGCTGGAGTGCTGCGGTGTTCAGGCCCTCGTGGACGGCCGCTTGCGGTGGGATGTCGAGTCAACGTGTTCCGCCTGTGGATTCGCGGTCGCCGTGTGTGGTGGGGACCTGCCGAGCGAACGACGGGATCAGATGCTGTCCGAGCATGGGCCAGCGAGGCTGCAGGTGGTCAGTCCGTCGGCGAAGAGTGTCGTGATGATGCAGGTGCTGCGAGCTGAACTCGGCATTGACCTGGTCAACGCTAAGGCTGTGTTGCGCCGCGTGCTGAGCGGTGACTACTCAGGGACCCTTCCTGAGATGGAACTGCTGGCCCGGAAGTTGCGGGCATCTGGCATCGCTGCCGTAGCTACTCGGTCATAGGTGTCTCATCCGGCAGCGCGGTGCGGATGCGCCTGGGCTTGGTGCCCTTCTTGTGGTGGGCGGGGCGACTGAAGGCCTCTCCGGTGGCGAGGACGCGGCCCACGTCGTGGCGGATGGCCGTGTGATGGTTCTTCGAGCCCGCTGGCCTCCCGGGGCCCGGCCGCGCGGGTTTCGGTGCACCAGCCGGTGAGCCGGCCTTCGTGCGCAGGTTTCTGAACCCCCTGCGGACCCGGGCGGGCGTGAGCTTGTTCGGCTCGGCCGGCTTCTCCCAGGGCCTGCGGAGGTCGGCGGCCAAGGGGCGGGCGAGCCGCAGCTGGGCATGAGCTGCGATCACCAGCCACGTCCACCGGTCGGCAGCCTCCGAGCTACGCAGCCGCGGCTTGGTCCACCCGAGCGTCTGCTTGAACAGGCGAAACGTGTGCTCCAGGTCGAAGCGGCGGAGGAAGGACTGCCAGCAGCGGTCGACGTCTGTGGTGGTAGCGCCCTCGTCCCGGATTCGTCGTCGATTCATGCGGTGGACGCGAAAGTTCGACGGCAAGCGGATGGTTGTCGGGTGCTCGCGCGAACACCTCGCTGAGCTGGTCGAACAGGCAGTGATGGTTTGCCCTTCAGAACTGCCATTTGTGCCCATCAAGGGCAGTTCTCGCCGGCTGGGGCGGATCCCGGAAGACGAGGTACCTACACTCGGCGGCATCATACGTCGCTGTGTCACCTTCCCCCACAGCTTTCCGGTCCCCCGGACCATTGTGTCTGCCGGAGGCGATGTCAGTCAGTGCCCGGGTCACGACCACCGGAACCCGAGTATCAGCATCAATGTCAGTGCCGTTCGCTATCTTCCGGTCCCGGTCAGGAGTACAGAATTCTTCGAGGAGTGGTGATGATGGTGACGTTGTCCGGACTGTCAGAGCGCAACGAGTTCTCAGCCGTGATCATCAGGACCGACTTTACGGACGAGGCTGCGTGGCGGGAGATGACGGCGGAGCTGGAGAGGTCCTCCCACTACGACGGCGACCCTGCGGATTCCTATGACGTGGTCGACGCGCCGGAGCTGGACGGCGCGGACACAGACGCGATCCTGGCGGCGATATCGGAGCCGTGGGGCCAGCTCAGTGTGGTGTTCGTCGCCGACAGCACGACGATGCGTGCCGACCACCACGCCCTGCTTGCGGTCACCACCATGACCCGGGAGGACTTTGACGACGACGAGGATGAGGATTACGAAGCCATGGTCGAGTTCGGACGTGAATTCCGCACGGTGCCGCGCGGTGTCCACTCGATCCATGCCAACCTTGAACTGGCCAACATGGACTTCCAGGACTACTCGTCGAGCGCGCACGAGGACTCGGAGGGAGTTTTCCGCTCGTTCTCCTCGACGGCTGGCTGAATGGTGGGGAGCGCCGCTCCCCCAAAGAGCGCGGCGACGGACGCGAACCGAAGGCCCACCGCCCGCCTTGCCGACGCATGACCGGCAGCCCGCGACGAGGGCCCAATCCCACGGAGTCCCCCTCTTTGCCCACAGGCGGCGCACCGCAGCCGGCATGCACCGATCAGGACGGCCTCAGAACATTTGCCGCTGAGCCTGGGCATGCCAGTCTCCGACCTCTCGGTGGTGCCGGTAGGGAGCGTCGGCTCGGGGCGAGGCGGTGAGGGCAGCGAAGCCCCCACAGGTAGCCGGCGAGGTGGAGTCAGTTGTTCTTGATCATTCACCGTCCGACGTTGTGTGTTGCCGGAGGACCAGGTGGCGGGTGACGAGCCGGCGTGGACTTCAGGGCATGCGCGTTGGTGAAGCGGTTGGGAGATGAATGGACTCGTCATTCATGTCCGGGCACGGCGAGGAAGACGCCCGCTTTCTGCCCGCTTCGCGCGGTAGGGCACGCTCCGGATGGCCGATAACAGGTGGTGCGGAGCCCGTCCGGCGGCTGGCGCGCCCGGCTCAACGGCGCCCATGCGACGCAGTGGAAGGCACGGTTTCCGTGACCTGGTAATGGATGCGTCCCCAGCGGCCGCTACGGCGCAGGGTCAGCCCTGCGCGGGCCAAGTAGGGCTCTATGCGGACCAGTCGAGCCCGAAGCGTAGGGCGGCTCAACGGCTGGTCAGAGGTGCCCAGCAACAAGCACAGGTCATGGCAGCACCACGGCCGCCAGTACTGAACCAGCAGCCTCATCAGAAGCTGTTGCGAACCGTGGAGCGGGAGCGGGTGCATCGAGCGCGGCACCGGGCCGGGCGAAATCGGCGAACCGCCGGCCCTGGCGGCTATGAACCAGCGCTGCTCAGCAGCCAGCCGCGCAGCCAGTTCGCGAATGCACATGTCCCGGTTGAGAACGTTCACTGCTCCCGCGCTGAGCAGACCCGAATTGTCAGCGCCGGTCGGTACCAGAGCAATCACCGGCGAAAGTCTGCTCAGTACGCTTATCCGCTGGTCGACGTCCGCCAGCCAACGAGGGTGTGGCACGTCGAGCAACACGAAAGGAGCGGAATCGTCCAGCACCCGCAGATATGCCTTCAGCGAGCCCCAATCCGCAGGAGTCGGCAGTGCCAGTCCGGCCAGGCGCATATTCCGCAGCAACGGTCCGCTCGCAAGCCGGTCCAAAGTGAAGGCAGAGCACTGCACGTTTGACGGACCCCGCTTTCCGGGCAGGGTGCTGCTGTCGGAGGCAGGGCGCATGGGTCTCACTTCCTTCGTGCACATGCCTTGCGGCTGTACCCGGCACGGGCCCGACACGGGCAGCCAACAGCCTCGGCCTCGCCGAGGCTGACATCGGACCGCGAAGCGCTGAGACGCCGAGGAACCGGCCGTCAGGTCGATGGGCACGGCGAGGGACGTCGAGACGGTCCTCATCTCGTGCACCGACTGGGTGCACCAGGAACCGGCCTTGTTCACCAGATTTCATCGGGCCCGCATCGCCACGGTCGCGGACTTTCGGCGAACCGGTCCGGAACGCGAGCCGGCAGTGAAGATCAGCTTCTCTGCCGAGTCGCTGGCCGGGGACACGGCCGCGAGGAGCTGAGTTCCGCTCCGGAGCGAAGGGCCGCCGCGAGCCATGTACGGCCCCCTCCGGAGGGGTGTGTCCGGAGGGGGAACCTGCCGCAATCCTCAGCCGGTGAGGTGGGAGGCGGCCATGGCGACCGTACCGGGGGAGTTGACGGTCGCCAGGGGTGGCTCAAGCCCGCCCCATGGCGAACAGGATATGAGCGTGCCGAGATCTCGGACGTGCCCGAACCCGTGATAACCGTGCCCGAGTGGTGACCGCTTCGTCTCCGCGCCGGGCCAGGGTTTGGGGCCAGTCGCTGTTCGGTGAGGAAGGCGTGGGCGGCGGTGACCAGGGTGACGTGGTGATGCCAGCCGGTCCAGGAACGTCCCAGCCCGGACCCCGGCCGGCCGCACCCGCAGGGACAGGAAGTGCGAGCGCATCGGTCCGCGGGAGCCTTCCCGCCAGGTCACCTCGGTGAAGGCTTCCCGCCCATGGCTGGCCGCGAGCGCGGCGAGCGAGGGATGCCTGAACGACATCGCCAGGCAGGGCTGGCACGCAGCCCGACCGGTTTCACGGTGTCGGGATGCCGGCGGGCCGGGCAGGGCGGCCCAGGCGGACGGGGACACCCGGCGAGTACAGCACACTGACCGGCTTCCCCTGCGGGGCGCGAAGTCCTGCTGCTGCCACGAGTTCCTCCTGGCATTCGAGGAGCTCTGCTCGGTACAGCGGCCAGCGGGGGTGGTCGTTGGGCAGGTAGGCGACACCGCCGAAGAAGGCGTTGTGCATCCCCCACCGGGCGGTCAGGAAGTGCTCCAGTTCCGTTGGCTCTTCTATGCGTTCGCCTGTCCGTATGGTGATCCGGCTGCGTACGCCGCGAGGCCCGGGCCAGCGTCGGGAGCTGGTGTAGGTGTGGGTGCCGCCCTGGGAGCGGACGGACATCCGGGACCATGCGTAGGGCAGCCGGAAACCGGCTCGCCCCATGATCACCGGCAGGAGACGGGAGGCGTCCATCGAGCGGAACACCACGCCGCGCCGGCCGTGGGCGTCGACCGAATACAGGCGCACGTTCGTCTCCGGGAAGGTACCGAGGTAGGGGATCCCGGGCAGCCGGAACCAGCCGACCCGGTGCATCCGGAAGGCAACCAGGCCGACATAAGTGTTCCCATGGAGGGTGTCGGGCACGGTCCCGGCCGGCAGCAGACCGGCCACGACGGCCGGGTCCACGGCCCAATGGATGAAGGCGAGGTCCAGCCACCACTGGGTGAGCAGGGGACTTGCAACGGCTGCGGGAGCGTCAGCGGTGACAGGGACCAGGTTGCGGTCTGTGCTTGTCATGACGCCAGCGTCGCAGAGCCGGTGCCGGCCGCTTCCAGGGCCTCCTCCTCGGCCGCACCAGCTTCACCACCCGGTTTGAGTTGCCGCACCGAAGGGCTCTGCGAGGCCGTCGTCCGTACGGCATAGCGGCGCACGCACGGATAGGTCGTTCGGCCGATGACGCTAACCGACCGCACCATCGACGATGACGACGAGCTGCTCACGATCCACGAGGCGCGCTTCGCGGACTACGCCGCTTCCCCCACGGAGCCCAGACCACGAGCAATCGAGGCTTGGGACCGTACCTCCTCATCAAGATCCAGTGGGAAACGTGAACCCCTCCGCACTCGCCGCATTCCTCAGGTCCCGGCGCGACCGGATTCGTCCGCCCGACGTCGGCCTGCCCACCAGCACCAGGCGCCGTGTCCCGGGCCTGCGCCGCGAAGAAGTCGCGCAGCTGGCCGGCCTGTCGGCGGACTACTACACCGAACTGGAACGCGGAAGCGGTGCCCAGCCCTCCGCCCAGGTCGTGGCCGCCCTCGCCCGGGCGCTGCGCCTGAACGACGACGAGTGTGACCACCTGTTCCGCCTCGCGGGCCGGCCCGTCCCGCTGAGAGCGCACGGCTCCACCGCGCAGGGCCAGCCCGCCCTGCTCTGCTTGCTGGACCGGCTGACCACCACTCCGGCTCAGGTCGTCACCGACCTGCACGAGCCCGTCGCGCAGAACGAATTGGCTATTGCACTGGTCGGCCGGCACCCGGCGGGAGGCGGCTTCACGTCCAGCTTCGCCTACCGCTGGTTCACCGACCCGGACAGTCGGTCGCTATATCCCGAGGAAGACCACCGGCACCACTCGCGGGCCTACGTGGCGGATCTCCAAGCGGTCGCCGCCCGCCGCGGCCGCGACGCTCAAGTGGGGCAGATGGTCGCCGAGCTGCGACAGCACAGCCAGGAGTTCGCCGCCCTGTGGGACACCCACGACGTCGCCCTGCGCCGAGCGGGCCAACAACGGCTCGTCCACCCCGTGCTGGGCATCATCGAGGTGGAGTGCCACAGCCTGTTCAGCGAGGAGGGATGCCAGCGCCTGCTGTGGATGACCGCGCCACCCGGCACAACAGGCGCCACCCAACTGGAGCTGCTCTCCGCGGTCGGAGCCTTACGAGCTCGTGCACGGTAGGCGGTGAGACGTCGAGCCGCTGATAGTCGATCATGGTTGCGTGGTGGGGAGTGCGGCTCGTGCAGCGATCATCAGGCGACCGAAGGATCACGGGCCTGTCGGCTGAGGTGATTGCTGAACTCGTCGCCGAGCTTGGGCCGTTGTGGCACGAGCGGCACCAGGCCAAGCTCATGTCACGGCCACGGAAGCGGGATTGGGCGCCAGCGCGAAGCACCAGTTGGTGTTCGTCGATCGGCTCCTGGCCACGCTCGTGCACCCCCGCCACGGGACCACGCACGACGTGCTGGCCTGCTGGTTCAGCGTGGACCGCTCCACCGTCACCCGGGCCATTGGCAAGGTGAGGCACCTACTCGCCGAGCGGGGGTGCACCGTCAGTCCCGGCGTGCGGCTCAAGACCCTGGTGAACTCCGGTGAGGCAGGCGCTGTCGACGGTTTGGGTATGCCCTTTCCGTCTCGATTACGATAGAGCGATGCTCGTTTGAGTCGTTGTTTTCGACCCTATTGCTCATGCGAGCAAAGGGGTGAGGCAGGGAAGCCTGAGAATGCTCAAGTTTGTATTGCTTGTCGGCCATGGCTTGCATAGCATCAGACTCAACCCTCGCTCGGACTGTTGGGGGGAGGACCGTGGAGAAATCTGTGGTTTGGCGGGGCGGCGCGCCGGAGGGGCAGTGACTGGTGCCGATCCTGACGAGCACTTGGTTCTGTCGAAGGGAGTAGTCGTATGGCAACGCAGCAGTCCCACGAGGCCGCTACACGCCACGGAATCACGGCTCTGGAGCAGGCGTACAGCGGTATCTTTAGATGCCAACAGGACGTGCAGTCCACCAGATTTGCCCTGAGTGGGGGCTATGGCGGCTGCGACGGGAACAAGTACCAGAAGCTTTTGGAGCAGTGGGACGACCACGTGGACACAATTCTGGTGAATCTCGACCGGATGGTCCGCGAACTCAACGGGACCCTTGTCGAGCACCGGCGTGCCCAGGGCTCAGCGAACGACGCGATCGACGGCGAGTTCAAGCGGTCCCGGGAGGTCTTCTCCACTCTGAATCCGGACAAGGGTCATTACAGGCTGCGTCCTCTGCCCGAGTCGGTGGCCCTGCCCACCGCTCCCGGCTTTCACCTGGTGAGGTCGGACGACGGAACAGTGACTCGGGTGTCACCCTCGCGGGTGACGATGACCGTGGTGACCCACTCGACCAGGGCGTGAGGCAAGTCGAGTGCGGCAGGACAGGAAAACCGACGAGGCTCCTGCGCCAGTGGGTTGAGACTTCGAACATCTCCTCCAGCGGCACGGAGCCTTGTGCGTTGCGAGCCCCGCCGTCGTCACCCGATCAATGGCCACGCTGAAAGGGCTCACCGATCATCAAGGGCTATCCGTGGTGGCCGGGGCCGCAATCCCGGCGTTCGTTCGATGGGGGGGGGTCAACCCGACTCTCTTCAGGGTGAGGGAACGGCGGTCGTTCACAATGACGTCGTGATCACCTGGTTCACGCGGCGGTAGCCCGCCGAGGAGACCCGTCACCCGGCACAGCCGAAGCCGTGTGGGGGAACACCAGATCGTCAGATCGTCAGAACGGCCCCGGCCACGAGAGCCGGGTCCATGGCCCAATGGACGAACGTGAGGTTCAACCACCAGTGGGCGAGCAGAGGACGTGCTGTCGCTGCGGGGGCGTCCGGGCTGACGGGGCCTGGGGCAGCGCTCTGTGCTTGACATGGCGTTACACCGTAGAGCAACGGGACCGGCCGCTGCCGGGGGCTCGGCAGGCTTTCCGCCTTGGCCGAACTCAGCGTCCCCAGGAGGAAGGGCGACGCGGCCTCCTCATCGTCTCCGCCCTGGCCTCCTCCTGGGGTAATTCACTCAGCGGACGGATGGTTCGAACTGGACGATCCCCTCGCCTGAGGTACCACAGATGACGTCGTGTTGAATGAAAAGGTGAGGCAGTCGGGGAAATACACGCTCGGTTGAGTAATCGAATTTCGAGCGTCGTGCTCATTTGGGCAATTGGGGAAGTCGTAGGACCGCCTCTGCAGGTTTGATTCTGATTGCCAATCAGCGAAGCCTTGCATAGTATCAACTGGGCCCAGCTTGTCAGCCTCTCGAAGGGGACAGTCATTCAGTAGATGTCTCCACTCTGAACCCCAAAAGGCCACTGCGCGCTGGATCACGACCCCAGAGCGGTGCCTCGCATGCCTGCTCGCGTGCGGGAGGTCGTTGCAATCGGTAACACGGGTGCCGAGAGGGTGACGGGGCGAAGATTCCCCATGCCGCGCACGTACTGGAGGAGGTGGGCGCGCGCCAACGAGTTGCGCTAACTCCCCAAACCTCATGAGACATTGAGAGACACGCATGCGCGAGACAGCCGCGCCCCAAGTGGACACGGACTCACCGGTGGGGGACTTCACCTCCTGGAAGCACGCGTTGACAAACGACAACCGCTATTGCGATTGAAGGCTGCTCATCGAGCCGGAAGCTATTGCTGTTAGTCCTTGCATTGCCCAAGGTTCGCAAGAAGTGAGCCATGTACAGGGATTCCACGAATAAGAGGTTCCAACCCGTGAGCCAGATCACCCCGTCTGCGTCCTCCGACGCGGTAAACAGCTACGCCCTTGGCAGGTCCGAGCAGGAATACGAACGTCTTCGTGAGCAGGCCCGGCGGTTCGAAGAGGCAACGCAACTGATCCTCCGCCGGGCCGGCATACCCCAGGGCGCACACTGCGTTGACATCGGATCAGGTCCCGGCGAGGGGATGCGGTTGCTCCGCCGGTTCGCAGGTCCCTCCGCCATGGTGACCGGCATGGACATCGACGGGGTACTCGGTCGCGCGTCACTGCGGAGGCTGGAAGACGAGGAGAGCGGCAGGTTCGAATTCCACGAGCTGGACATTGAGAAGGCGGACCGTATACCGGGCGGCCCCTATGAAGTCGTCTTCACCCGGCTCGTCCTGCTACATCTGCGGGACGCGGTTTCCGCGGTGCGCAAGATGTACGAGGCTGTGGCCCCCGGCGGTCTTCTGGTCGTGCAGGACTTCGATCTGCGCACCTGGGAGACCTTCCCCTCCTTCGAGGACAGTGACCTGCCGCGGGACGTTCTCATGGCCACCCTGCGGGCCAGTGGCAAGGAACCGCTGGTCGGCCCAAAGCTTCCGGAGATATTCCGTGCGGCCGGGGTGCCGGAACCGGACGAGTGCTGGCGGACGGGCGGCATGGCCTTCCGGGGGGACGGCGGCATCGAGGTCGGGCTCGAGTTGCTGCGCAGCACGCTCCCGGCCGCGTTGCGGCTGGGTGTTGTCACCGAGGAGCGGGTGCAGCGGTTCTTCACAGCCATGGACCAGCGCATGCGGACCGACGACATGCTCTATCAAGTGTCGCCCACGATGGTGGGGGCCTGGGTCCGCAAGCCCCGTTGACGCGTGATGCACAAGGTCGTGAGCAGGGCATCTGCGGTGGTCTTCAGAGTGTTGAGGATTGAGCGGATGCCAACCGAGACCGTTCACAGGCCCGCATGTGGATCCGCCCGAGCTGAGGGCAGTGTGTGCAGGCGGTGGATCGATGGCGGAGGCGAGAGCAATCAGGGCCGCGCGGAGGCGACTTGCCCGGTGCCGTCCAGGGGAGCCACCCGGCTTGGCCGCCGGGGCTGGTCAGTTGCGTCGGCGTGCGGTCGTGGGAACCATGTGGCGCTCGGCCCAGAGGCTGGTTGACGTCCGGACGGTGCAGCGACGCGACGCGGACCTTCCGGCCGTGGCCGCAAGGCTCCGACCAACGGTGCGGGCATGCCCTGTGGCCGGGTGTGGCCACCGGCGCGCCGCGGGCGCTGCGTTGCCGCAAATCCGTGTGATCAAGAGCGATCTGGCGCGACCGGACGCGCCGGCTTCGCCATCGCAGACCGCTTTCGCCGCCGCGCGCAGCTATCAGTCCCCCGCACGCGTTCAGCGACGGATTTCTCCGGCGCTTACGCGGTCGCGGCCGGGATGCCCGTCGCCGGTATCGTGGCGGCGCTGCCGCCCCGGTGCGGTGAGGGACCAGAGGCCGCGGTCAGATGGGTGCGCGTTCCGCGAGCACGTTCCTCAGTTCCTCCATCGACGCACGGAGGATCCCCGGCAGGTCCGGCTGGCCTGGCTTGCTGATCCAGCGCGCGAAGGCGACCTTGAACACGGCGATCCCCGTCTCGGCGGCCAAGCTCGCGGTCGGCTCGGGGATACCGCGGCCGCGCAGCGCGTCAGCCATCGCCGCGGCGAGGCCGGCGAGCTTGATCAACTCGCGTTCCCGTAGCTCCGCGTTCGCTGACACGACGGCCTCGCGCAGTCTGACCCGTTCGGGGTTTTCCTGCAGCAGGGCACCCAGGGCTTCGAGGGCGGCGCCCACCGCGTCCATCGGCGTCGCGCAGGCCGGCACGTCCGTGACGGTACCCGCCAGCAGGTCCCGCGCCATCTCCATGCCAAAGAACAGGACCTCGCGCTTGTCGGCGAAGTGCCGGAAGAAGGTCCGCTCGGTCAGTCCGGCCCGCGCGGCGATCTCGGCCGCCGTGGTCTTCTCGAACCCCTGCTCGGCGTAGAGCGTCAGCGCTGCCTGCGCCAGCCGACCGCGCGCGTTCGGCTCCCATCGACCCATGCCACGATCATACGTGACGACAGTGACTGACATCAGGGGGTAGTCTGATGACAGTCACTGACGTCATCGATCGGGAGGTTTTGTCATGCGGGTATTCGTCACGGGCGCGTCCGGCTGGGTCGGCTCGGCCCTCGTCCCCGAACTCATCAGCGCGGGTCACCAGGTCCTCGGGCTCGCCAGGTCGGACTCCTCGGCCGCCGCCATCGCCGCCAAGGGAGCTGAGGTGCTCCGCGGCGACCTGGACGACCTGGACGCCCTGCGCGCAGGGTGTGCCGGCTCCGACGGGATCATCCACCTCGCGTTCAACCACGACTTCACCCAGTTCGAGGCCTCGATAAAAGCTGACGCGCGTGCCATCGAGGCGATCGGCGCCGCGATCGAGGGCTCCGGCAAGCCCCTGGTCATCGCCTCCGGGACGCCCGCACAGCCTGGGCGCGTGGCGACTGAGCGCGACGAGCCCGCTCCCGGCTCACCTGCGGCGGGCCGGGACGCGAACGCGCAGGCGGTTCTCGACCTGGCGGAACGCGGCGTCCGCTCGTCCGTCGTGCGGCTGCCCCGGACGGTGCACGGCGAAGGCGATCACCACGGCTTCATCGCCCGCCTGACCGCAACAGCCCGTGACAAGGGCGTCTCCGGCTACGTCGGCGACGGGTCCAGCCGCTGGCCGGCGGTACACGTACAGGACACCGCGCACCTGTTCCGCCTGGCGGTGGAGCAGGCCCCGGCGGGATCGGTGCTGCACGCGGTCGCCGACGAGGGCGTGCCGGTCCGCGACATCGCCGCAGTGATCGGCCGCCACCTGAACCTGCCGACGGCTTCCGTCCCTGCCGAGGATTTCGGCTTCCTGGGCAGGATCCTTGCGGTCGACCAGCCGGCATCCAGCGCGCTGACCCGCGAGCTGCTCGGGTGGCGGCCGGTCCAGCCGGGGCTCATCGAGGACCTGGACAAGGGCCACTACTTCGCCTGAGCAGGCGCCTCGCCGGCGGCGGCACAGCCAAGGTCCGGCCCGTCCGGCAGGTGGGCGGGATACCACCGGAGCGAGCGGGCGACCGGCTCCGCCGCCGGCGGGAGGCGTCGGCCCGGCACCAGTGCGATGTTCGTCATGAAAGGAAACGGCTGTGATGCAGTACGGACCGGACAACCCCGACGCCACGTACGTCGAGCACGGGTACTCCGAGTCGGGCTTCGACACCGGCGAGGTGACGCTGAACTACGCCACGACCGGATCTGCCGACAAACCTGCTCTCCTGCTCGTGCCGGCACAAGCGAACTCCTGGTGGAGCTATGAGGCGGCCATGAAGCTCCTGGCGGACGACTTCGAGGTGTTCGCCGTGGATCTGCGCGGCCAAGGGCGCTCAACGCGTACCCCGGGGCGCTATACGCTCGACAATATGGGCAACGACCTGGTGCGGTTCATCTCAGGACGCATCCGGCGCCCGGTCATCGTCAGCGGCCTGTCCTCCGGCGGCCTCATCGCAGCGTGGCTGTCCGCGTACGCGCCGCGCGGCATGATTCGAGGGGCTTACTACGAGGACGCGCCGCTGTTCTCGTCGGAGATCCGGCCTCCCTACGGCCAAGGCATGAGCCAGGCCGTCGGCCCGATGCTCAAGCTCATGAACATGTACCTGGGTGATCAGTGGTCGGTCGGCGACTGGCGGGGGCTGCGGCAGGCCCTGCCCCGGGATCTGCCGCCCGCACTGCGCCAAGGTCTGGTGACGATGGCCGGGCCGAATCACTCAGGCGGTTACTTGACCGGCGATGAACCGCCCCAGAGCGTGAAGGAATATGACCCCGAGTGGGCTCGGGCCTTTTGGACCGGCTCGGCCACCGCCTCCTGCGACCAGGCCCGCATGCTCGCCGCGGTCAAAGTCCCCGTGATGTTCGCCCACCACTTCCGGAACATCGATGAGGAGACAGGCAGGCTGCAAGGGGCCATATCGGATCTCCAGGTACGGCACGTACGCGAGCTCATTACCCAAGCCGGGCAGCGATTCGACTACAAGTCGTTCCCGGAAATGGGCCACAACATGCACGAGATCGATACGCAGCTGTATGTCGCAGTCCTGCGCGACTGGATCTCGTCACTCGCCGCCTGACTTCGGGCGGTTTGACGAGGCGTGATGTCGCCATTCCTCCGGCACGGCGCGGACCACGACAGCCGTCACACCCCCGCGCAACCCGCACCTTTGGAGATCTCTAGTAGCGCGTCGCTGCTTAATTGCGGCGTGTCTGGTGGGTTCCTCCTTCCCTTTTGCCGGACAGGACTCCGTCATGGGTTCACAGAAGAAGCG
>NZ_JBITDA010000055.1:0-18041 GCF_044453765.1 Streptomyces sp. NPDC051636 | reverse complement strand
ACCTCGGCGAGGTCGAGCCACTCCTGGTGCTGCCGGCGGCCGTCGGCGGCCTGGGCCCTGGCGGCGGCGACTCCACGGCTCACGGGGCGGCGGGCGCTCATCGGCGGGCTTCCTTTGCGGGGATCACGAAGACGACGGCAGCGGGGAACAGGTGGGAGCGGGGCTCGCGGTACCGGGCGGCGATGGCGGCGAGTTCGCGTTCGCGTTCGGCGGGCAGGCCCTCCAGGCGTTCCTGCCAGCGCCGGCGGTCGTCCTCGAACTGGCGGCGCTCGTGGCCGGTCAGCTCGTGGGTGGAGAGGAGAGCGAGCTGCTCGCCTTCGCCGTCGCCCTCCTCCTTGAGCTTGGCGCGCAGAGTCGCCTCGAAGCGGTCGAGGGTCGCGGTGATACGGCGCTCCTCCTCCGCGCGGCGGTCGGCGAGCCTGCTCTCCAGCTGGCGGCCGAGTTCGCCGGCGCGGGCCTCCAGGGAGCGGTAGAGCGGGTCACGGAGCTTCGGCCAGGCCTCGGTGAGTTCCCTGCGGAGGTGCGGGGCCGCCTCGATGCCCGCCGAGAGGGCCTGGGAGAGGACCCTGCCCTGCTCACCCACCGACTCCCAGCGGCGGAAGCGGCCCGTGTCGCCGAACCAGCCGCCCGCGTACAGCACTTCCTCGTGCAGGCGGGTGCCGTCGGTGCCGACGAGGACGTACCGGGCGTACGCGGAGACGAGGGTCGTCGTCACGGCCGGGTCGTCGGACACGACGGCGGTGACGCGGTTCAGGTCGATCAGGTCCGCGTTCCAGACGGCGGCGGTCAGCAGGCGCGTGGAGAGGGCCACGAGCGGGTGCTTGAGGTGGGCCAGGACCACGTCGTCCCTGCCCTGGGCGGCCACCGTCGGGGAGAAGGTGAGCGGCCGCTGCTCGCCCTCGCGGAGCTTGTGGGCGAGGCCTCGGGTGGCGCGCTCCCAGCTGCCGGACAGGGGCTGCACGTCGAAGAGGTCACCCGGCTGGAAGTCCTCCGCCCGGAGTGTGGACGGCAGCAGCGGCGGCTGGTTGTCCAGGGCCAGCGCGGTGTCCACGACGCGCTTGACGTTGCCCGGCGTCAGGCCGAGCGCGTTCACCGTCTCGTCGTACTGGTCGGCGAGCCGCTTCGTCTGCGCGGTGACGTTCTGCTCCGGCGCGACCTCGCCGCCCGTGCGGCGGCCCTTGATCGGCTTGGGACGCGCGTTCTCGATGTCGACGGGCGCGGTGTCGCCGGTCATCCGGCGCTGTACGGCGTCGGCGAGGACGGCGTTGACGGAGCCGAGGTCGTGCTCCATGCGCGCGACCTTCTTGGCGACCCGGGAGAGGAACTCCAGGTCGGCCTCGTACGAGCCGGCCTGCGCCTGCTGCCAGCCGGAGCCGATGAAGTGGGTGATCTCCGGGTCCCGCTTCTGGCCCCAGCGGTCGATACGGCCGATGCGCTGTTCGAGCTTGTTGGGGTTGAAGGGGATGTCGTAGTTGATCAGGCGGTGGCAGTGGTTCTGGAGGTCGATGCCCTCGCCGGCGGCGTCGGTGGCCAGGAGGATGCGGACCTTGCCCTCCTCGCGGGACGGCTCGGTCTGGAAGCCGAGCCGGATGCGCTCGCGCTCCTCGGCGGACAGTCCGCCGTGCAGGCGCTCGACCCGGCCGCCGTCGGTGAGTTCCTCCTGCTGGAGGAGGTCGTACAGCCACTCCTGCGTGTCGCGGTACTCGGTGAAGACCACGACCCGTTCGTTGGTCCACTTCCTGCCGTCGGGGCGGCAGACGGCCTTGAGCGCACGGATGAGCGCTTCCGCCTTGGAGTCCGGTGCCGCCTCGTGGGTGAGGGCCCAGCGCTCCATCTCCTGGAGCAGGTCCAGTTCCTGACCGTCCTCCGCCGGCGTGAGCGAGGTGGAGCGGGTCAGCGCGTCGTCCTCGGCGTCGACCAGACCGGTGTCGTCGAGATCGGCGACGAGGTCCGCGAACTCCTCCAGCCACTCCGGTACGTCGGCGGCGGCCGTACGGCCGCGCGCGGGGCCGGTGTCCTCCAGGTGGGAGAGGTAGACCTGGACGGTGTGGAGGAAGGCCGCCGGTGAGGAGAACAGCCGCTTCTTCAGCAGCAGGGTCACCAGGTCGGCGGCGCGGCGTCCGCCACGGGCCTTCGGGGTCAGCTTCCTGCGTCGCAACTCGGCGAAGGAGCCGAGCAGTTGGTGGATCTCGCGTTC
Organism: Streptomyces sp. NPDC051636; assembly: GCF_044453765.1. Lineage (NCBI taxonomy): Bacteria > Bacillati > Actinomycetota > Actinomycetes > Kitasatosporales > Streptomycetaceae > Streptomyces > Streptomyces sp. NPDC051636. The sequence goes on along the minus strand of NZ_JBITDA010000055.1, from coordinate 15,844 downwards.
CTGCGGGGTGTAGTCGACGGGGAGTTCGAGCGTCTTGCGCGTACGGAAGCGTGGCGTGCCGTCCGCGTTGGTGACCGTCGACTTCAGACGTCGTACGACCGTGTCCCTGAGCGCTTCCTTGTCGGGGTCCACGCCGCGCGCGAAACGCTGGTCGTCGATCAGCTCCAGGAGCGCCGTGTACGACTCGGGGTAGCCGTTGTGCGGGGTGGCGGACAGGAAGAGCCGGTGCTCGAAGTGCGGGACGAGGCGCCGGATCAGCTTGGTCTGCTGGGAGTCGACCGCGTACACCTGCTTGGGCGCGGCGGGCGCGACGTGGTGCGCCTCGTCGAGGACGAGCAGGTCGAAGAAGCGCTTGTGCTCGCCGTCGGCGCTCTCCTCGGGCGCGCCGATGACTTCGTCCAGGAGGCGCTGGGCCTTCTGGCCGCGCAGCCAGGGCAGGGAGACGATGGTCAGCGGGTGGACGCGGAAGGGGTTGGCGGCGGTGCCGTGGGTGCGGCGCAGGCGGGCGCAGTGCTCGGAGTCGACGATGGTGAACTCCAGGCCGAACTTCTCCGCCATCTCGTCGCGCCACTTGAGGGTGAGGCCGGCCGGGCAGACGACCATGGTGCGGCGGGCCCGGCCGCGCAGCAGCAGTTCCTGCACGACGAGGCCGGCCTCGATGGTCTTGCCGAGACCGACGTCGTCCGCGAGGAGGAGGTTGACGCGGGGCGCGCCGACCGCGCGGGAGACCGGCTCCAGCTGGTACGGCTCGACGGCGACGCCGGAGCGGAACGGGGCCTGGAGGGTCCTGGCGTCGGCGGAGGCGACAGCGGACCAGCGGACAGCGTCGAGGAACGCGGCGAGGCGGTTCGGGGAGTCGTAGGAGCCGGTGGAGGCGTCGGGGAGGGAACCGGCGGGCAGGACGCGGCGGCCGGGCTCGACCTCCCAGATGACGGAGAGGGTGTCGCCGAATCGGCCGTCGGCGACGGACTGGAGGTGGACCAGGGTGGCGGAGCGCCTGTTCTCCTCGCCGTCGGGGGCGGCCGGGGACGGCTCGACGCGGGCGACCACCCAGGACTGGCCGCGCACCTCGACCAGATTGCCCTCCTCGGGGAGCGCCTGCGCCCCCGTCCGCTCCGTCTCGCGCTGAGCTGCTGGCGTCATGGGCGCTGTCCCCTCGGTGTTCTGCTGCCGTCGTCCGTAGACAGTGTCCTGTCTCCCCTCCGGAACGAGGTGACCGCAGGCTAACACGACGCATTGCCTGTGAACAGAGATTACAAAAGTATCGGGTGGGGGAGGGGGCTCAGCCCATGCGGCGCAGCCGCTCCAGGAGCTTCCGGCTGCGTCCGTGCCCGGCGTCGGACGCGGGCAGGACCGTCTCCTCCTCGTCGGCCAGGCGGCGCAGCAGTTCCCCGGCAGCGTGCCGTTCCCCGGTGCGGACCAGCAGGACGGCGATCTCGTAGCGGGTGTCCAGCACGGCGGGGTGGCCCGGCCCGAGCAGGCTGCGCTGTTCGGCGAGGACCGACTTAAGCTCGTCCAGCGCCTGGCGGGTGCGGCCGAGCGCGCCCGCGCACAGGGCCGCTCCGGCCCGGGCGCCGAGCGTGTCCGCGCGGTCGAGGCCGGGGACGGCCATCAGTTTCCGGTACTCCTCCAGAGCACGGGCGGGACGTCCCGCCCTGCGCAGGGCGGCCAGTTCGGCCAGCCGCGGGTGAGCGGGCGTGGCCGCGGTGGCCGGAGCCGGCCGGGGCGCCCAGGCGGCGAGCAGGGCGGCCACCTCCTCGGCGGAGGCGGGCCGGTCCTCCGGCCTCTTCTCCAGCAGCCGCTCCACCAGCGCCCGCAGGCCGTCCGGTACGCCGGGGCGGCGGTCGGCGAGCGGCGGGACGGGGTCGTTGGCGTGCCGGTGGTACAGCATGAAGGGGCTGGCGTCGGTGAAGGGGGGCGCGCCGGTGAGCAGTTCGTACAGGACGCAGCCCAGCGAGTAGAGGTCGCTCGCGGGCACGGTCCGGCCCACAGCCTGTTCGGGCGCCATGTAGACGACCGTGCCCGGAGTGGCGTTGGAGGCGGTGAAACGGGTCTCGCCGGGCTGGGGCTCCAGAGCGGCGGCGACCCCGAAGTCCAGGACCCTGACCTCCCCGCCGGGCGTGATCATCAGGTTCGACGGTTTGAGGTCACGGTGCACAACGCCCTGGCCGTGGGCGTAGGACAGCACCTCGGACGTGCGGCGGGCCACGTCCGCCGCCTGCTCGACGTCCAGCGGGCCGTCGTTCTTGAGGACCGCGTCCAGGGCGCGGCCCGGGACGAGATCCATGACCAGGTACAGCTCGCCCTCGTGGTTGCCGTGGTCGTGGACGGCGGGGACACCCGGGTGCCGCAGGCGGCCGGTCAGGCGGATCTCGCGCAGGAACCGGCGCTCCAGCGTGCTGAGTTCGGCACCGCGACCGCGCGTCGCGAGGACCTTGACCGCCACCTCGCGGTCGTGGTCGCGGTCACGGGCCGCCCAGACGACACCCATGCCGCCCCGGCCCAGTTCGTGCGTCAGCTCGTACCGCCCAAGGCTTCGCCGCATCGCGCCCCGTCCCCAGTCCCGGCTCCTGCCGCGCCCGTCCCCTCCCGGCGGCCGGAGGCGTCACGGCGCCCGGCCGACGGGGCCATTCTGTCACCGGTCACGACACTCCTGTGCCGCACGTGACCGGAAAGGTGGGGCGTACACCGGTCGGGCCGGCACCTGGGGCGCGGCGACGTGGCTCACAGGGGCATCGGGCCCTGCGGGACCAGGAAGGGACGGCGCGGGTCCTCGGGCGGAGTCCGCCTGACGGCCAGCCCGGAGTCCGGCTCCGGCAGGTGGGGTGCGAGGGCCGCGTAGACCTCGGCCGCGGAGGAGGGGCGGTCGTCCGGCCGCTTGGCCAGCAGGGCGGTGATCAGGTCCTGGAGGTCCCCGGGCACGCGTACCCCCGCGTCGGCGACGAGGGGCGGGGGCGAGGCGAGATGGTGGGAGGCCAGGAGCGCCGGCTGATCGGTGGGAAAGGGTGTCTCCCCGGTGAGCATGTGGTGCAACAGGCAGCCCACGGCATACAGGTCGCTGCGGCCGTCGAGCCGGTCCCGCCCGGCCAGCAGCTCGGGAGAGGCGCAGAAGAGGTTGCCGACGCCCTCGCCGGTCGCCGTCAGCCGCGGGTCGGCGTCACTGAGCAGCTTGACCAGGCCGAAGTCCAGGATCTTCACGATGCCGTCGCGCCGGACCATGATGTTCTGCGTCTTCAGGTCACGGTGCACCAGGTCGGCGGCATGGACCGCGGACAGCCCCGCACACAGCTGGGCGGCTACGGCGGCCGCCGAGCAGACGTCGAACCGGCCGTCCTCCTGCTGGTCGAAGAGGTACTCGAGCGTGGTGCCGTCGATCAGTTCCATCACCAGACAGCAGGTGTCGTCCGTGATCGACGCGTCGAAGACCGTGGCGACGTTCGAGTGGTCCAGGCGTGCGGCCGCCCGCGTCTCCCTGCCGAACCGTGTCAGTGCCGCGTCGCGGCTGCTCGCCACGGCCAGCAGTTCCGTGGCGACGGTCTTCACCGCGACGGGCCGGTCCAGAGGAAGGTCACGCCCCTGCCACACCTGTCCCATCACACCTCGGCCCAGGACGGACTCCAGCCGATAGCGGTCACGGAGCACCATTCCCGGCGCGGGACTCCACATATTCGCCGACCTCCACATTCCCTGCACATCACGGTGGAACGCGCACTCTGTGAACAAAGTCAATGAGGGTAGTAGCCTTCCCTGCACGAACGGCCACTGGGATGCCGACCAGCCCAGCCGCCAAGTACCTCGGAGACTGATCGATGAGTACCCATGACGCCGTTCCCGTCAGCCTGGCCGAGATCGCGCGGATCGCCGGCGTCGGGCGAGCCGCCGTGAGCAACTGGCGGCGCCGCCACGACTCCTTCCCCACCCGCATCGGAGGCACCGACGTCAGTCCGCAGTTCTCGCTGGCAGAGGTCGAGCAATGGCTGCGGGACAACGGCAAGCTCAAGGACGTCGGCGGCCGGGAACTGCTCTGGCCGCGCTTCGAGGCACTCGGCAGCAGGAACGAGTCGGGGCTGGCCGTCGCCGAGGCGGCCCGCCGGATGCGCTCCTCCAGGGCACGGATCGTCCATGCCGAACTCTCCGCGCAGGCCCGTGACCTGGTGGCCGAGGCGGCGAAGGTGGGACGGGAGGAGGGACCGCGCGAGACCTTCGAGTTCCTGCTGCAACGGTGGCTGGAAACCCACGTCCGACAGCTCAGCACCACGCCGCCCCAACTCGCCACGCTGATGGCCCGGATCGCCCTCGCCGTCCGCCTCGGCCCGGCAGAGGGCGGACTGACCCTGCTCGATCCGGCGTGCGGTACCGGACACCTGGCCGCTGCCGCCGCGCAGGAGTACGACGGCCCGGGGCTGGAGCTGCTCGCGTGCGAAAGGGACCCGGCGCTGGCGGCGCTGGCGTCCGGCCGGCTCGAGTTCGTCGCGCAGGACCGCGACATCCGTACGCGGATCGCCACCGCCGACTCGCTGCGGGACGACCCCTTCGCCGGAGCGAAAGCCGACATCGCACTGTGCAACCCGCCGTTCAACGAACGTGACTGGGGCTACGAGGAACTCGCCACCGACCAGCGCTGGACTCACGGCCTGCCCCCGCGCACCGAACCCGAGCTGGCCTGGGTGCAGCACCTGCTCTCCCACCTCAAGCCCGGCGGGACCGCCGTGGTCGTCCTTCCGCCGGCTGTCGCGTCACGCAGGGCGGGCCGCCGTATCCGCGGTTCACTGCTGCGCACCGGAACGCTCCGGGCCGTCGTGTCCCTGCCTCCCGGCAGCGCACAACCGCACAGCGTGTCACTGCAGTTGTGGGTCCTGCGCGCGGCGCCGGACAACCCTGCCGCCGCTCCCCCGAGCCAGGACGCCCTCCTGGTGGACGCCACACGTTTCGCAAGGCCGGGAACGCGCGAGCCGAGCCCCGACTGGGACAGCCTCGGTTCCTTCGTCCTCACCGCGATGGCGGCCCTCGGCCACTCGGACCAGGAGCCGCCGGAGGACACCGTCCGTGTCCCCCTGCTCGACCTTCTGGACGACGAGGTGGACGTCACTCCGGGCCGCTACACCGCAGCGACGACCGAACCTTCCCACAAGGAACTTGCCCTCAAGTGGGACGAGTTCGGGTCGTTGCTGACCGATCTCGCCGATCATGCGCGGCGTCTGTCCGTACTCGGCTTCGAGACCGGGACTCCGCAGACCACAACGACGGTGGGAGAACTCGTCAAAGCCGGCGCCCTGACACTGCGCGCCGGCCGGCAGCCGTCGGAGACGGTCCCGCCGGCCCGCGGGGCCGCCGTCCCGCTCCTCACCATCGCCGACCTCCTGCACGACGGCACCCCCGGCGGGCTGCTCCCCACCGACTCGGCACACGCCACCGCCGAGGACGGTGACGTCGTGGTCGCCGGAGCGGCTCGGGCCTTCAAGGCATGGGTCCACGAAGGACCACCGATCGCCCTGGGCCCCCAGCTCTACGCCCTGCGGGTCGACGCGGAGAAGCTGGATGCCCACTTCCTCGCCGGCTGTCTGCGCGCCCCCGCCAACGGACGCCAGGCAGGCACCCACGCCTCCGCTTCGTCACGGGTCGACATCCGCCGTCTCCAGGTGCTCCAGCTTCCCCTGGAGAAGCAGACCGTGTATGCCGGGACGTTCCGTCGCCTCCGGGCCTTCGAAGCGCTGCTCGCCGCGGCTGACAGTTCGGGCAAGGGGTTGGCGGGCGACACGAGTGATCGGCTTGCGGCAGGCGGGCTGACCACCTGACATCCCCCGGCCGGGCCGATTCCCCCGCACACGGCCTGTCCCCGGACCCGCGTCCCGGTGGCGCGGCCGCGCGGCCGTAGGGAGCGGGTTTCTGTCACACGGTGATGCGGCGCCCGGTGATGGTGAGGGGTTCGATGCGGATCCACAGGTCGCGTTGTCCGCCGGCCCAGGGCGTGCTGTACGCATGCTCCTCCAGCCGTCGCACGTCGTCGGCATCCGTCACGGCGCTGGCGCTTCCGCGCACCAGAACGCTCCAGCCCTGACTGAACGCTCCGTCGATACGGTCCACCTCGAACGCCACCTGGGAGCCGGATGCCTGCGCCGGTGTGGCGTGAGGATCGGTCCTGAAGACGATCGCCCCCTCCACGACGCCGTAGTTCACGGGGACGATCAGCGGCCCCGTGCCGGTGGCCACCGCGAGTCTGCCCACACCGTGCGTCGAGAGCAGGTCCCGGCACTCCTGGGCGCTCAGTTCGGTGAACTTCGGATGCCCGCCGGCCTGCCCCAGTCCCGGCGGCAGATCGACGTCGCCGCCGGTGAGCTCCCGCACCGTGGTCTTGAGGGCACCGGCCAGCCTGAGAAGGGTCGCTGCGCCGGGGGCGGCGGTCGACCGCTCCTCGAGGTACTGCAGGTAGCTGGAGGCCATGCCCGCCCGCTCTGCCGTTTCCTCTCGGGACAGACCCAGTTCCTCGCGCCGCAGGGTGAGCCTGCGCCCGAGGTCGCCCATGGGGTGGCCCTCCACCGGGTGGTTCGACGATGCCTGTGCGGCCATGGCCTGTCACTTCCTCTCGTCAAGCCGCCCGGACGGCGACGACCTCGTGCTGCTGTCCGCCGAGTACCACCTTGAGCGCGCCGGTGTCGGCTGCCTGCCCGAAGATGTCGTACGCCTCCTCCATGTGGTCCAGCGGGAAGGTGTGCGTGATCAGCGAGGAGGTGGGCAGCCGGCCGGCGGCCGCCATCCGCAGCAGGGTGGGGGTGGAATAGGTGTCGACCAGGCCGGTGGTGATGGTCACGTTCCTGCTCCACAGATCTTCGAGGTGCAGTGTCGCGGGCCTGCCGTGTACGCCGATGTTGGCCACGTGGCCGCCCGGCCGCACCATGCGGGTACACAGCTCGAAGCTCTCCGGAGCCCCGACCGCCTCGATGACCACGTTGGCGCCCACGCCTTCGGTGAGGTCGGCGACCAGTTGCTCGGGCTCCTCACCGGCATTGGCCAGGGCGTCGGCACCGAGCCGTTTGGCGGCGTCCAGCCGGGCCGCGGCCGGGTCCACGGCGATGATGCGCTCCGGGGCGAACAGCTGGGCCGTGGTAATCGCGGCGAGCCCGACCGGGCCGGCTCCGACGACGGCGACGGTGTCCCCCGGCCGTACGTGTCCGTTGAGCACGCCCACCTCGTAGGCGGTGGGGAAGATGTCCGCGAGCAGCACGGCGTCCTTGCTGTCCACTGCGCCGGCCAGCGCATGGACGGACAGGTCGGCGAAGGGTACGCGGACGTATTCGGCCTGTGTGCCGTCGATCAGATGGCCGAGAATCCAGCCTCCGCCACCGCGGCACTGGCCGTACGACTTCTCCCAGCAGTAGCCGCACCGGCCGCAGGCGGTGATGCAGGACACCAGGACGCGGTCGCCCGGCTGCACAGTGTGCACGTCGCGGCCGATCTCGACGATCTCGCCGACCGCCTCGTGGCCCAGCACCGTGCCGGGGCGCACCTCGGGGACGTCGCCCTTGAGGATGTGCAGGTCCGTCCCGCAGATGGTGGTGGTGTCGACGCGCACGATCGCGTCGGTGGCTTCCTTGATGTCAGGGTCCGGGACCTCCTCCCAAGCGGACTTGCCGGGGCCGTGGAAGACGAAGCCCTTCATGGTGATCGTTCCCTCCTCCCCCTCCTCCCCCTCGGTCTGCCGTCGGCGCTGTGCCGGAGGCACGACCGGGCGCCGGGGTGATGCCGGGATCGGCCCACAGATCCAGCTTGGCCGACAGTCCCCGGCTTCGCATGGGCCGGTCGGCCCCCTCGCGCCGCCGGACGGGAACGCCCTGGCGGCGGGGCCGTCCGTCTCCGGCAGGCGGGGCGTCCCCGCCCGCACCGCCGGCCGTGCGCCTCCCTGCCACCGCGCAGACCGTCCCCGCCTGCGGATCCGGCCGTCCCGGCCGCCCGGGGCCCCGCACGCGACCCCCGCGCGTGCGGGGCGCCGAAGAGGGCCGATCGGCCCTACCCTCCGCCGGGAGCACCCCTCGAAAATGGTCTGATGCTCGACGAAGACGCCTTTCGCACCCTCGACCGGCGGGAGTCCCTGCGCCTTCTGGCCAAGGTGCCGGTCGGCCGCGTGGTGTACACCCGGCGGGCGCTACCCGCCGTTCTGCCGGTCAACTTCTCGCTGGACGAGGACGCCTCCGTACTGCTGTGCACGTCGGCCGGCTCCGACCTCGTGCGCGCCATCGACGGCGTCGTGGTCGCCTTCGAGGCGGACGAGTTCGCCGCGGCAACCCAGTCGGGCTGGAGCGTGGTGGTCACCGGCCGTGCCACCGTGGTGACCGACCCCGCCGAGCACGAGCGGCTGTCGCGGACCGGCTTCCGCTCCTGGATGCCCTTGCGGAACGGGGTCTTCGTACGGATCGAGTCCGAGATGGTCACCGGACGCGAACTCACGGGCACCCGCGCCAGGCACTGAGCCACAGCCCACGGCAGGCGCCGGCCGCGAGTCGGCAGGGCCCGGACCCGTGCCATCGACGATCCCCGCGCGGCTCGTCCAGCGTGCCGTCGACGCCGTTGAGCACCACCTCGTGGTCAACACGCTGCTCGGCCCCGTCGTAGTGCATGGCTCCGGAACCTCGCTGACGCCTCCCCGGAGCAGGCCGCCACGATGACGGTGCTCGGCATGCCTGTGCGACTTGCCGGACGATGACCGGTAACGTGTCCTGATGTCCCGATGGGAGGGCATGCGGTCGTGGCCGGATTCGAGCTGACTCTGCGCGGTGTCACGGACGACTGCGTCATCGCCGCGGCGGCCGGACCCATGGACTACCTCAACCTGCGGACCCTCCACGCCGATGCCCAAGCGCTGCTGCGCCCAGGGCGACGGCTGGTGCTGGATCTGTCCCAGGTGGACTTCTTCGACTCTTCCGGTCTGAACACACTGCTGAGGCTGCACCGGCAGGCCGCGGAACTGGGCGGTTCGCTGGCCCTGACGCAGGTGCCGGCGCGAGTGCGGCAGATCCTGGCCCTGACCGGAACGGACACGGTGCTGAAGGTGTACGCCACGCCCGACGACGCGGTGACCGGGCCGGTGTGGCCGGGGGACGCCGGCCATATCCCCCCGGGCGAATGATCGCCCTCTCCTGGCCGTCGACGAGTACACCGGCGCCGCCCTTCAGGTGCGGGCCGGCCTGCTCGCGGTGCGGAAGCGGCCGGTGCACTCGATGACGACATCGGCCCCGAGGCCGCCCCGGGCCAGGGCGGCCGGGTCGCGCTCGGCGGTCACGGCGACGCGCCGGCCGTCGACCGTGGGCGAGCTGTCGTCGTGTCCGACGCTGCGGTGCAGGCGGCCGTACGCGGAGTCGTACGCCGGCAGCCGGGCCGGCGCCGCCGGCGAGGTGACGTCGTTGACGGCCACCACCTCGGCCGGCGTGCCCGCCGCCGTCCCCGCGCCGGCCCGCTGACCGGACACGGGACCGGGCTCGGGCCGTACGGGGCCGGGTGAGGGACGTTCGGCCCACGGGTTCCCCGGCCGGGGCTGCGTGAGACCGGCTTCCGCACGGGCAGGGCCCGAGCGGCCCCATGGCCGGGGACGTCCGGTACCTGCCGTCGGTCCGGGGCTCGTCGGACGCTGGAACCGCGCCGCACCGAGAGTCCGGGAGGAGCATCTGATGAAGGCAGCAGTCGTCCGGTCCTTCGGCGAGCCGCTGGTGATCGAAGAGCGGCCCGGCCCCGAACCCGGCCCGGGCCAGGTCCGCATCCGTCTGGAGGCGTCCGGGCTGTGCCACACGGACATCCAAACCGAGGTCTTCGAGCTCCACGCCGCCGGACACACCAAGGTCGGCTACGAGACCCGGCCGCTCGCGAGCGTCAACGAGTCCGTCGGCGACGTCCTGGACGGGCGGATCAAGGCACGCGTCGTCTTCGAGATGTGACCGCCCGCCTGGCTGACGCGTCGCCCGCACCGACCGGGTGCGGCGCGGCGCGCGGCCCCGTTTCCCCCTCTCCCCGGATGCCGGAAGGAAGAGCACCGCCATGGTCCGTTACGTGTACGCGTTCACGGAGGGCGGCCGTGACATGGCCGGCCTCCTCGGCGGCAAGGGCGCCGACCTGGCCGAGATGACCCGCATGGGCCTGCCGGTGCCGCCCGGCTTCACCGTCACCACCGAGGCGTGCCACGGCTACCTCACCACGGGCTCCGAGCCGGAGGGCCTGGCCCGCGAGATCTCCGGCCACCTGAGCGTGCTGGAGCAGGCCGCCGGACGCCGGCTCGGGCAACGCGACGACCCCCTGCTGCTGTCGGTCCGGTCCGGGGCCCGGTTCTCCATGCCCGGCACGACGGAGACGATCCTCGGCATCGGCCTCAACGACGAATCCGTCCTCGGTCTGGCGAAGGTCTCCGGGAACGAACGCTTCGCCTGGGACTCCTACCGCCGCCTTGTGCAGATGTTCGGCAGTACCGTCATGGGCGTCGACGGCTCGCTGTTCGAGAACCTCATGGCCGGCCTGAAGGATGTCCGGGGCGCGGCCGACGACCTCGGCCTGGGCGCGGCAGACCTGTTCAGGCTCGTCGAGGCGTACAAGGAGGTCATCCGCCAGGAGACGGGAGAGTACTTCCCGCAGTCCCCGGCCGAGCAGCTGCAGCAGGCGGTCCTCGCGGTGTTCCAGTCCCGCAACGGCGAGCGCGCCCGCCTGTACCGCCGCCGTGAGCACATCTGCGACGACCCGGGCACCGCGGTCAGCGTGCAGACCATGGTCTTCGGCAACCTCGGCCCCGACTCCGGCAGCGGCGTCGCCTTCACCCGCGACCCGGCCACCGGACAGCCCGGCCTGTACGGCGGCTACCTGCCCGACGCGCAGGGTGAGGACGTCGTCGCCGGCATCCGCAACACCGTCCCGCTGGACGAACTGAGGCGCCTGAACCCGCGGGCGTTCGCCCGGCTGCGCGACCACATGCGGGCGTTGGAGACCCACTACCGGGACCTGTGCGACATCGAGTTCACCGTCGAACGCGGCCGGCTGTGGATGCTGCAGCCCCGGGGCGGCAAGCGGACCGCCGAAGCCGCCTTCGCCATCGCCGCCGAACTGGTCGACGAGGGCCTCATCACGCCGGACGAGGGCCTGGCGCGAGTGAGCGGGGACGGGCCCGCCCGCTGATGTTCCCCCGCTTCGGCACCGCCGCCACCGCTGACGCGCTCGCCCACGAAGACGCCGGTGCCGATGACGCTGCCGATCACGGGGGCTGAAGCGGCGGGCAGGCCAAGTGCCGCCGTGGCAGAGGGCCTTGAACCGCTCCGTCGGGTAGGGGGCATGGGTGCGCTCCTTGCCGGCATCGCTGCCGATCGGCCGATCCGGGCAACGATCCTTGTGCGGCACGGCGATCATGGTCAGCGGCCACAAGGCCCCCCGCTGGGCCCGTTGGTCCCAAGCCGGGCGGCGCCGCCGCGGACCCGGTGCCGAGCGGCCCCGGCCACAGGGCCCAGTGGCCCATGGGCTGGACCGGGCCTCCCGAAGACGCTGGAGGTGTCACGCCGGAACTCCTTGTAGGAGGCACGTCATGAACGTTCCCCCCACGCCCAGCATGCTGCGGGCGCTTCCGGCCGAGCACCGGACCCGGCTGATGCAGCTCGCCCGGGAGGTTTCCTTCCCGCAGGGCATCCGCATCTTCGAGGAGGGGGCCCGCGCCGACCGGTTCTGGATCATCCGCACCGGCAGCGTCGCCCTCGACATGCACGTACCCGGATGCCGCTCGGCCGTCATCGAGACCCTCGGTCACAACGAGCTCATCGGCTGGTCCTGGCTCTTCGCCCCGCACACCTGGCACCTGGGTGCGGAGGCGACCAGTCCGGTGCGCGCCTACGAGTTCGACGCCGCCACGGTCCGCTCGACCTGCCAGGACGACCCCCCGCTCGGCCTGGCCGTGGCCCAGTGGGTGGGTGACATCGTCGCTCACCGGCTGCGCTCGGCCCGCACCCGCCTGCTGGATCTGTACGCCCCCTACGGCAGCGGCAGCCTCCGGTGACCACCCCCAGGAGTCGAAGCGACCATGACCAAGGAGGCGTCATGCCCGGCAGCCCGCACATCGTGAGCGACGTGATGAGCCACACCGTCGCCGCCATCGGCCGCGAGGCCGCCTTCAAGGACATCGTGCGGATGATGCTGGACTGGCAGGTCAGTGCCCTGCCCGTCCTGGAGGGCGAGGGCCGGGTCGTCGGGGTCGTGTCCGAGGCCGACCTGCTGCCCAAGGAGGAGTTCCGCGACGCCGACCCCGACCGGTACACCCAGCTGCGGCGCCTGGACGATCTCGCGAAGGCCGGCGCGGTGACCGCCGGGGAGCTGATGACCTCGCCCGCCCTCACCGTCCGCGCGGACGCGACGCTCTCCCAGGCCGCGCGGACCATGGCTCGCGCCAAGGTCAAGCGGCTCCCCGTCGTCGACGAACTGGGCACGCTGCAGGGCATCGTCAGCCGCGCCGACCTGCTGAAGGTGTTCCTGCGGGATGACGAGGACATCGCGGAGGAGGTCCGCAGGGAGGTGGTGTCGTACCTCTTCCCGGAGCCGCGGTCAGCCGCACGCGTAGTGGTACGGGAAGGAGTCGTGCAGCTCCGCGGCAGCATCCCGGACACCTCGCTGGTCCCGGTGGCCGCACGTTTGATCCGGGCCGTCGAGGGCGTCGTGGACGTCGAGTTCGACCTCACCCGGCACGGCGGCTGAAAGGCCCGGCTCGTCGTGGTCTTCGGAGGAACAGCAGGACCGCTTCCGGCGCCGGCCGGATGACCCTGGCGGCGCTGGAGGCTCTCTCAGCGCGCCGAGGGCCGGTCGGCCCGGACCGGTGGCCTCTTCACCCGCTCACCCCGGCTGCGGGATCACGGCGACCGGGCAGGCGGCGTGGTGCAGCACCGCGTGGGCGACGCGGCCGAGCTGGAGTCCGAGGGCGCCCGGGGTTGCGGCGGGCGCCGACGACCAGAGGTCGGCGCCGTGCGAGGCGCTCACCAGCACCCTGCCGACCGGGCCCTCGACCGTGTGCCGGTGCAGTTCCAGGTCCTCCGGGGCGCCGGCCAGCGCAGCCTCCAGGGTCTCGGCGGCCTTCTCCTCGTGGGCGCGGGCGGGTTCGCCGGCCGGCAGGGGATGGTCGGTCGTCTCGTGCGCGGGGCACCGCCAGGCCCGTACGGCCTCCAGAGCCGCACCGCGCCGCCGCGCCTCCTCGTAGGCGAGGCGGACGGCCGCGGTCTCCTCCGGGGCGTCTCCGACACCGACGAGGATGCGCCCTCGGGTCCCGGACACGGCAGCGCGTACTCCGGCTCCTCGGGCAGCACTTCGCAGCTGAGGGGAGATGCCCGCTCATCCCGGTGCGTTGTCAGCACGTCGCTGTGGGTGACGTAGTCACGTCGGCGGCTCAGAACAGCGCGTCCTCGGCCCCCTCCCCGAAATCCGCCCCACCGCGCGCGGCCAGCTGTTCCCTGCGCTTGCGGACGGCCGCCGGAGAGGGCGGCGGCAGGTCGGGGTGCTTCTCCCGCGCCTTCATCTCCGAGTCCTTGTGCAGACCGAGGTGGATTTCGTCGGCGTACGCCTGGTGGTTCAACTGCCGCAGGCGGTCGATGATCTCGGTCCGGGCAAGCAGGCCGATGGTGTAGCGGGTGCCCTGGTCGGTCTCGTGGAAGCCGTGGTCGAGCGGGAAGGTCTCATGGGCCGGATCGGCGGACGAGGTCTGCCCGGACCCGTCCAGGAGATCGAGCCAGCCGTACGCCTCGACGGTGGCTTTGTCGATCTCTTCATGGATGCTGCGCAGTTCGGCGATGTCCTCGTCCTGGCAGTCGGGGTTGTGGACCAGGTTGTAGGTGGCCGTGAGGCCCGTACCGCGCGCGAGCATCAAGTCCCGGCGGTAGGTTTCGAGGCGGGTTCCGGCCGCACTGAGGCGTTCAGTGAGCGGAGGACGGACAAGAGTCTCGAATACGTCGGTCGGCGTGTAGCGGAGATCGCCCTTCATGGTCGAGCCGCGGTCGATCGCCCACCAGTAGTGGGGCCCACTGCTCAGAACAGCGAGGGTGCCGGGGCTGCTGTCCGCCACCACGGCCAACGCATCGGAGAACACATGAGCAGTGGAGACACGCGCGGGCATCACGGTGTGCGTGTGCCTGGTGATCGCGATGCACTGCTGCAAACCGTCCAGAGCCTTGTACAACCCGGGTGCCCACTCCGCGAAAAGCCACCAGCGGTTGCGGCGGGACTCACGATTGTTCAAGGCGCGTTCGGGCTTCACTTCACGTACGACCTGCTCGTACGCGCGAGGATATTTCCTGGCCTCGCTTTCCGGCCAGTCGCGGAAGGTGATGACCCAGCGCTGAGTGGCATGTGCGGGGTCGTTGTTCAGTTCCTTGCCATTGAGGTAGGGGAACAGTACGTCCGCATATCGCGGATCCTCGGAGATCCAGCTCTCCGCCACCGATTCATCCAGGGTGAAGCCCATGCCGAACACGCATGAACCCTTGAACGACACGCCTTTGTTGACCACCAGCCGCTCGGCCCAGGAGCTGAGCCGGGTTTCCGCGTTCAGGGAAGTGGAAATGCCTTTGGAAGAGGGCTTCCCGTTGAGTACGTAACGTGCTCCAGGATGGAGTGGACGCATACTGGTCCATACGGCGCAGTACTCGAGTGCGGCCGACCGGGAAGGCCACCGCTCGCTCTTGACGGCGCGCATCACTCGCGCATCGAATCTCTCCAGTTGGTCCAGGCTCACCTCTCGGGCATCACCCTGCGCGAGGGTGTTGGTGGCGATGACGCCGGAAACCCCGCGAGAGTTCAGGAGTTGGTGAACGCGCAGGACGAAGTACGCAACGAGATCCGCGTTTCCCCTGCGCTCCGCGACAAAATCAACCAGATGCTCACGGTATGCCTCGCCGAAGGAGCCACCGATCTTTGATCCTCCCAAGAACGGAGGGTTTCCCACGATCGCGTCGAACCCCCCGCTCCGCGAGAACACCTCCGGGAAGACGAGTGGCCAGTGCATGGGCCGCCGCTCCAACGCCCCCTCCGGAAGTTCCACCCCCAGCCACTCCTCCGCCGTCGCCCGCGCCTCGCGCACCGCGTCCGAGTCGTTCTCGACCCCGTCCGCAACGATCCGCTGCACAGTCCACGCAGCCCGCGGGAAGAGGTCCCGAATCCGCTCGCCCCGGTCCTCTCCGTACCAAGGCATCCGCCCCGAAGCACAGGTGGCCAGCGCAGCGCCCGCGATCAGGTCGCCCACCAGCCGCAGCCTTCGCGAGTGCCGGTTGACCTCCTCCAGCCGCTCGCGCTTCTGCTGAAGCGCCGGCAGGTCGACGCCCTTGATGGCGGTGATCGCCAGGCGTTCATGGGTCAGCTGGTCCACCAACTGCCGGGCCTGCTCGGCCAGGATGTCGGCCTGTGTACCCGGCTTCATGTGCACGGACTGGATCTGCTCCATGCTGTGCACGCCCAGCAGCGAGTCCCCCGCCACCAGCCGGTCGTCGAGGAACGTGAACGGCCGCTCCGGGTCCATGGAGACCAGCCAGAGCGACAGCTTGGCCATCTCCACGGCCATGGGGTTGATGTCAACCCCGTACAGGCAGTGCTCGATGATCTGGCGTCGGGCCTCGACGACCACCGGGTCCTGCTCGGCGTCCGCCGCGGTCACCGCGTCCACGGCCCGGCCCGCGCGGTAGGTCATCGCGTCCGTGCGGCCCTCCGACTCCCACGCCTCGATCAAGCGGTCGCCCAGGTAGCGGCAGGCTGCGACCAGGAAGGCCGCCGAGCCCATCGCGATGTCCGCGACCTTCAGGTCGAGGATCTGGTCCGCCGACTTCAGGCGCCACTCGGCCGTGTCCGCCGTCTGGAGCGG
>NZ_JBITDA010000054.1:0-19377 GCF_044453765.1 Streptomyces sp. NPDC051636 | reverse complement strand
CGGTGCTGGGCTCCGTCCGGCTGGAGGCTTCCGCTGCGCTCCAGCCTCGGCCGCGCTGCGCGCGGCCAAACGGGCCTCCGGCCCGCGCAGCAGCACGGACCGCTGGGGTGGTTTATGGGGGACGTGACGATGGGTCAGAAGCGGCTTCGGAGAGAAGAGGCTGGGGTGCGTCCGTCCGGTACTGTGGTTCCGGGTTGAACACTCAGATGTTTGTTTCAAAATAAGTCTCGGATCCATTCTGGATCACGGCTTCCCTGCCGCTCCTGCGTCACCGCTCTCGCCGACCAATGAACCTGCACAGCACCCGAGCAACCGGCGAGGCACATGATTGACAGAAAACCATGGTGCCTATTTCGATGGAACCTTCAGCCTGTTTACAGGCAACCAGCGCTGCTTTTCGGAGTCCGCTGTCTCGTCTGCGATTTTACGCAGAGTGGAGAGGTTTTTTTGCTTGCTTGCCTGGTAAACGGCGCAGGCATTCACGAAAATGATGAGGAAGTATGCGGTCCCGTACCCTACAACGACTGGGGCACTTGCATTGATCTTAGAGGGAAGCCAGAAGATAAAATAGGCAAACAACAGAAGTGAGATCGCCAAAGGTGCAAGGTAATCTGTGATCCAGTGTGCCACTACGCCAGGCCAATTGGAGCGGCAAAGCCCCTTGTATAGGCCACGTTGCAGCGTCGTATACCCCGGGAACCGGCAATTGTGCTCCCACTTGTCCGCTGCATTCGGATCCTCGGCATTCGCTGCATTCGCTGAAAGCTTTTGCTCAAGAACCACCAGGTAACTCTGACGGAGGATGGACGCACACCCTTGAAACCTGGCATACGAGAGCAGGAGAAACGGCGGGAGAGCAGCCCCAAGAAGAAGCCAGTCGGGAATCCTGGGATTCCTGGTCGTTCCTACAAATGCGATAGCAACACCGAGATACGCCAAAACTGCAGTGTTGATGGCGATGATCAAAGTAGAAGTGTTTTGTTCATCACTGCGTTCCGTCTGATATACGGTCATCAACTCTGACTTTTCCACTGCTCGCCCTTCATCAAGGATCTGACGCCTAGCGTTTCATTGCCCCGTGGGTACCTGCTGTGATTACTCCATTCGTGGGTGGTAACGCGGGCACCAGGCTGCTGTGAAGGTGCGAGGGCCGTTCCGAGAGCAGCGGATCGCTCGGACCGCCTCAGTCGGCCAAGTCCTGTCGTGGCTTACAAAGTTGGCTGGTACGGGCGGTAGGATCTGATACCGCCCTTCGCGTCGGCCTCGGTGATTTCACGACACAGCCAGAAGAAGGAGCCAGGGAGCATTGGTGCCGAGTATTCATCTCAAGGAACATCAGGTAGACCCGAAGTCGGCGTCCGTAAGTGGTTGGGATTCCCTGTGAGATCATCTGTGCCCCCGCAGGGTGCCCGGGGCACGATCGTGTCAGCGACCGGGTCGGGCAAGACGATCATGGCCGCCGCGTGCGCGCTGGAGTGCTTCCGGGACGGCCGGATCCTCGTAACCGTGCCAACCCTGGACCTGCTCGTGCAGATCGCCCAGGCGTGGCGCCTGGTGGGCCACCGGGCCCCGATGGTGGCAGTGTGCTCGCTGGAGAACGACCCAGTGCTGAACGAGCTGGGAGTCCGCACCACCACCAACCCGATCAGCTCGCGCTGTGGGCCGCGAACGGGCCGGTCGTCGTGTTCGCCACGTACGCCTCTCTCGAGGCCAGCGGAAGGTTCGCGGGCCGCTGGAGGCCGCTCTGGCGGGCGGGGAGCGGCTGTTCGGGCAGCAGATGGCAGGCTGCGACCTTGCGATCGTGGATGAGGCCCACGGAACCGCCGGTGATCTCGGTCGGCCGTGGGCCGCGATCCACGACAACGCCCGCATCCCCGCCGACTTCCGGCTCTACCTCACCGCCACCCCACGCATCCTCGCCGCGCCCCGGCCGCAGAAAGGCGCGGAAGGCCAGGAGCTGGAGCTGGCCTCGATGGGCCAGGACTCCGAGACCTACAGGCCATGGCTGGCCGAGCTCGGGCTGAGCGAGGCGATCGAGCGGGGAATCCTCGCCGGGGTTTCGAGATCGACGTGCTGGAGATCCGCGACCCCTCACCCGTGTTGGGGGAGTCGAAGGAGGCGCAGCGGGGCCGGAGCCTGGCGCTCCTGCAGACCCCGCTCCTGGAGCACGCCGCCGCATACAACCTGCGTACGGTCATGACCTTCCACCAGAAGGTGGAGGAGGCGATGGCGTTCGCGGAGGAGCTGCCGGAGACGGCAGCGCACCTGTACGTCAACGACGCCTCCGATGAGGACCTGGCGGCTGCCGACCGGCTTCCGAAGTCGTCGATCGACGCGGAGTTCTACGAGCTGGAGGCCGGCCGTCACGTCCCGCCGGACCGGGTGTGGTCGGCCTGGCTGTGCGGCGACCACCTCGTGTCCGAGCGGCGCGAGGTGCTGCGCCAGTTCGCCAACGGCATCGACGCGGCCGGCCGCCGGGTACACCGCGCGTTCCTGGCTAGCGTTCGCGTGCTCGGGGAGGGCGTGGACATCACCGGCGAGCGGGGTGTGGAGGCCGTGTGCTTCGCCGACACCCGCGGCTCGCAGGTGGAGATCGTGCAGAACATCGGCCGGGCGCTCAGGCCCAACCGCGACGGCTCCACGAAGGTCGCGCGGATCATCGTGCCGGTGTTCCTAGAGCCCGACGAGGACCCGCACGACATGGTCGCCTCCGCCTCGTTCCGCCCTCTTGTAGCCGTGCTTCAGGGCCTGCGCTCGCATGATGAGCGCCTAGTCGAGCAGCTCGCCTCCCGTGCCCTCACCAGCGGGAAGCGCAAGGTGCACATGCGGCGCGATAAGGAAGGGCGGATCGTCGGGGCTGGCGGCGAGGACGGCAAGGACCAGGACCACGACGACGGCGCCAACGCCGCTGCCGAGTCGGCCCTGCTCCACTTCTCCAGCCCGCGCGACGCCGCCACGATCGCCGCGCTCCTGCGCACCCGGGTCTACAGGCCCGAGTCCCTGGTGTGGCTGGAGGGCTACCAGGCCCTGCTCCGGTGGCGGGCGGAGAACGAGATCACCGGCCTCCACGCCGTCCCCTACGCAGCGGCACTACCGGGTGCTCGCGGACCTGGTCGACGCCGACGGCAGCCTGCCCGAGATCCAGCCCGGCGTGCTGATGGACGGCGATGACATCCGGCGGTGGCTTCAGCGGCAGAAGCAGCCGAGCACCTGGGCACAGCTGTCGACCGAGCAGCAGGAGCGACTGCCCGGCTGGGCGTCAAGCCCGTTGAGGCGCCGTCTCCCGCCCCGGCGGTCACGCGGTCGACGAAGGGCCCGAGTAAGGCGCAGCAGGCGTTCCAGCGCGGCCTGGCGGCCCTTACACAGTGGGTCGAACGGGAAGGCCATCGGCCAGCGCGGCCACGCTGAGGAGATCGTGGTCAACGGCGAGACGGAGCCGGTGGTCGTGAAGCTGGGCGTATGGACATCGAACACCCGCGCGAGGCGCGACAAACTCACTGCGGAGCAGCGCGCCGCACTGCAGGAGCTGGGCATGGAGTGGGCGTGGCACCACTGCCTGGGAAGGCCCGGTCGGCCGTTCTATCTGGCTGTCGGGTTCAGTGCCTGTCTCGGGGCGGGAAGAACCCCTGGCGGTCTGAGCCGTCGACGCTGAAGGCGTAGACGGCAGCACGGCTCCTGATGCTCTTCGGTGGCGTGGGGTTCTCGATAACGATGACCTGGCCGGGGGGGTTATCGAGGAGGTCTCTGTAGAAGTTCTCGACGACGTCGTGGGTCATCAGCTCGGGTTGTGCTTCCTCCGGGTCTTCGGGCCGACGGTAGGTGAGAACGGGGGTGTCGAGTACGACAAAGCCCGGGTGGATCAGCCCACGAGCTGTGTTTCGGCGCGCGAGTGACACCGCGAATGCGGCGTGGATGATGGAGCGCATGCCCCTGCCGCGGCTCTTTCGGGGCCGACCGTCAACCGAGATCTCGGCACTGGTCGGGTCGTATGTGACGTGGTTGTCCCCGGGTACCTGCCAGGCTTCCAGCGTCTCGTGCATCTTGCTCTCGAAGTCGGCAATGTCGGCGGCGGGAATGTTGTCTGGGCGGGCCGTCGGCGGTGCGGGCGGCGCACTGGACAGGGACGCCTTGAGGTCTTCGAGTTGCTCGATCTGGGTATGTATGGCGAGCTCGTGCTCTAGGCGCGATCGGGCGGCCAGCAGCTCGGTGGTGTCGGCGTTGAGCGGTTCCATGCGCTGATCGAGAGCGCGAAGTTCTTCGCTGTTGTGTGCGAGCTGCTCGGCATGGAGAGCACGGTTCGCATCCAGGGTCGCCGCCTGGTCCTCAAGGTCTTCGATCATGATGATGAGGTCGCTGTGCAGGTCGGTCGTCTTTCGGGTCTCTGCGGCGACGGCAGCTGCTAGCTGAGTGGTCTCGGCGAGGTGGTGTTCTGGGTGCTGGTGCTGCCGTTCTGCGCCACAAAAGACGCAGGTGCCGGTCTGGAAGTAGCCCAGAAGCGTTCCGGCTTCACCGACCATCTGGAGTCGTGCCAGGTCGGACTCGTACTGTTCCCTGAGCAGTACGAACCGTGACAAAAGTTGCTGAACTTCACCGGCGCGCTGTTGGTTGTCAGCGTCACCAGTCTCCAGTTCGCGACGGCGGTGGAGGAGGCTGGAGCGGGTGGCAGCGATGTCGCCAGCAGCTGCGGTGACCTCACCCAATGACGACTTCACACGGTCTAGTTGTTCCCGCAGTTGAGACTGGTTCGCCTCGAGCGTGAGCTTCTCGCGGTTCTCGTCGATGAGGTGGTCGATGACCGCGATCTTGCCCTTCCCGAACTGCTTCTCCAGTTTGCTGGGCGCAGTGGGGCGTTCTGGCTCGTCCTGCCCGCTGAGGAGAAGCTTGAAGACCGACTTCTCCTTGGTCTCGTTCTGCGGCATCCGGGTGCCGAGCACCGGCGACCGCTGGTCCGCCATACGGGTGTCGTTGACGACGACCAGGCGGGCGAGGTCCCGGAAGTTGAGCGGCACTACGTCGCCGCGCGAGTTCTGGAGGATCCTGCGCCCGTCGATGCCGAGGACGTTGAGCAGATACCGGGAGATGTTCTTCTGGGATTTGGGGTGATGCTTGTACGCAAGCGTGGCGTCAGCCGGCTCGGACGGGGCGCTCCGTAGGTCGTGGTTGAACACCTCGATGGTGTCGCCCCCAACGGCGCGGGACAGGGTGAGCGTCCGGCCGTCGCTTACGCGCAGGCCCAGAAGGATGCGGGTGTAGCCCTCGTCCTCCGGGATGGACTTGAGCTCGCTGGCGCCCAGCATGTAGTCCACGGCCTCTTCGACGTATGACTTGCCCCTGTCGGAGGCGCCGTAGATGACCGTCAGTCCCGGGCTGAATTCCACCGCCGCAGGCGGCTTACCCATCCCAAGGAACGTCAGGTGTACCAGCGTCAGCCTGTTCACAGCACGCCACCTTCTCCCAGGTGAGGATTGCCAGCCGCAAGGCGGCCGGACCAGCGCTGGGTGATCTGTTTCATGCCTTCGCGGACGTCCGTTCCTTCGTGCATGTAAGTGCTGGTCAGCCAGTCGGCCCGTTCCGTGAGCTGGCCGACGTAGGGGGACTCCAGGACGTGAAGGAAACTTGCGGCCTCCTCCGTGGCTCCGTACATGAAGCCGTCGTCGGTGGCAGCCATGTCCACGAGGCCAGCACGCAGCAGCACCATGAGGCCCTGCTCGATGAGGCGGCGGCGCATGCCGAGCTCTCCGGGGCCGGCGGGGAGATCAGGGTGGAGACTGACCGGGCCATGATCAAGGTCGCCGCTGTGAAGCATGGCATGGTCCAGGTAGACGAGCTGGGCAACGTCCAGGCGGCGCGGAAAGGTCTCTGACAGGAGCACCAGGGCGCGGATGCCGACTTCCAGGGGGCTGTTAAGAGGATTCACTGGGGCTCCTCTTTGCACCAGGTCAGCCGGTGATTGTTCGCCAGACGGTGACACATGCCCTTCAGATCGATGACCTTCACAACCGGGGCGAGGATGTTTGCCGGGTTCGGTTTGTGGATGACCGCCGCGTCCAAAACCGCTTCCAGCCGTGCGTAGCCGTGGTCGTAGTCGCGATCCTCGATCTCTACCACCGCGTCGTGCAGGTCAGTTTCGATCGCCTCATAAGTCGCTTCCGGGACACTCTCCTGAGCAAAACGCCACAATGACTCAGCATGAAAGAACGCCTCGCGCTGCCGGCTGAAGTGGCCCTTGACCTTGGCGTGCTCGCGGGCCTGCTGAAGCGTCTCCAGGGCGAGACCATGCTTGGCGTTGTAGGCGTCCAGGAGCTTGCGGACGTAGACGGCCTCATGGGCTTCCTGGTCGGGCGGAGCCGGGTCGGCGGCAGGACGCGGCTTGAGCCGCTGCGGGAAGCGTCTCGCGTGGTGTGGAGTCGTGGCATGCAGTTCGAGGATCTCGTCCAGGTTCCGGGCCTCGAACATCGAGAAGTCCGTCTCTCGCGCCAGATCCCCCACTGCGGTCCGCACCTTGGAGGTGAGCTTCGTCCCGAGCTTTGGAGGCTCCTCATCCCACGCACTGAAGAACTCTTTCTTCAGCTGTGGAGGGTTGAGCAGGAGACGGTCCAGGCCTGTGCCGATCTTGGGTGCAACGAAGACGTAGCGCGTGGGCAGCTCGTACACGCCCAGCACCTTCGCCGTGAAGATCTTGACCATCTCCGGAAAAGCGTCCGACTGACCAAGCGGTTTGACGTAGTGCTTGCACTGGTAGCAGTGCCACTCGCCGGCCGTGCCATTGGGGCTCAGACAGGCCGCTACGTCCGCTCCACGGTCTCCGGCTCCACCCATCCGTTGCACCCGGACGTACGGCCGGCCTTCCCACAGGCCGAGCGCATGAACCCACTCGACGGTGAAGTCCTCCCAGTCATCGGCGTCGAAGACGTACTGCAGGTACACCTGAGGTGAGGGCAGGGGAGCGCTCTGGGTCGGCGGGGCCACCACCACAACCGCTGGCGTTTTCAGCTCCGGAAAGCCCTCAAAGACAGGCCTTGCTCCATCTCTACCTGGCTCAAGCGCCCCCGCCACACTGCACCCCCGGCACTAAACCGTCACGCAATATCACGCAGTGTAGTCATACCATCCCGGCTCGCTCACCGTGAAGGCCGGGGAGCACAACGTGTGCGATCAGCGGAATGCATGTGGGGCTTCCCCAGGACGTCGATGACGCCTCGGCGTCACAGTCTCCGTCCCGACTTTGCGCAGGGGACCCTCCGACAAGACTCGCGCAACAGTCAGGCGCAACTTGGCGCGGTTCGGGGCTCGAGGGCTGGAAGGCCGCGTGGCGGCACGGTCATCGATGCCGCGGTCACTCACCCCAGCGCGCATCTACGCGCTCTCAAGGCTCGGCGTCTGCGAGGGAATGCCCTGCAAGCAGGTGGTGACTCGTCCCCGGTGGGGTTGGGAAGCAAGCCCACCGCGGATGTCCTCCGGAATGCTACTGCCGGGGGCCTCACGCGTAGTGACGCGCTGGAATCGGATGGATGCTGACAGGGAACCGGGGCAGGCGTGTGAGAGTGCCCCCTGTCCGCTGTCTTTCTCGGTGATTGCCTTGGCCTCATCCGTCCCTCCCCGTCCGCAGTCCGCGTCGGCTCGGCCGATGAGCTGGCGGAAGAGCTGGAACGGGTGCGGGCGCAGAACCGGCAGCTGCAGCAGGCCCTCGCCTCGCAGCACTGCAGGTGAAGGTCTTGGTGTGCCAGTATCACCCACATGGCCGAGAGCGAGATGGCGGACACCGGAGAAGCCGCGCAGCCGGCCCGGCTGTCGGTCGTTTCCGCCGCCACCGACGGCATCCGTGTACTCGCCTTGGCGGGAGAGATTGACCGCGACACCGGCCAGGCGCTCCGCCAGGCCCTGGACGCCTCCGGGACTCCCCGCCCCCGCATCGTGGTCGATCTGAGCCGGGTCACCTTCATGGACTCCACCGGCATCAACATCTTCATAGCTGCCCACCGCAGCCTCACCGAGGCCGGCGGCTGGATACGTCTGGCCGCACCCGGCGAAGCCGTGATGCGCACCCTGCAGATCGTCGGCGTCGACGCAGTGATCGACTGCCGTGAAACCCTCCCCCAACCCTCGGCAACTGACCGATCCCCCGTACCGGCCATGCGCTGACCGATCGGCTCAGTGCTGATGGTGGTCGCGTTTGGACAGGTAGAGGGGACTGAGCCGGCGCCAGTAGCCGTGCACGAGGTCTTCGGCCTCCTGCACCGCCCGCTGAGCGCATGGCGCGTCCGTCGGCAGGCGCTGCTCGGCCTGAGCCGCAGTGGAGCCCGTGCGCCGGACATCCCACCTCAGCGCCGTCCAGCGGGATACCGTCCCGGTCGGCTTCGCGGGAGTCAGGCTGACCGTTTCTGCGGGAGCTTCGGCGGGTGATGCGCCTGGTCATGAGTGTGGCCGCCCGTTCGCCGGCCAGCTTGCTGCGGCCGTACGCGTTGACGACCTGTCGCGGCCGACTCGGAGTACGGCTCGGTGCCGTCTCCCGGCAGGATGTAGTCGGTGGAGACATGCAGCAGTCGAGCGTCGTTGTCCCGGCAGGCGCGAGCCAGGTGGCGAACCCCGTTCCGTTGACGGCGGTGGCGGTGGCCTCGAGGCTTCGGCGCCGTCGACGTCCGTCCAGGCGGCGCAGTTGATCACCACATCCTGGCCGGAGACCGCGGTGCGGACGGCCTCCGGGTCGGTGATGTCGAGGGCGGCGCGATCGAACGCGGAGACCTGGTCGTCTGTCAGCAGGGTCCGCACGTCCCGACCGAGCATCCCGCCGGAGCCGGTGACCAGCCAGCGGGTCACGACAGTGCCGCCGGCTCTTCAGCGGCTCCCACCAGGCACGGTTGTCGCGATACCAATCGACGGTCGCGGCCAGGCCGTCCGCGAAGGAGATCGACGCCAACCGGGCAGTCATCGAGGCCGCAGCGCGAGAGCACCCAGCCCCACCGGTGGTCGGGACGAGCGCCCGCGGCCGGCAGATTTACAGTCCCCTCAAGATTCCCCGTCTGGAAGTCGCCTGACCAGGTACGTTGCACACCCGGTGCGGACTGCAACCCTTCTCCGTCACCCCTCGTCCTGATCTTGCTTCGAGGCAACCGGCTCCATGCCTGCCAAGGCAGCAACACGGAACACCTCGGCGAGCGTTGCAGCGACCACCCTGCGCAAAGCGCGTCCCGTGGGTTGCCCGAAATTCGTTGGTTCACTGACCAGCCACCGAGACTACGGACACAGGACGCTGATTCCACGTTTCAATAGAATGGCTGCTAGCACCGGGGAGTAGTGGGGATCGAGTCCGGTGTGACCTATGATTTCAACCATCGTTGCGAAGTCTAGGAACTTTTCTTGCTTCGCAGAGTCAGTAAATCCACGACCCTTTAGCTCTCGACATACAGCGCGACGATTTCGATCCAGCCAAACGGAAACCCACGTCCGACTCCGCTCGATCGCGAGCCGCAACTCCCTGCCAGATATGTATTCGTCGGACCCATATACCAGCTTGTCGAGCCGCGCTAGGAGCTCATCTTCTGTAAGATTCTGCAAGTCCGTCGTCATCTCTGTTCCTCCTGCGCTCGCTGGCAAGCCCCTGCGTACGCGCCCGCAAGATAGATAGCCGATCCGTAGCCTATATCGCGATCTATATTTGCCAGCTCAGAAATTCTCGGGGATTTCCAGATCCAATCGATGAGATCATAGTATCGTACCGCCTGGCGGGGGTCCTCTAGGGCTTCCCTTCCGTAACCCTGGATATCTAGCGTCTCGACATACCTCGAGGTGTACGCCGAAATGTCATCACCTTGACTAAATAGAATCGCCCCGGCGCAGTCCGCAAGGGAATACCCGGGGGAAGTGCGGGAGCGCAAGAAATTCAAGTTCACGTCGACCTTTCCCATCACTAGGAAGACATCTCCAAATTGGGCCAAATCAATTGCTTCCAATGCTCGACCTTTGACGGCAACGCGCCGACTTCTCACAAGAAAACGGAGGGCATCCCATGCTCTGTCAGGTACAAAACGTTCATACAAACAGAGAGCAGTCAGGAACCTTCGCCGGTCCGGAGTAGAAGATTTTGACGACTGGAACTTTCCAGCCAAGGCATCAAGCCTTTCATCAAAACTCGGACTTACATTTGAAAGGCGAGCATGCGATCCAGTTTCGATAGCCTGCAGGGTAGTGAGAGCCCACGCAGCGCCTGCGGAACCGACCCACTCGAATTGCTCGTATGGCTCGTAAATAATCTTGACTAGCTCTAGAGCCAGCGCATCTGCAGCGATTTCACGATTCGCGACAGTCAGCGAATTTTCACCAATCCACCTGGCGAGCTCTGGTGCCGTATCAACCTCATCGAGTAGCTTATGCGAGAGCTCGTGAGCGAGAATGAAGGTATGAGCAGGGAACCCTTGGAGCAATCCGAGCAACCCCCCTCTGTCGGCATCTCGCTGCATCAAATAGGCTCCACCATCGGTGAGGTTCTCTTGGGCCATCGCGAACCGAACCAGAGCGCCTATTATTTCATTCGTCGAGGCATAGTTTCCGGAGAGCCGAAGTTCGGCGATGTGATGGTACTCGTCGAGAAAATCTTCAGTCAGTAGCCATGAGAACAATTCCACGAAGAGGAGTAGTCGCTCGGAATACTTAACCGAAATACTGCCGTCGGCCATTGTACTCACCCCGGCATGCGGGCCACCGCTCAGATGGTAAACGAGATGCGCGGGACGATCACCGTTCACTCCGAAATTCGTGCGTGCGGTCTCATGACTCGCTTGGAGTACCAAATTGAGTAGCCAAGATCGCCTGTCACTGAGAGTCGGAAACCACTTCAGAAGGTAATTGATGATAGGCCTCAGAGCGGCTGGAACCCGGCTTTCTGGGTGGGCAAGATTCCGTTCGACCTCCCTAAGGTCACCGGATAGGAGGGAGCGTCCCCTTACGCCCGCGTCTGTAGAAGCTGCCAATTGGGAGCGGTAAGCATGGACAATGGCTGCCTCTAGCTTGAGCTTGTCCAAACGGCTCGTCAATGTGGGCGTCAAGGCAATCACCAAGCTTTCGCGCAGTCGCGAAGATTGCTCAAAATGCCATTGAAGGCAATCGCGATTCTCGTTATAGTCGAGGCGATTCGTGCCTTCATGGATGAGCGATTATTGGCCACCTTACTTTCTACCTTCCCCCGCATCCACTATTGCTGCAACTCCATGTGGTCATCGCCCGAGCTTCGGCGGAGCCCTCTGGTTCCGACTCCTGGTCATGTGCGTCCGAGGAGGGCGAGCAGTTGGCTGGCATCGCGGGCGTCGTGTCGCCGGCTGGCCGCGAAGGCGGCGCTCCCGGCGAGGCGCAGGGCAACGATGTATCACTGGATCTTCCCGGGCACCACGCTGACGATCCCGGGCGTCAGCTGTGCAGCAACCACCACCACACCTACCACGCCCACCACCGAGACCACGCCGACCGGTGGCGGAGTATCGGATGAGTACCTGTCCAAGGCGTCCGAAGGCAGAGGCGGCGGAGCAGCACCGCAGGGCACAGGCGGTGCGGGCCGAGGCGGATCGAGCGACCGCTGATGCGGAGGCGGAGCGCCTGAGGACGGCCGAGGCCCGGCGCCGGATCGCGGTGATGGAGGCGGAGGCGGCCATGGCCGATGCCTGGGCCGGGCTGACCTCGCGCCAGATCAAGGCCCGCCGGGTCGCCCGCCTCATCGTCGCGGCCGGCGGGAGCGCCGACAACGTCGACGTCGTCTCGCTCAACGACATCAAGGCGGCCGTGGGCGCCGCCCGGACCACGGCGGGCGAGCTGCGCCAGGAGGCGCAGGAGCTGCTGCGCGGCGGCTACGACCCGATGACCGCGTACGCGCCGCAGAGCTGGCGCTGACGCACCGGAAGAAGACGAGCGGGGCGGCACCCGGTGGTGGGTGCCGCCCCGCTCGCCGTTGGCGTACAGGCCGCCTACTTGGGGTGCCGGTAGAACCGTGTCACCAGCCGCGAACCGCCGTGATCAGTCCTTAGACCCGGCAGCCCGAGGCTGAGCAGTGCTGTGGGGCCCGGCGCCGTTCCCACGGCACCGGGCCCCTTCGTGCTGTCCCGGCCAGCGCTATCCGGACTCCGACTCCCCTAGGAGGGCGGTTCAATTCGAGCTTGATGCAACCCAAAGCGTGGGTTTCGCTCAGTTTGCTCAGCTTGATGACGTCCCAGACGAGCGTCTCGTCCTGACCTGACGCTGGGTTCTTGAACTGGCCAACGATCTGGGTTACGCCGCCAGCGTTCAGTGCGTCCTCGGCCCTGGTGAGGACCCCGCCTGCGATGAGGGCCCACTTGAAGATTTTGGCCTGGGGGGTCAGCGAAGCGATAAGGGCGGCGATGTCCTTCGCACTCCCACCTTGTCTTCCGCTAGGCGGATCTCTTCCAGTTCCGCCTCAGTGAGCTCAGCAGGCAGTACGGAGATCGCGCTGGTCTGGCCGCACAAGAAGCCGCCGCTCTCATCCGTGGCCGGAATCCCTCCCACGGCTTTGCATGGGGTGAGCCACACGCGGTAGCCGTCCAGGGCCTGCTCACGGCGGATCATCTCCGGGTAGGAGGTCACGCCCGCCAGGCGCATACGGCGGTACAGACGCACGGTCGGCGCCGGGGCCTGCAGCCAGCGGTGCAGCGGGATCCGGTCGGTGACCTCGCCGTTCGCCAGCCGTGTGGCGTGCAGGATCAGCCTGCGGACCGCCTCCACCCCGATCACGAACAACACCGGCATCAGCCCGTGCCAGGCCATGGCCACCGGGTCCCCGGCCTTGGCCCCGGCCGCGTTGAACACGATGGTGGCCAGCACCATCCTGTGCGCCGCGAACCTGAGCAGCGGCCAGCCGATCCGGCCCGCGGTGAGGTACATGTCCAGCGCCAGGAAGGCCAGGATGGCGCCGTCGATACCGACCGGCACCCAGTAGGACAGGTCGTGCGAGAAGCCCTTGTCCTCGGCCGCGCGGCGCAGGGTGTCGTATGAGGCCGCGAAGCCCACGCCCGCGACGGGGATCATGCGAGCAGGGCCACGGCGGCCAGCGCCCGCGACACCCGGCGAGAGGCCTCCGGCCGGAGCCGACCACGACTCGCGGAGTGGCCACCCGGGCGGCCGAATGGCCCGGCCTAGGCCGGCGCGCTGAGATCGGCCGCCGGCTGGCCGAGGCGATGCGCCGCACCGTCACAGGAGGCATCGGGAGGCACCGTTCACCACGGCGGCGGATCCGGGAAGAGCATTGAACGAACTTGGTCGCTTTTGCTCATGTAACGGAAGGCATTTGGTCTGATACTGAACGTAATATTTTTGGCTGGTCGGCCTGCACGTTTTCGGGTTTCCAAACGCTCTATTGCTGGAGGCGCTCGCCTCCAACGCCGAGGGGTGGGCGGCGTTTCCCAGACCACTTCCAATGGGGAGGGCACGTGCACGACGCTGCTACGGCGTTGCTGCTGACCACGCTGGCCATCCGGGTCTTCGGTCCCGACGCGCTCCGACTGTCCAAGCGGATACTCACCGCTGGCGTCCGCGTAGGCATCACCGGGCTGCGTCCGCCCGCACCGGACGAGCAGCATACTCCCGGGGGCGAGCTGACCAGGGGGGACGGTGAGTGAGGGCGGGCCGGAGGAGTCCGGTGGTGCCGTAGGCGTCCCGAGCCGACGGCAAAAGACGGTGCCGATGGCACAGTGGCCCGACGCCAACCGGGTCTCGTACTGGGCGTTTCATGCCGATCGACGGCAGAGCTACATGAGCTTCGCCTATCTGCAGCTGGGTTCCGATGCGGACACCGAGGAAGCGGTGGACGCCACCTTCGATGCGGTGATGGACAAGTGGAGTCAGATGCTGCAGATGGAGCATCTCGAGGGGTATGCGTGGGCCATCCTGAAAAAC
Source organism: Streptomyces sp. NPDC051636 (assembly GCF_044453765.1). Taxonomy (NCBI): domain Bacteria; kingdom Bacillati; phylum Actinomycetota; class Actinomycetes; order Kitasatosporales; family Streptomycetaceae; genus Streptomyces; species Streptomyces sp. NPDC051636. The sequence continues at coordinate 5,484 of NZ_JBITDA010000054.1, read as the reverse complement.
CGCATCACGGATCAGCAGCGCAAGCGGAGCCGGCGGCCGGAGCCGATGGACATCGCCGCGTTCGAAGCAGCGCTGAAGGATCAGGCGGAAGATCCCTATGAGGGCCTCGTCGACTCCATCACGCTGTACTCCGCCACCCGGAGGCTGAGCGAGCGTCAGCGCGACCTCATCGTGCTCCACTACGGACTGGGCTTCAGCACGGTCGAAGCCGCAGCGCTCCTGGGCCTCGAGGAGGCCACCGTCCGCTCGCACCTGTGCCAGGCCCGTCGGCGCCTGGCCCGTCTGCTCCAGGCCGAGTACTCCGACCGCGCCGACCAGGGGGAGAAGACGTCATGAGCCACGCTGCCACGCCCACTTCGAGGCGCACCCTCGACGAGTGGCTGGCCCGAGCCCGGACGAAGGACCGATACGACGCCTACGACCTGACAGCCGCCAAGGCACGCCTGCTACGTCGACGCGATCTCCGCCGCAAGCGTGCCTGCCCTGTCCACGGCGGCGAGAACGGCGGCGCAGCGGAAGCCACCGCGTTGATGGCGGATACGTCATCATGGACCGCTCCGGGCATGAGCACCGGGTACGACATCGACCACGCCTGGCGGGATCTGCAGGCCGCCAGCCTGATCATGCTGCTGTCACCGAAGGCGGACCGCCACCTCGCGGCCTTCATCGACTGCCACTACGCCCATCTGGCCGGCGCCCGGACCTTCGGCTGCCTGCTCTATCTCTGCGACTACACCGACGGGGCCCGGTTCTGGTGGCAGTTCGCCGCCGGAGCCGGGGACGAAGCCGCCGAGTACTGTCTCTTCCTCAACCACGCGCAGCATGGCGAGTCCCACGACGCCGAGCACTGGGGCCGTCAGCTCGCCCGCCATGGATTCGCCCCAGAGGAGCTGCTTGGTCACCGGGCTGCCGCTCCCGTCCTCACCGACGACTTGTCCGACTGCGTCGCTGAGCACATCACCGAGCGGGACCATCCTGACCTCGGCGTCATCCCGTTCCCCAGGACACCGCTCATCCGTCACGTACGCGAGCTGGCCACCATCCCCACCGGACCATGCGGACGCACAACGTGAAGGAGGGGAAGAGATGAGAGACAACGCCCGAATATTGGATATAAACCGGTAAACAGGGCGAAGTTGCCAAAATGGTCGATGATGACTGTCGGCGGCGTCAACTTGGCTCCGTCAAGGCGCCGCCCGGGTCGGCGGCCGAAGGCCCCAGGCCCCAGGCCCCAGGCGTCGGCGACGAAGTCGCGGTCGGCGGCCGGAACCGGATCGGGCACGGCCGGGGTCGCCGTGGTGCTCCAAGGCGTCAGCGAGGAAGTCCGCGGACGCGGCGGCGGACTGCACGTCGGACGCGGGCGGCTTCGGGCTGGCCTGCGTCGGGAGTGCTGCGGGCGGAGCGGCCGGCGGCGGCCTTCTTGCCTGTGGTGGCCCACTCGCGGGCTAACAGCACCTGCGTCTCGCGAGCGGAACCGCCGATGACGACCTGAGCGCGACCTTGGTGCTTGGTGGACTTCGGCGCCGGGTGGACCTCGGGGGCGAGCATCCGCCAGGCGTTCATGCTGTAGCGGGCGAGGATGCGGGTGGCGAACTGCTCGCGGACCTCCGGGCCTCCCAGGGCGCGGGCGGTGGCGGACTGGGCGGCCAGGAGCACGTGCATGCGCAGCTGGCGGCCCATGTAGAGGATCTCGTTGAACGCGTCGACGGCCCGAGAGACCTTCGGGTCGCCGGACTCGCGGATCTTCTCCCAGTAGCGGGCCGGCTGCTTCATGGTGGCGTTGATCTCCGCGAGGAGGATCAGCACCCTGGGGCCGATAGCTTTCGGGTCGGCGTCGATGCCGAGTTCGTAGGCGATCCGGGTCCGCAGCCGACCCGCCGCCACCCGTGCAGGGCGGGGTGCCGCCACCTACACGGATCTGGGGGAAGCCGCCGGGATCACCCGTCAGGCCGCCCGCACGCGGTGGCCGGAGGCCGTCGGCACCCACTGGGCGCTCTACCTCCTGACCGGCAAGAGCCGCCCGCACGGCATGGCCGTCCAGGTGTTCCGCAGCAGCAAGGCGATCGCGACCGGACGCACCGCCGTGGACGAAGGCGCACTCGCCGGGGACGGGGCCGTGGGCGGCGCCGTCGTCATCAATGCCGCTCGCGAGGCCGTATGGGCCTGTTACTTCAACGACGGCACGTGGGAACCGGAAGAGATCGCCATGCCCGAGGACCTGCGGACCGTGCCCGCCCCGGGCAGCCCCGAGCATGGGGACTGGCTGCACAAGTGGACCAGTTCATCACCAGCAACCTCTGACCGGCCGCCTGTCTACCGTGGGGCCGTGACTACGCCCTCCGACGACGCTGCCGAACCCGCGCCTGTGCCGGTCCGGGTCGTGCTGCCTGCCGATCCCCTGCTCGGGACTGAGCAGCAGGAAGTCGTGGCGCGACTGTGGAAGCGGCGGCAAACAGAGACAGGTCGGGCCTACCTCGTGGGGTTGCCGTCGTACCGAGATCGTGAGGACGGCGGTGTGGAAGCGGCGGAGTACCGGGTGTGGGTGCGCGCCCCCGACCACGTACGGCCGGTGGACGGCGTCGACTACGACCAGGTCTTCACCGAGAAGCTGGAGCGGTCCCCGCAGGCGGTGGTCCGCGAGGTCCTCGGGGAGCGCCGGCCTTCGGGGTGGGTGCTGCAGAAGGTGAGCGACGGCCGCGGCCCGGCCCGCTCCGTCCTGCACGCACCGGACTGCGAGGAAGCACCGGCGGGGGCGCCGCTGCTCGATCTGGAGCGCGCCCTGGACGCGGCAGAGCACCCGGGCACCCGCCTGTGCACCTTGTGCGGGTGCGCGCAGGCGGTCACACCGCTACTGCGCGGCTTCGACCACATCACCGACACCTGACCTGGGTCCGGCGAACGCGTAGCAAGCGCTCCCCGGTTCGTGTGGACGCCGTGCTGGCGTGTGTCTGTGGGTTGGTGCCGCGGCGGGTGACAGAACGAGAATGCCGTGCATGGCAGCCCACGGCTGGTACTGGCCAGGAGACGCCGCCCGACCAGCCCTGAGCCGTATGCCCAGGGGCGCCGGGGCACCAGCCGTACCGGCGGCTCAGGGGATGGTGCGACCGCAAGCAGCTGCCGCGGGTCTGCAGCTCGGGTCGGAAGCCGAGCGGTGTTCGAGCCCCGGGCTGCCGGTGTCCACGGGGGCGTCTGCGGGACCGTCGTAACCTGGTGGTGCTCGGGGCGAGTGCGGAGGTGTGCCATGCCCCGAACCATCTGGTCCGGCGCCATCAGCTTCGGTCTGGTGACGGTGCCGATCAACGTCGTGGGAGCGACCGAGGACCGCAGCATCCACTTCCATCAGTACCACCTGAAGGACGGTGGCCGGGTCCGCTACCGCAAGGTATGCGAGCTCGAGGACCGTGAGGTCTCCCAGAGCGAGATCGGCAAGGGATACGAGCTGACCAAGACGCAGGTCATCCCGATCACGGACGAGGACCTGAGCAACCTGCCACTGCCGACAGCGAAGGCGATCGAGATCGACGCGTTCGTGCCGCTGGAGTCCATCGATCCGATCCGGATCGCCGAGGGCTACTACCTGCAGCCGGCCGGCCAGATCGCGGCCAAGCCCTACAAGCTGCTCGTGCAGGCCCTCGGCCGCTCGGCCAAAGTGGCTGTTGCCAAGTACGCCTGGTCCGGCCGGGAAAGACTCGGCCTGCTGCGCGTACGCGATGACGTCCTGGTCCTGCACGCCATGCGCTGGCCCGACGAGATCCGTGACCCCACCGAGCTGCTCCCGCCGCCCACCGAGGTGTCCGACGAAGAGATCGAGGGCGCGCTCGCCCTCATGGACACCCTGACCGTCGACCAACTGGAAGGCCCGGAGTTCCAGGACCGGTACACCGAGGCCATCGCGCAGATCATCGAGTCCAAGCGCGAAGACAAGCCGCTGCCGGAAGCGGCTGAACCCGAGCAGCCCGCCCAGGTACTGGACCTGATGGCCGCGCTGAACGAGTCGGTGCAAAAGGCCAAGGCGTCCCGCTCTCAGGACACGGGTCCGGCCGGTGTGCACGACCTGCCCGCACCGAAGAAAGGGACGCCCGCGAAGAAGACAGCGGCGAAGAAGACGACCAGGCGGCGGCCCGGGAGCGCATGACCGGTCCCGGCCGCTACCACCTGCAGCTCACCTTTGCCGGCTGACCGCTGGCGGTGTGGACGATCGCGAATACCGGGGCGCCGGACGGCTGCTCCGCCCCCCGGGGCCTGCGACGGGCGGATGTGCAGCTCGAGCGGCGCCCCTGCTGTGAGCCCTGCGAACGGGCGGCTACTCCTCCTGTTCTGGGGTGGGGTCTTCGCTCGGAGTGGCCACGTCGTCCGGTTCCTGGTCGTCGCGGTGGCTGTGCTTGTCGAGCCGACGCTTGACGAGTTCAGCGACAAGGCCGGCGGCTGTCGCAGTGGTGAAGTCGCCGAGGTAGTGCTGCAGTGCGGTCACGACTGGTCTACGCGACGAGCGGGCCTCTCGCCGCGCCAGCACCTCCATGTGGGGGTAGGCATCGTCGGTGTGAGGCTGTTGATGAGGTGCACCTGGCTGGCCCGAGAGCGCTGTGGCGGGACTCGCTGGCAGGCGCTCGGAACGGGTAAAGGAGGTACCCGGAGCTGCCGTGTAGGCGAGACGTGCAAGACCTGAGTTTTGTCGGGCCTGGGGTAGTTGCTGTAGATCGTTTTTGGCCAGTTTTGGTGGGCGAGTAGGAGGCTGACCCGAACCCTGATCGCGCGCAGGCCGTGCGTCACACCACGCCTGCCCACGTCGGACGGCTGCTCCAGGACGCTCGGCAGCGCACAAGCCTCAGAACTCCGACTGGCCAGGTTGATCGATGTGTGACCAGCCCGGCCAGAGGACAGCGGCGAAGCACTGGCCACCTGGCCCGACCAGCAGTAAGGCCCCGGCACCGGCTACTGGACAGCAGGGTCCTCCTGGGCGTGCCGCACGGCCTTCTTCACCGCCTGCTCCAGCTCATACCGGCTGGTCTGGGTGGCTTGGGCGTGCGCGGTGACGGCCGCCTGGACGGCCTCGGACGCCTCACGCCAGCGGCGCCACTGAGCGTCGTACTCGTCACCGGCGAGGCCCGCGAGCTTCGCGCGCTCTTCCTCGGCCGATCGCTCCAACTTGCTCAACTCATCGGGAACCTCTGGCACGGGCACGGATCCTAAGCAGCTGGTGCGGGACGCCGGGGACCGGGGGTGCCGTCCGATCGGGTAGAACCGCAGGGCCGTCCCGGACGATCCTGCTCGCTGCCTGCTGTTTCTCGACCGGGAGTACAGCGTCGTCTTGCGCACGGATCGGGCAACGAGCCGGCTCCGGCTGATCCGCCGTTGAGATCCAGAGGTGGCAGGGGCGCCGAGCGAGGGCAATGTTCGGCTCACCGGCGTGGTCGCAGAGGGCGTGATGGTGAAGGGGACAGTGTCTCCGGGCCTCATCCATTGCCTGCAGGGACGATCGTTCGG